>DYEX01000088.1 GCA_020725525.1 Desulfovirgula sp.
GGGGTAATCCCGGGGTGTCGACTAGAAGTTCACCGTCTCCCTGTCCTTCAGGCTCTTTTCGAACTCCAGCGGGAATCTGTCCTCCCCGCCCTGCGGCGGCAAAATCGACGTGGTGAACCCGTTCACCGGCACGTTGAAATGCACGTCAATTATTTTGCCGTCGGCCAGGTGCAGCAGGTAGTGGACGGTAGAGTCCGGCTGAGCCGCCTTCTCGTACCTCCAGACGTGGCTCACCCGCCCGGAGGAACCCGTGATCAGCTCGGTGCGCACCGAAGGCACCACACTGATCCAGCCCTTGCCCGCGTACCGGTGCACGTTGTGGTACGCATCCACCTTCACCACGGACACGGGAATGCGGACCACGCTGCCGTCGGACATCTCGATCTCCTTGCGGACGTCTTTCCAGGAGACCGTGCAGGTCATCTTCGGCAGCGAGCCGTCCTTCAGCCGGTGCCACACGGTGAAGACGTAGGGCGGGTTCTTTTCGACGGTCACGGTGCCGTGGTAGGACTCGGACACCGGCACGGGAGGTTCCCCGTCACCACCACCGGAACCACCGCCACCGCCGGAGCCACCACCACCGGAGCCACCACTGCCGCCACCACCGGAACCACCACCGCCGCCACCACCGGGACCCGGAGGTATCGGTCCAGGAGGAGGCGTGTTCTTACGCGGCAGGATGCTTATAGTGGCGAAGCCGCCGCCTTTCATTATATCTTCCCCCCAGATCGCATTGTAGGCTTTCACGTTGAGATTCACCTGGTTGGAGTTGGTCCAGCTGTCCCATGCGTAGCTCCCTTTCTCCATACGCTGCCAGCCCACCTGTACGTTCGGGTTGTTCCTGGCATCGCCGATGAGGAGGTATCCGTTTTTCTCCGTGACGCCCGCGTTCCGGAGGGCCTGTCTCGTGGCGGAATCCAGTTGATCCACCCGGACCGCCATTTTGCCGTTCAGGCCCTTCTTGTCGTTGGCGAAGACGTCGCCCCTCACCCAGACGGACTTGCCGTTGCCCAGGTCGACCTTCAGGTTCTGCTGTTGGGTGAA
>DYEX01000007.1 GCA_020725525.1 Desulfovirgula sp.
ACCCTGGGTCATGAACTCCAGGGGAAGGCCCGAACATCAAGTCAGAGGTGAGACCGATGCGTTCGCGAGAAGGGCGAAGACAGCAGAAAACCCCGGAAGGGGCCTGCCCGCGGGAGGAAGTGGTGAAGCCACGGGGGACCGCGGGAGGGCCGAGTCCTTCTCCGGCACAAGGCGGGGCGACACCTCGCGGGGGTCAGGATAGCGGCCTGATGGAGCAGGTGGTGGCCAGGGAGAACATGCTGGCCGCCCTGAAGCGGGTAGAGCGAAACGGAGGCGCGCCCGGCGTAGATGGCATCCCGACCGAACGGCTACGGGACCAAATCCGTGCCGAATGGCCGCGCATCCGGGAGGAACTGCTCGCAGGTACCTATAGACCGATGCCCGTGCGCCGGGTCGAAATCCCGAAACCCGGGGGAGGCAAACGGCTATTAGGGATACCCACCGCAATGGACCGCCTGATCCAGCAGGCGCTCCTGCAAGTATTGACGCCCATCTTCGACCCGCAATTTTCAGAGGCCAGTTACGGGTTTCGGCCTGGGAGGAGAGCCCATGACGCGGTAAGGAAAGCGCGTCAATACGTGGAAGAAGGATACGAATGGGCGGTGGACCTGGACATAGAGAAATTCTTTGACCGGGTAAACCACGACATTCTCATGGCCCGTGTGGCCCGGAAAGTGACGGATAAGAGGGTACTCACCCTTATCCGCCGCTATCTCCAGGCAGGCGTCATGGTGAACGGAGTGGTCATAGAGACGGTGGAAGGGACGCCGCAAGGTGGACCTTTAAGCCCGCTCCTGGCTAACATCCTGCTGGACGACCTGGACAAAGAACTGGAAAAGAGGGGCCACAAGTTTGTCCGTTATGCCGATGACTGTAACGTATATGTCAAAAGCAAGCGGGCGGGAGAAAGGGTCATGACCAGTATCCGTAAGTTCCTGCAGGAGCGGTTGAAGCTCAAAATTAACGAGCAGAAAAGCGCGGTAGACCGGCCATGGAAACTGAAATTCCTGGGGTTTAGCATGTACAAAGCCAAAGCAGGGCAAATCCTTATCCGCCTAGCACCGCAAACCATCAAACGGGTGAAGATGAAAATCCGGGAAATAACCTCCCGGAATAAACCCGTAAGCATGGCTGAGCGCATAGAGCGGTTAAACGCTTACCTGGGCGGGTGGATGGGCTACTTTGCCCTGGCCGAAACGCCCAGCATTTTCAAGAACCTGGAAGGCTGGATGCGGAGGAGGCTGCGCATATGCCTCTGGAAGCAGTGGAAGCGAGTGCGGACAAGGTACCGCGAGCTACGTGCACTGGGACTGCCTGAATGGGTAGTACATGAATTCGCCAACGCTCGCAAAGGGCCATGGCGGATGGCCCACGGGCCAATGAATAGAGCCCTGGGCAACGCTTACTGGCAGTCCCAGGGCCTGATGAGCTTAACCGGGCGCTATCAAAGTCTTCGTCAAGCTTGGTGAACCGCCGGATGCGGACCCGCATGTCCGGTGGTGTGAGAGGACGGGGGCTAGCCGCCCCCTCCTACTCGATACCAGGTTTTTTCTTTTCCCACGGAGGTTTGCCGGGTTGCACCCGTTGACCCGACGACAAGGGGGCTGAAATCACAGGCTGTGAGTACAGGTGCATACCCATGGGAACATATGAGAGAAGCAATTAATTCGCCCTTCTCGGGCGAAGCCCCGCTCAATCCATAGCACAAGGCTTTGGGTTTTCAGGGGCGTCTTTCTACAAATAAAACGGGGGGAGTATTATTCATGGGCCTTTTTCTAAACGTGGTTATCAGACTAAAACTGGCCAACCGCCCGGGGGTACTGGCCGGGGTGCTGGAAGTTATTGCCGCCGAAGGGGGGAACCTCGGTGCCATAGACCTGGTTTCGGCTACGCCACGGTATATCATCAGGGATTTAATGGTGAGGCTGGATGCCGCGGAGAGCCTGTCCAGGTTGGCCGGGCGCTTGAGGGAGCTTTCCGGGGTGGAGGTGCTCCACATTGCGGACAGGATTTACTTAAAGCACCTGGGAGGCAAGATTGAGGTAAAATTGAAAAAAAACATTGCCGACTGGGAGGACCTTTCGCTCGTTTACACTCCCGGTGTAGCCCGCATATCCAGGGCATTGGCTGAAAATCCCCTGGCGGCCTACAAGCTCACCATGAAGGGCAATTTTGTGGCCATAGTTACCGATGGCTCGGCCGTGCTGGGGCTGGGCAACCTCGGCCCCGTGGCCGCCCTGCCCGTGATGGAGGGTAAAGCCGCCCTTTTTAAGCAGTTCGCCGGTGTAGATGCCATCCCCATCTGCCTGGACGTACACGAACCCGAAGAGATAATTAGCGCGGTGGTGGCGTGTGCCCCCGCCTTTGGCGGTATAAACCTGGAAGACATCGCCGCCCCCAAATGCTTTACCATAGAAGAAAAATTAAGGGAGCTTTTGGATATACCCGTTTTCCACGATGACCAGCACGGGACGGCCATTGTGACCCTGGCGGCTCTCATTAATGCTTTAAAGGTGGCCGGGAAAAACATTAACGCTATAAAAGTAGTTATTAGCGGTGCCGGTGCCGCAGGGCTGGCCATCGTCAAAATCCTCAAAAGTGCCGGGGTGCAGCAGATCATCGTTTGCGACAGAAAAGGGGCCATTGCACGGGATAACCCGCCCAAAGAACCGCACAAGCAGTGGATTGCCGCCAACACCAACGAGCAGTGTGTCCACGGCAGCTTAAAGGAGGTACTCCAGGGGGCGGATGTGTTTATTGGGGTCTCAGGACCGGGCCTCTTAAAGCGGGAGGACATCATGAAAATGGCCCCCCGGGCCGTGGTCTTTGCCCTGGCAAACCCGGACCCGGAGGTGGAGCCGGAGGAAATTTACGGGGTGGCTGAGGTCATCGCCACCGGAAGGTCCGATTATCCCAACCAGGTGAACAATGCCCTGGCCTTTCCCGGGGTCTTCCGGGGGGCTTTAAACTGCCACGCCCGGACCATAAACGAGGAGATGTGCCTGGCCGCAGCATATGCCCTTGCCGGCGTTATATCCGGTGACCAGCTTAACGCAGAGAATATCATCCCCTCGGTATTTAACGGGGACGTGGTGGCTGCCGTGGCCAGGGCCGTGGAAGAAGCTGCGGAGCGCACGGGAGTGGCAAGGAAGGATTATGGGTTGTTTGGCTTCATGGAGGAAAAATAGTCCCTGCACGAACCCCCCCTTTCCCAGGGGGGTTTTTTTTCCGACAGGAATTTTCCCGGTGATACAGAATTAAAACAATTAGAAAAAATATTCTGGAGAGAAAGCCCATGCGGATGATCAGCAAATTTGTGGCTCCCGAAATTATTTTCGGCCTGGGAGCCTTAAGCCAGGTGGGTGAAAGCGCCCTGCGCCTGGGAGCGACCAAACTTTTTGTCATCAGCGACCCGGGGGTGGTGGCCAACCGGTGGGTGGACAGGGCCATCGACCGGCTCAAGGAGGCCGGCCTCTCCTTTGAGGTGTGGTTCGAGGTGACCAGCAACCCGAAGGATTACGAGGTGATCGAAGGGGTCAAGCGCTACCAGGACACGGGCTGCGATGCCATTCTGGCCGTGGGAGGAGGCAGCCCCATTGACGTGGCCAAGGCCGTGGCCATCCTGGCCACCAACGGGGGAGTGATCCAGGATTATGAAGGGGTCAACAAGATCACCCGCCCCCTCCCGCCGTTGCTGGTTGTGCCCACCACGGCCGGTTCGGGGTCCGAGGTCACCCAGTTTGCCATCATCGTTGACACCCGGCGCAAGGTCAAAATGACCATTATTTCCAAATCCCTGGTGCCCGACATAGCCATTATCGACCCTGTGGTACTCCAGACCAAGGACGCCAGGCTGACGGCCGCTACCGGGCTGGATGCTTTAAGCCACGCCATCGAGTCCTTTGTATCCCTGGCTGCAACCCCCCTTACCGACGTAAATGCCTTGAATGCCATACGCCTGGTTGCCAGGTACCTGCGTCCATCGGTTGCCTGCCGCTCCAACCTGGAGGCCAAGTCGGCCATGGCCATGGCTGCTTTACAGGCCGGTCTGGCCTTCTCCAACGCCATTTTAGGGGCCACCCATGCCATGGCCCACCAGCTGGACGCGCAGCTGGATTTGCATCATGGAGAAACCAATGCCATCCTTTTGCCATATGTAATGGAATTTAACATGATCGCCTGTGTGGAAAAATTCGCCCGGATAGCCGAGGCCATGGGCGAGAATATTGCAGGACTGAGTACATGGGAGGCGGCGGAAAGGGCCATCCAGGCGGTACGCAGGCTGGCCCGGGATCTTGATATACCGGATAAAATTACCGTGGGGGACCTGTCGGAGGAGCGTATAAACAATCTTGCCCAAAACGCCCTGAAAGACGCCTGCATTATTACCAACCCGCGGGATGTAACCGAAAGGGATTTGGATAACCTTTTTGCTCTGACCTTGAAGAGAGGGATTCAGGTTGATTGACGACAAAGCCAGGCTGATTGAGAATTTGACGGGAGTCAGGTCATCCAAGCTGAATTATTACGTGGAGTTGAAAAAACGCAACCGGGAAATTGTTATCCAGAACCGCCGCCTGGAGATCATCCACCAGTTGAGCCGGGATATCAATATTGATATGTCCCTGGAAATGATCGTGCAGAGAGTTTATGAAAACCTTCCCCTGGTTATTCCGTGTGATTTTCTGGGCCTGATCACGCTGGAAGGCAGTGAGCTGCGCCTGGTGGCCACGCAGCCTCCGTTGCCGTGCAACGGCCTGGTGGTGCCCCGGAATTCGGTGCTCTGGGAGATCATTAGAAAACAGCAAGAACAGGTGTACCTGTGTATTGCCGGCGACGGGAAAATTCTTGAGGAGCTTCCCGTGCGGCAGTTCGAACTCAATTGCCTGATCCTGGACCCCCTTAAGGTGAAGCAAAACATCATTGGTATGCTGGTAATCGGCACCCGGGAAAAGAATATCTACTCGCAAAATGATTTAACTTTTGCCCGGCAGCTGGCGGATCAGCTGGCCATCTGCATCCAGAACCGCCGGCTTTACGAGGAAGTGGTCCAGGCCAAGCGGGAATGGGAGGAAGCCTTCCGGGCGCGGGTGCAAATGCAGGCTCAACTGATCCAGTCGGCCAAGCTGGCGGCCATAGGTGAAATGGCCGCGGGAGTGGCCCACGAACTTAACAGTCCCATGACCGTGATCATTGGCAACGCCCAGATGCTGCAGCGTGAGCTTGAGCCTGAACACCCGGCTTCCCAGTTGCTCAAGGATGTCGTTACCTGCGGCCTGCGCTGCAAAAAAATAATCCAGAACCTGCTCACCTTTGCCCGCCAGGAGCCGCCGGTGGTAGCTCCCACCGACCTCAATGAGGTGGTGGAAAGGGTGCTGAGCCTGGTTAAATATCAGATTAACCGGAACGGGATAAATGTCTACACGGACCTGGCCCCGGACCTGCCCAGGGTGGCCGCCAACGGGCAGCAGCTCGATCAGGTCTTGATCAACCTGTTGCTCAATGCCCGGGATGCTTTAGAAGGGGTGGAAAGGGAAAGGTATATTCATATCCGCACCGGGGTGCGCAGGGATGAAAACGGGCGGCGTTATGTAGTCGTGACTGTTCAGGATAACGGGCAGGGAATTTCCCCTGAAAATATGAGCCGGGTTTTTGATCCCTTTTTTACGACGAAAGAAGCTTCCCGGGGTACCGGGCTGGGGTTGAGCGTGAGCCTTGGCATTGCCCGGGCCCACGGGGGGACCATCGAAGTAGAGAGCCGCCCGGGGGAAGGAAGCACCTTCACGCTGGTCCTCCCTTTGGAGGAGGGCCGGTCCTAGGTTTTTCATGCTTTAGTTCTAAATTCAGCCTGTTCCCGGAGGGATTATTTTGTCTCTTCAGGCACGTATCCTGGTGGTAGATGATGAAGTGGAGGTAGGCACCTTTTTCCGTTGCCTGCTGGAAAGAAAAGGGTACCGGGTAACCGTAGCTACAAGTGGCCGGGAGGCCCGCGAGGCCATTAACGACCAGAAGTTTCACGTGGCGGTGGTTGATTTAAAGCTGCCCGATTTCGATGGCCTGTTCCTGCTCCAGGAGGTAAAAAAGGTGCAGCCCGGCTGTGAAGTCATTATCATGACGGGGTACAGCACTACCAGGACGGCCGTGAGGGCCATTCAACTGGGGGCTTACGATTACATTGAAAAGCCCTTCGAGGACATTTCGCAAATCGAGGCCTTGATCGATAAAGCCCTTGATTTTGCCGGTGGTGCTGAAGAGAGGAAAAAAAGGCTTTCCACCGCCGAATGGGGTCATATTGCCGCCCGGGCGGGAATAATTGTCGGGAACAGCCGGGCCATGAACCAGCTTCTTTCCGTGGCTTTTAAAATTGCCCGCAAGGATGTTAACGTGCTCATCCAGGGGGAAACCGGCACCGGCAAGGAAGTGCTGGCCCGCTTCATCCATGCGGCCAGCCACCGGAGCGACCGCCCCTTTATTCCCGTTAACTGCGGTGCGCTGCCGGAAAATCTTTTAGAAAGCGAGTTGTTTGGCCACGAAAAGGGTGCCTTTACCGGCGCCACCGGCCAGCGCAGAGGCATTTTCGAGCTGGCCAACCATGGTACACTATTCCTGGATGAAATTGGTGAGGCCAGCCTGTCCATCCAGGTTAAGCTCCTCCGGGTGCTGGAAACCGGGGAGTTCATGCGGGTGGGGGGAGAAAAGCCCATTAAAACCGATGTCCGCGTAATTGCCGCCACCAATGTGGATCTGGAGCAGGCCGTCAGGGAAAAGAGCTTCCGGGAAGATTTATTTTACCGGCTTGACGTGGTGCGGCTGCATCTTCCCCCTTTAAGGGAACGCAAAGAAGATATTCCGGTGCTGGTCAATCATTTTTTGAAGGAGCTTGCCGGACATGGAACAGGCCAGAGTATAAAAATCTCCCCTGAAGCAATGAAAATCATGATGCAATATTCCTGGCCGGGCAACGTGCGGGAACTGGTTAATGCCATCCACCAGGCCGCGGCCCTGTGCGACGGCACGGTAATTTTACCCGGCCACCTCTCCAGCCGCATAACCGGTGCTCTGAACCGTTTCAAAAAGCCGGGGTCAGCGTCCCCGGATGATCGACCGGAAGGCTCGCCTTCTTTGGCCCAACTGCAAAACCTGGTGCGTTCGAAGGATTTCCTGGCCGGCCTCGAGGACGGGGAACTGCCACGGGTTTTTCATTTGTTAAAGGTACTGGAAAAAAGGGTGCTGGAAGTGATGTCCCGCAGGGGCCTGCCCTGCCCGCCTCCCGCAACCATTGAGGAAATGGAAAGGGAAGCCATCAATCAGGCCCTGGTTTATTCCCGCGGCAACATTACCCTGGCCGCCCGTATACTGGGTATCGGCCGGAATACCCTCTACCGGAAATTAAAAGAAATGCAGGGCGAGGCAGGAAACAGCTAATTACAGGGCACGTCGTCGCACCCTCGCTCCGGCGTTTTTCGTGATGTACACCCTGCGCCCGGTATCCACCGGCGAGTTTGGCTTTTCACACACGGCAGGCCAACCGCTTTCCCGCCGAAAGCGGTTTTTTTCTTGACAGGACCGCTTCAAAATTCGTTTCAAAATTTACTAAATTGAAACTCCCCGCTCCAAATTGGCTTAGCTTTTGTCCCGTAATGGAACGCTGTCAACGCAGGGTTGCCTTAAACGCAGCGAATTTCAAGATTTTTATCTCTGGCATGAATATTGCCTTACTTTAAATAATCGAAAAATAAAAATTCTTGCAAGGAGAGGAATAAATATGATTGTTTATTCCTCTCCCAAAACATTAAGTACAGGAGGCGGTTTTAATGGCATTGGGTGAACAGGTTTACGGGTATTACATCCCTACGGTGAACCTCATGGGTATTGGGGCTCACAAAAAGGTTGGCGAACAGGTGAAAATTCTCGGCGGCAGGAGGGTGCTCATTGTAACGGATGCCTACCTGGCCAAATCCGGCATGGCCGACCAGATTAAGGCGCAGGTGGAAGAGGCCGGCGCCGAGGCCATTATCTTTGCCGGGGCCGAGCCCAACCCCACCGACATCAACGTCCATGACGGCTTAAAAGTGTTCCAGGAAAACCAGTGCGACATGATCATTTCCCTGGGTGGCGGTAGTTCCCACGATTGCGCCAAGGGTATCGGCATTGTAGCCACCAACGGGGGCAACATCCGGGATTATGAAGGCGTGGACAAGTCCAGCAAACCCATGCCCCCCTTCATTGCCGTGAACACCACCGCCGGGACGGCCAGCGAAATGACCCGTTTCTGCATTATTACCGATACCGACCGGAAGGTAAAAATGGCCATTGTGGACTGGCGGGTTACCCCCAACGTGGCCATTAACGACCCGCTGCTCATGGTGGGCATGCCCCCGGCCCTCACCGCCGCTACCGGGATGGATGCTTTAACCCATGCCGTGGAAGCGTATGTTTCGACCATGGCCACCCCGGTTACCGATTCGGCGGCCCTGATGGCCATGAAGTTAATTGCCGGCAACCTGCGCCAGGCCGTGGCCAATGGCCAGAACATGGAAGCCCGGGACAAGATGGCCTATGCCGAGTTCCTGGCCGGCATGGCTTTCAACAACGCCAGCCTGGGTTACGTCCACGCCATGGCCCACCAGCTGGGCGGCTTCTATAATCTTCCCCATGGGGTGTGCAACGCCATCCTGCTCCCCCATGTCTGCCGCTTCAACCTGATTGCCTGCCCGCAGCGGTTTGCCGACATTGCGGTGGCTTTAGGCGAAAACATTGAGGGGCTTTCCGTGCGCGAGGCCGCTGAAAAGGCTATTTTCGCCATTCAGAAACTGTCGGAAGATGTGGGTATTCCTTCCGGTCTCGCCGGCCTGGGAGTGAAGGAGGAAGACCTGGCCATTATGGCCGAAAACGCCATGAAAGATGCCTGCAGCCTGACCAACCCGCGCCTGGCCACCCTGGACGATATAATTGACATCTACCGGCAGGCAATGTAAAATGTAATCATCAGCTGATGATAGGAGAGTCAAATCTCTCCTATCATTTTTAGTGAAAGTGTCCTGTTGTGATGCTGGTGCCCTGTAATGGAGCAGGTAGGGCGTATCAAAATGGTGCATTACTTATGTATGTGGCGAAGGCATACGGCAGGATTTATGCAGGGTGGCATAAAAATTGTATAAGAGTTTGTATAAGAGTTTATGTATAGATAAAAAATGTATGGCTTAGGAAAAACAAAAAGATTAAAAAAGGAGGAAAAGAACGGTGTCCAAGTTCCTGCGAGTGAACATGACCACCGGGGAAGTCAAGTTTGAAGAAGTTCCGGAAAAGTACCTTACCCTTGGGGGTAGGGGGCTGACGTCCCAGCTGGTTTTAGAAGAGGTGCCGCCCACCTGTGATCCTCTCGGTCCCTACAACAAACTGGTCATCGCCCCGGGACTGCTCTCCGGCACCAATGCTCCGTCATCGGGCCGCCTGTCTGTGGGAGGCAAGAGCCCCCTCACCGGAGGGATTAAGGAAGCCAATGCCGGCGGTATTACTTCTCAAAAGCTGGCCAGCCTGGGCATCAAGGCCATCATTCTGGAGGGCAAACCCGCAGGCAGCGATTGGTATTTGCTTAAGGTTACTCCAGATGGGGCGGAATTATTGCCCGCCAACGACCTGGCCGGCAAGGGTACCTATGAGGTGACGGCCATCTGCCGGGAGCGGTACGGTCAAAAGGTGGGCGTAATTACCATTGGTCCTGCCGGGGAAATGCTCATGCTTGCCGCAGGAGTAACCAATAACGACGGCGAAGGCAACAGCAGCCGTTATGCCGGCCGGGGCGGCCTGGGGGCGGTAATGGGCTCCAAGAAAATTAAGGCCATCGTGGTGGACAGCCCCGCCACCTTTGATGTCCCGGTCAAAGAACCCGAGCGGTTTAAGGCGGCGGCCAGGAAGTTTGCCCAGATTTTACAAAGCCACCCCGTAACCGGGCAGGGCCTGCCCAATTATGGTACCAACGTGCTGATGAACATCATCAATGAGGCGGGCACCCTCCCCACCAGAAACTTCCGCTTTGGCCGTTTTGACAAAGCTGCTGAGGTCAGCGGGGAGAAGCTGGCCGAGGTGGCCGTTGCCCGCGGCGGAAAGGCCACCCATGCCTGCCACCCCGGCTGCGTCATGCGGTGTTCAAACGTATATCCCATGCCCGACGGCAAGGTCTGTGCCCCCATTGAATATGAAACCGCCTGGTCCTTTGGGCCGAACCTGGAAATCGGCGACCTGGATGTAATCGCCAGACTGAACTACATCTGCAACGACGTGGGCCTGGACACCATTGAGACAGGGTGCACCCTGGGTGTGCTCATGGAGGCCGGGGTGATACCTTTTGGCGATGGTGAAGCTGCTGTTAAGGCTTTAGAAGAGGTGGCCAAGGGTACACCTCTGGGGCGGATTATCGGCAGCGGTTCGGCCAACGCCGGCCGGGTTTACGGTGTGACCCGCGTGCCCGCTGTGAAGGGCCAGGGCATCCCCGCCTATGACCCGCGGGCCTGCAAGGGTAACGGCGTTACCTACGCCACCACGCCCATGGGAGCGGATCATACCGCCGGGTACGCCGTAACGGCCAACATCCTCAAGGTAGGCGGCTATGTGGACCCGTTGAAACCTGAAAGCCAGGTGGAGCTTTCCCGGAACCTGCAAATTGCCACCGCGTTCATAGACAGTACCGGATTGTGTCTCTTTGTGGCCTTTGCCGTCCTGGACAACCCCGAGGGAATGCCCACCATTGTGGAATTGCTTAACGCCAGGTACGGCCTTGCCTTAACGGTGGATGACGCGCTCAACCTGGGCAAGCAGGTATTGAAAGTGGAAAGGGAATTTAACCTTAAAGCCGGGTTCACCAGCGCCGACGACCGGTTGCCGGAGTTCTTCAGCCTGGAAGAACTGCCGCCCCACAACACGGTCTTTGACGTCAAGGAGGAGGAACTGGATCAGGTATTTAACTTCTAATTCAGTGGCAGGCAGGGTACCCCGGGCAGGGGTGTCCTGCCGCCTTTCGTAATAACGGGGGTATGTTGCTTGCGGCTGGAAGTGCGAGTTTTCAGCGGACTGGAGAAGTACATTCCCGGGGCCCGTTTCGGCCGGAGTATAGAAGTAGAGTGCCCGGAAGGAAGTACCGTGGCCGAACTTGTGGACAGCCTGGGCATTCCCCGAAACCAGGTCTTTACGGCCCTGGTCAACGGGCGCCACGCGGCCATGGATGCCGTTTTGCAGCCCGGCGACCGTGTTTCCCTGTTCCCGCCGGTAGGTGGGGGATAAGACAGGTAAAGAGGTGTTGGGGAATATGCAGGAACTGACCCGGGAACAGCAGAAGCGCTACCAGAGGAACATCCTCCTCCCCGGCGTGGGCATTGAGGGGCAGAAGAAGCTGTTGCGCGGCGGGGTACTGGTGGTGGGGGCCGGCGGCCTTGGTTCACCGGTGGCCTACTACCTCGCCGCTGCCGGGGTGGGGCGCCTGGGTTTGGTGGATGCCGACGTGGTGGATTTGTCCAACCTCCAGCGGCAAATCCTGCACCGCACCGGCGATATCGGCCGGCCCAAGGTGGAATCGGCCAGGGATAAGCTGGTGGCTCTAAACCCGGACGTGCAGGTGGAGGTTTTCCCTGAGCGTTTGAGCGCCGCCAGTGCCGTGTCCTTGATCGAGAGGTATGACATTGTTGTTGACTGCACCGATAATTTTGCCACCCGTTTCCTGCTCAACGAAACCTGCCTGCGCCTGGGGAAACCCTTTATCTACGGCGGTGTGCTGGCTTTTGCCGGGCAGGTGATGACCATGATGCCGGGGGCGGGTCCCTGCCTGCGCTGTATTTTCCCGCACGAACCGGATCCGCACGTCCCCGGTTGCGCGGAACTGGGGGTCCTGGGGGCCGTGCCGGGTGTTATCGGTACCATCCAGGCCACGGAAGCCATCAAGTACCTCCTGGGACTTGGCGATTTGCTGGTCGGCCGTTTGCTCACCTATGACGCCCTGTCCATGACCTTTTATGAAGTTTCCATAGATCGGGACTCCGGATGCCCGGCCTGCGGCTAAAAGGCGAGGTGACGGCGATGGCCAGAATAGAACTGCGGGCCTTCGGCCCGTTGATGAAAATTTTTTCCCACCGGGGCTGGCCTTTCCCCCTGCATGTGGAAATCGCTCCCGGTGATACTCCCGGGGCTCTATTAAAGCGTCTGGAAATACCTGAAGAGCAGGTGGAAGTGGTCTTTGTCAATGGCCGGGTGGAAAAAATGAGCCATCTCCTGCAGGACGGCGACCGGGTGGCTTTCGTCCCGCCGGGAATACCGTCCATTCACAGGGTCATGCTGGGGTTTTACGGGAAAAAGGCATAGTTCAAGTTCCTTTTGTACAACACCTTCACGGTGTTTTTTATTTGCGTACGGCAGGTTATCGGGGGCTGACCGGAGAAATTCTTAGTTGACGTTATTTTCGGGGGGTACGTTCATGGCCAAGGAGCTGGCGGTCAACCCCGGCAAGTGTACCGGCTGTTGCACCTGTGCCCTGACCTGTGCCATTACCCACCATGGCGAGTTCAACCTTACCAGAGCCTATATTTTTGTTACCAGGCATGAGTTTGACGGTACATTTGCCATTACCTTTTCATCCTGTTGCCACGGCTGCAAAAAATGTGCCCTGGCCTGCCCTGCGGGAGCCCTGCGGGTGGTTGAAGCAGCCGGGGCGGCGGGATAGAGAGGGGGTAAATGCGTGTACGGTTACAGCGGCAAAATCCTGGATATCGACCTCACTGCCGGGAAAATAAGGGAACGCCAGGTGGAGCAGGACTGGGCCGGGGAGTATTTAAGCGGCCTGGGGTTTAACGCCCGTTTGCTGTATGAAGAAATTCCCGCCGGTGCCGACCCCCTTGGTCCGGAAAATGTCCTTGCCTTTAATGTGGGAGTGCTGGTGGGGACGACGGTGCCCACCGCTTCCCGCACCGAAGCTTCCGCCCTCTCGCCCGCCACCGGCCTGTTTGGCACGGCCAACTCCGGCAACTTCTGGGGGAGCGAGCTTAAGTTTGCCGGATTTGACGGGGTGATCATCCGGGGAAAGGCTGCCGCGCCGGTTTATGTATGGATCTGTGACGGCCAGGCAACAATTTTACCGGCGGGCCACCTCTGGGGGCGGGATGCCTGGGAGACGGTGCGCCGGATCCGCCGGGAACTGGACGATGACGCCATCCAGGTGGCGGCTATTGGCCAGGCCGGCGAAAACCTGGTCCGCTTTGCCAGTATAGAAAACGGCCCTTTTGATGCCTGGGCCCGCACGGGGCTGGGGGCGGTAATGGGCAGCAAGAACCTGAAGGCCGTAGCGGTTCGGGGCCGGGGTGCCGTGCGGGTGGCTCACCGGAAGGATTTCCTGCAGGCGGTGGATGACACCCGTAAGGCCATCTTTTCTTCTCCCTTTTACGGTTCCTTTTCCCGCTTCGGCACCATGCTGGCCAGCCTGCCCTACCAGGAGTTTGGGGCCCTGCCGGGGCGCAATTACCAGCGCGGTGCCATTGACGGCTGGGTGGAAACCCGCAGCCGCAAGGTCCTGCCCGGGTACAGTACCCGCGGTGTGGCCTGTATGGCCTGTCCCATTGCCTGTGCCCACTGGGTGGAAGTGAAGGAAGGACCTTACGCCGGCCTGAGACTTAAAGATCTGGAAATTACACCGGTGATCGGCTTTGGAGCCGGGTGTGATATCAACAACCTGCCGGCCATCGCCATGCTTACCGAAACCTGCCAGCGCCTGGGCATGGATATGGTTTCCGCAGCGGCGGTGGTGGCCTTTGCCATGGAGTTGTACGAAAAAGGGCTGATCGGGGAAAAGGATCTGGGATTCCCCCTCACCTGGGGAGACGAACGGGCTACCATCTCTTTACTCGACATGATTGCCCACCGCCGGGGTATGGGGGATGTGCTGGCCGAAGGCGTCAGGAGGGCGGC
The DNA here is from genome assembly GCA_020725525.1 of Desulfovirgula sp. GTDB lineage: Bacteria > Bacillota > Desulfotomaculia > Desulfotomaculales > Desulfovirgulaceae > Desulfofundulus. The sequence continues at coordinate 13,948 of DYEX01000007.1, forward strand.
GCGGCATTTTCCCGGAGCATCAAGATATGCCGTGGAAGTCAAGGGGCTGGAGTGTTTCCTTTTAGACCCCCGGGCCCGCTGGTCCACCTGGACGCTGGGGTACATCACCAGCGTGCGCGGCGGGGATCACCTGCGCACCCGGAATCCGGTGGAAAATCTCCGTTACAACGAAAACCCCGTCCCTTACCTTACCGAGAAGTTTGGTTTCCCGGAGGAGATGTACGACTGTCTGGATATGCCGGACGAGTTGAAGAAAGAGATTTTTGATCCGGTTACCCGGGATGTAAACATACCCAAAATGTCCCGGTGGGCGGAGGATCTCATTGCCGTTTACAACGCCCTGGGGATGTGCATCCGCCCTCCCGTGCTGCATACCGTGGGTCCCACCCTTTTTGCCCGCCTGTATGCCAGCTTGACCGGCATTGGTATTACACCGGCGGAAGTGATCAGGGCGGGAGAGCGCATCTGGAACCTCCAGAAGCTGTTCAACCTGCGCCACGGGGAAAAACCCGCCGATTCCGATTACCCCTCCCGTTTTTACGACGAGCCGGTGACGGCTGGTCCCGCCGCCGGGCGCAGGCTGGACCGGGATAAGGTGCGGGAGGTGCTGCGGCAATATTACCTGGCGCGGGGGTGGGATCCGGATACGGGCGTACCCGGTGCGGCAAAGCTGGCGGAGCTGAATTTACAATCCTACACCCACCAAAGGAGTTGAAGGAGTTTGGAAATCTTCTGGCAGGGTCTTGTGGAGGCCGTTCGTTTACTGGCGACAGGCGATCCCGAGGTTCTGGATATTACCTTACGCACTTTAAAGATCTCGGGTTTCGCCACGCTGATCAGTGTTTTAATTGGCGTTCCTTCCGGTACTCTGTTAGCCCTGACCAATTTCCCCGGCCGCCGCTTCCTGGTCAGTGTGGTTAACTTCGGCATGGGCCTGCCGCCGGTGGTGGTGGGGCTGGCCGTATGGCTTACCCTTACCCGGTACGGGCCCCTGGGTTTTCTCGACCTCCTTTACACCCCTGCAGCCATGGTGGTGGCCCAGGCCATTATTGCTTCCCCTATAGTGGCCGGCTTTACCGTGGCTGCCATGCAGTCCCTCAACCCCAGGATTCCCCTGCAGATCCTGGCCCTGGGGGCTTCCCGGGTACAGCTGCTGTGGCTTCTGGTGCGGGAGGCCCGGCTGGGCCTGCTGGCGGCGGTTATGGCCGGGTTTGGCGGGGTGATTTCCGAGGTGGGCGCCTCCATGATGGTCGGCGGCAACATCGCCGGCAGCACCCGGGTGCTCACCACGGCCACGGTACTGGCAGTGGGCCAGGGCAAGTATGAGCTGGCCACCGCCTTGAGCATCATTTTGCTGCTCCTGGCCTACGGCATTACCGCCTTCTTAACCATGGCCCAGCAGCGCGGCAGCCATGCCTAAAGATCGGAGTGGCGACCGCCGCCCTGACAGTGTTGCCATATTAAGGAGAGAATAGTGGATGAAGGAATTATTTCAGGCAGTTACCATTAAAGAGGCGCGGGAAATAGTTTTAAATCATGTGTCCTTCCCCCGGGATGGGGAGAAAGTTTCATTGTTGTCCGCCCTCGACCGTTGTCTTTTGCATGATGTGGTGGCCGTTGACGATGTGCCCGGTTTTGACCGTTCCACCATGGACGGTTTTGCCGTGCGGGCAAAGGATACCTTTGGCGCCTCCGAGGGCCTGCCCGCCTACCTGGAGGTGGCGGGGGAAGTCCTGATGGGCGCGGCGCCGGAAGGGGAGTTAAAGCCGGGCCAGGCCTGGCGCATTGCCACCGGCGGCATGCTGCCCGCGGGCGCCGACGCGGTGGTGATGGTGGAGCATACCGAGGAGCTGGATGAAAAGACCATTGGCGTTACCAGGCCGGTGGCGCCCGGGGAAAACGTCGTCCGCCGGGGTGAGGATGTCCCGGCCGGGAGCGTGGTGTTGCCGGCGGGGCACCGCCTGCGGCCGCAGGACCTGGGGATACTGGCCGCGGCCGGGGTTGTGGCGGTGGAAGTAAGACGCCCCTTGAAGGTGGGTATCATCTCCACCGGCGATGAAGTGGTTTCCCCGGAAGAAAAGCCGGCCCCGGGCCAGGTGCGGGACATCAACTCCTATACCCTTTACGGCGCGGTGGCCGCCTGTGGCGGCGAGCCCCGCCTGTACGGCATTGTCCGGGACGACTTTCACCAGCTGCAGGAACGGCTGGCCCGGGCCCTTTCCGAAAACGATATGGTGCTGCTCTCCGGGGGTAGCTCGGTGGGCACCCGGGACGTGGCGGCCCGGGTGATTGATTCCCTGGGGCGGCCGGGAATTTTATTTCACGGAGTTTCCCTGAAACCCGGCAAGCCCTCCGTGGGGGCGGTGGTGAACGGCAAACCGGTCTTCGGGCTGCCCGGGCATCCCGCCTCGGCCCTGGTGGTCTTTGAGCTGCTGGTGGCCCCTTTGATTAGATCTTACAGTTACCCCCAGGAAAGCTTCTGGGAATTCCCCTTGAGGGCGCGGATAACCCGCAATTTGCGTTCCGCCGCCGGGCGGGAGGATTTCGTGCGGGTGAAACTGCGTTTGCAGGACGGGGAGCTTCACGCGGAGCCCGTGCTGGGCAAATCGGGCCTGATTACTACTATGGTTCGTGCCGACGGGCTGGCCCGCATCCCGGCGGGCAAAGAAGGTGTAGAAGCAGGCGAATGGGTGGAGGTCAAGCTTTTTTGAGGAGTGATGGTGTTGTCTAAGGTCACGGGCAAACGGGACGTTTATCTGGACGACCGGCCCTGGGAAGAGGCCCTGGATGAATACATGGCTTACCTTGAGCAAAAGGGGGCGCTCAATCCCGGCCCGCCCGAGGCGGTGGCGGTGGAGGAGGCCCAGGGCCGGGTGACGGCGGCTCCCGTTTATGCACGGGTGTCTTCGCCCCATTACCACGCGGCGGCCATGGACGGCTATGCGGTCAGGGCTGCCCTTACCTTTGGTGCTTCCGAAACTGCTCCCAAACGGCTGGCCGTGGGCAGCGAGGCCATCATGGTCGATACGGGTGATCTCCTCCCCGAAGGGTGCGATGCGGTGATCATGGTGGAGGACGTGCATTTTGTGTCCCCGGAGGTCATTGAAATCACCCACCCGGTTTATCCCTGGCAGCACGTGCGGCCCATAGGGGAAGATATCGTCGCTACGGAAATGATCGTTCCCGCCAATCACCGGGTGCGCCCCATGGACATCGGGGGGCTCCTGGCCGGCGGGATAACGGAAATTTCCGTCCACCCCCGGCCGCGGGTGGCCATTTTGCCCACAGGTACGGAACTGGTGGAGCCGGGTCAGGAGCTGAGGCCCGGGGATATTATCGACTACAACAGCCGGATGCTGGCAGGCCTGGTGAGCGGGTGGGGGGGCGTTCCGGTCCGCAAAAAAATCACCGCCGATGATTTTGAAGCCCTGCGCCGGTCCCTGCTCGAAGCCCTGCAGGAATCCGATATAGTGCTCATCAATGCCGGCTCTTCGGCCGGCAGCGAGGATTACACGGCGGAAGTAATCAGAAGCCTGGGCCGGGTGCTGGTGCACGGTGTGGCCACCAAGCCGGGGAAGCCGGTGATCCTGGGGGAAGTGGACGGGCGGCCGGTGATCGGGGTGCCCGGTTACCCCGTATCGGCCTACCTGTGTGCTGATTTGTTTGTTAAACCAATCATATACAGAAAGCTTGGTTCCGTCCCGCCAGCCCGCCGGAAAATTGAAGCCACCATTTCCCGCAAGCTGGTCTCTTCCCTGGGCGTGGAGGAATTTGTACGGGTCAAGCTGGGACAGGTGGGGGACAAGATCATTGCCACACCTATATCCCGGGGAGCGGGCATCATCATGTCCCTGATCCGGGCCGACGGCATTGTGCGGGTGCCCCGGCTTTCCGAGGGTTACGGTGCGGGCCAGGCGGTGCCGGTGGAGCTCCTGCGTCCCCTGGAGGAGATCAGGGAAACCACCGTGATCATCGGTAGCCACGATATCGCCCTGGACGTCCTGGCCAATTTCCTGCGGCGCCTTTACCCCCAGGCCAGCCTGTCCAGCGCCCATGTGGGCAGCCTGGCGGGTTTGAACGCCTTGAAAAGGGGAGAGGCCCACTGCGCCGGCACGCATCTTTTGGATGAGGAAACGGGAGAGTACAACGTTTCCTATATCCAGCGGCTGCTGCCGGACAGGGGAGTAGTGCTGGTCAACCTGGTCTACCGGGAACAGGGGCTGATTGTGGCCAAAGGCAATCCCAAAGGGATCAGGGGGCTGGAGGATCTGGCCCGGCCCGGTGTCACCTTTGTGAACCGGCAGCGGGGGGCGGGTACCCGGGTTTTGCTGGATTACCACTTGAAGCAGCTGGGGATCAGCCCGGCCCAAATAAACGGTTACGAGCGGGAGGAATACACCCACATGGCCGTGGCGGCGGCGGTGGCCGGCGGGGTGGACGCGGGGCTGGGCATCCGGGCCGCCGCGGTGGCCCTGGGGCTCGACTTCATCCCCCTGGCCGAGGAGCGCTACGACCTCTGCATCCCCCGGGAATACTGGGATACACCCTACATCCAGCGTTTGTTGGCCGTGATGAGCCAGCCGGACTTCCGCAAAGAGGTAGAGGCCCTGGGCGGCTATGACCTGCGGGACTGCGGCAAGGTCATGTGGGAACAGAAGTGAGAGGCAATCTTGATACGACCATGTTCCAGGGATATAAATTCCGGGCCGGTATCCATAATTTGTCCGGCCTTCTTTCAGGGGAGAAGGATGAATGACTAAAGATGAATTACGTCTATTGCTTGAGGATGTGCAGAGCGGCCGCCTGGAAGTGGATGCGGCTTTAGACAGGCTCAAGACCCTGCCCTACGAAGACCTCGGGTTTGCCAAGGTGGATCACCACCGGGCGCTACGCAAGGGTTTCCCGGAAGTGATTTTCTGCCAGGGCAAGACCACGGATCAAATTGTGGAGATTATGAAAAAGCTTTGCGGGAACAACCGGACCGTTCTGGCCACCCGGGCCAGCCGGGAGGTTTATGAAGCGGTACGGGCCGTTTTCAGCGACGCCGTTTATTCGGAACTGGCGCGCACTATTGTGGTATACCGCGGGGAGCGCCCGCAGCCAAAGGGTAAAGTGCTGGTGATGTCGGCGGGGACCGCCGATCTGCCGGTGGCCGAGGAAGCCGCCGTTACTGCCGAAGTGATGGGCAGCCATGTGCGCCGGTGTTACGATGTGGGAGTGGCCGGCATCCATCGTTTACTGGACAAGCTGGACCTGATTCAGTGGGCGCATGTGATTATTGTAGTCGCGGGAATGGAGGGTGCCCTGGCCAGTGTGGTGGCGGGGCTGGCGGAGCAGCCGGTTATCGCCGTGCCCACCAGCGTCGGTTACGGGGCCAATTTTCACGGCCTGGCCGCCCTTCTCACCATGCTGAACAGCTGTGCTTCCGGCATTGGTGTGGTCAATATCGATAACGGTTTTGGTGCCGCCGCCCTGGCCAGCGCCATCACCCGCATGATTGTGGGGTCGGAATAATGAGAGTAGCGTACTTTGATTGTTTTTCCGGCATTAGCGGTGACATGTGCCTCGGAGCCTTGATTGGCGCGGGGGTGGATTTCGAACAACTGGCCGGGGAATTGATAAAGTTACCGGTGGAAGGTTACCGGTTGCGCCTGGAAAAAGTGAAGCGCAGTGGGATTTCGGCTATTAACTTCTTTATAGACGTGGATGCCCACGGCCAGCCGGACAGGCATTTAAAGGATATTGAGGAAATAATTGCTCAAAGCTCCCTGCCCGAAGAGGTGAAAGAGAAAAGCAAAGCGGTATTCCACTGCCTGGCCCGGGCTGAAGCCAGGGTGCACGATACAACCCCCGAGCGCATTCACTTTCACGAGGTGGGTGCGGTAGATGCCATCATCGACGTGGTGGGCACCGTGCTGGGACTGCATCTGCTGGGCGTGGAAAAAGTCATCGTTTCACCCCTGCCCATGGGAAGGGGCCTTATTCGCTGCATGCACGGGTTGATCCCGTCGCCCGCCCCGGCTACGCTGGAGATTCTTTCTGAAAGGAAAGTGCCGGTCTACGGGACCGGCGTTGACGGTGAACTGGTGACGCCTACGGGGGCCGCCCTGGCGGCCACCCTGGGCGACGCCTTCGGGAAAATGCCCCCCATGACCGTTTTCCGGGTTGGTTACGGGGCCGGAAAGAAAACTTTTAAGCACCCCAACCTGCTGCGCGTGATCATCGGAGAAGCTCAGGATAATTGTAAAAATACCATTAACCTTGCCTTACCCGGCGGTCAATTACATGGGCCGCCCAACCATCATGGACATAATTGAAACCTCAAGAGTTTGTATCCTCTTGAGGTCATCACGCCGGCATTTGGGCCGGCACCTGTGGATGAGTCCAGGCAGGATACTGGTTTGCTTCACCCCGCCGCGTCGTTTTCAAAAACCCGGTAAAGGGAAGTAATGTAGTTTTCCCGGCGGGGTTTTACTTTAAATATTTCCTCAAAGGTGCCCGTTTTTACCATGCGGCCGTCCTTAAGCACGGCTATGCGGTCGGTGAGGTAGGGCACCTCCGAAAAATCATGGGTGACAAAAATAGCAGCAATCCCTGTGTCTTTTAAAAGCCTGTCCAGTTCATTGAGCAGGGTCAGGCGGGTGGGGAAGTCCAGGGCGGAAAATGGTTCGTCCAGAAACAACACTTCCGGTTCCAGGGCAAAGGCCCTGGCCAGGCTGACCCTCTGGGCTTCTCCCCCCGAGAGCTGGTGGGAGCGGCGCCCGGCCAGGTGGGCGATACCCAGCCGGTCGAGCCAGCGGTCCACCCTCTTTTTTATTTCCCCCTGGGGAACCCCCCGCAGCTTCAGTCCTGTGGCCACATTCTCATAGACCGTGGTATTTAAAAGAAGCGGTTCCTGGAACACCACGGCCATGCGCCGGCGAATGGCCAGGGCGTTTCGGGAGGTGGCCGGTACGCCCCGGAATTCCACGGTTCCGCGGGTTGGTTTTAATAAAAGGGCCATTACCTGCAACAGGGTGCTTTTGCCGGCTCCATTTGGCCCGATCAGGGCGATGGTTTCCCTCTCGTGAAGGGCAAAATGATCGATATTTAAAATTTTCCGGTTTCCCCGTTTGAACTGTAGATTGTGCACTTCTAAGATGGTGTTGTTCACTGGATGATCCCCACTTCTAAGAATTGCTCCATATCTTAATTAACGCAAAGCTTAAGGAACCCGCCCTGCATTTATGGTTAAAATGTTTAAGGCAGGGCGGGCGGTTTCATATCTATCCTTACTTCCCCAGTTCTTCTTCCTTTTTACCGGCATCGGGGAAGAACAACGGCTGGCCGTACTTGTCTACCCCGAACTTACCGATGATCTGCTGGGTTTCCGGGGAAACCATGAAGTCTACAAAAGCCTTTGCTCCCCCGGCGTTAACCTTGCCGAATTTTTCCGGGTTGACCTGCATCACGTGATAGATGTTCAGCAAGGTTTTATCTCCCTCGTATAAAATTTTCAACTTCAGGTGTTTCTGGTTGGCCAGGTAGGTTGCCCGGTCACTGAGGGTATAGCCTCCCTTTTCCGAGGCAATGTTCAGAGTATTGCCCATGCCCGTGCCGGCTTCCTGGTACCATTTGCCGCCGGGGGTAATGCCGGCTTCTTTCCAGACGTCTTTTTCTTTCTTGTGGGTGCCCGATTCATCCCCGCGGGAAACAAAGGTGCTCTGGGTTTGGGCGATCTTCTTAAAGGCTTCCACAGTGTTTTGGGCCGACTTGATTCCGGCCGGGTCATTTTCCGGGCCGACCACCACAAAGTCGTTGTGCATTACCAGCCGGTAGTTGATGCCGACGCCGCTGTCCACCAGTTCCTTTTCCGCTTTGGGGGCGTGCACCAGCAGCACGTCCGCTTCACCTTTTTTGCCCATTTCCAGGGCCTGTCCCGTGCCCACGGCAATGGTTTTCACTTTATAACCGGTTTTCTTTTCAAATTCGGGAATAAGTACATCCAGGAGACCGCTGTCCTGGGTGCTGGTGGTGGTGGCCAGAATTACGTCCTGTTTTTGCGGTTTTTCCCGGGCCGGCTGTCCCTGTTTTGCTTCTTCCCGTGCGGTATTGGAAGAGCAGCCTGCAATAAGCATGAGCGCAAGGAGAAGGGTTAATACAGGGGTAAGAATTCGCTTAAACATTGTCATTCACCTCTTCAGGTATTGGAGATTGGGACAAAAAAGCTGTGCTCTGGCGAAAAGGCAGAAGCACAGCCGTTTTCCGGGCGGTCAGGTGGTTATACGCCCGCAGAAAAAAACTGTGTTCTGCGGGAAACAGAACACAGGTCTACCCAAAAAGTACAGCTGTGTTCTCCTTTCCGCACTGGGAGGCATACCAGTTTCCCGGCATACCCTGCCGGCCCGAAAACCATAGCCCTGGCCACAGGTAATCGGGCTCGGAGAACGGTTGCTATATTGTGCCTGCCGGCAAGTTGCATGACGTAATACTTATTCGAGAGAATAAAAAGAAATCCTCCCGAAGGGACAATTTTTTTAGCCATTAAATAGTGTTCATAAAGATTCGCCCGCGGCGGCAGGGATCGGTCGTCCTTTGTAGAAATAAAAACATAAAAAGATAAATTTCTCACAGGGGAGTTGGAGAGGATGGCCGAAGCCCAAAAACAACAAAAAGAGGTGGTCATTACTTTAAACGGTGTCCAGTTTGTAGTGCCGCCGGGGACCAAAGTAAAAGATGCCGCTGCGTCTGCGGGCGTGGAGATTCCGCCTTTAAAAGTGGATCCGGAAAAATGCAAAGGCTGCCAGATGTGCACCAAAGCCTGTGAGACCGGTGCCATCTCGGGCAATAAAAAGGAACCCCACTCCATTGACCAGGCCCTGTGTATCCGATGCGGTGAATGTCTGGCGAAGTGCAAGCTGGGTGCTATTGTTCCTGCCTGAAGGCGGAATGTTAAAACCAGGCCCGGTGCCGGGGCCTGGTTTTAATCTGCCCGTTAACCCAGGTCAAAAAGCAGAGGAGGTGAGCAGGTGAAAGAAGAACAAAACATTTCCGTGGAACCGCGGGTTCTGGAAGCAGTAAAACAGGCAGCGGTTGACGGCCGGCTGACCTGCACGGCCGCACGACGGCTGGCCGGGGAACTTGACGTGCCGGTCCGGGTGGTAGGGGCGGCCTGCGATGCCCTGGGCATCAAGATTAAGGCCTGCGAGCTGGGTTGCTTTTAGCTACGGCACGATAACCCGTTCACCATGGGTATATATGTTCATTCTGTCGTCCCGGGCAAATCCCACCACGGTGATGCCCACCGCTTTAGCCATTTCCAGGGCCAGGTCGGTGGGTGCGCCCCGGGCAATGAGAATGGGGATGCCCATGCGGGCCACCTTGACCAGAATTTCCGAAGAAACGCGGCCGCTGAAAACCAGCAGTTTATCCCTTAAGTCCATATCATCCAGAAAGGCGCGGCCAAAGATCTTATCCACGGCATTATGCCGGCCGATATCCTCATAAAACAGCAGGCGTTCGTTCTGAGAGTACAGGGCTGCTCCATGGGTACCGCCGGTGGATTGAAACATGGCGGCTTCTTCTTCCAGCTCCCGGGCGAAGTTAAGTATTGAGTCGGCCCTGATGATCAGGGATGAGGTTACCGGTGATATACCCCGGGCATCATTGATAAAATAAAAGGAGGTACGACCCCGGCCGCAGCAGGTGGTGATGTAGCGCTTTAAAAAGTTCTTCCGGCCTGGAACCGGTCTTGAAGTTTCCACCCAGATCAATCCTTCCTCGGGCCGGATAAAGACACCCATTAAGTCCGTGCGTTTTTGGAGGATGCCTTCGGAGCAGAGGAAACCCACTGCCAGCTCTTCCAGGTGATCCGGCGAACAGACCAGGGTAACCAGTTCCTCATCATTCAAAAATAGGGTTACCGGTACTTCTCTGATCACCTGATCTTCGATAACCGCCGTGTGATGACCGGTTACTTTTTTTATGGTTACGGTGGTGGTTTTGGGTAAGACCATGGGGTTTACCTCCTTTACTGTCCCATTTTACCCTTTTATACGTCATACTTCAACCACTTGAAGGCGCATAACTACTTAGACGGCAGTCGTTTTCGTAAGTGTCCCCGGTACGGGACTTTTCAGGGGTGGCTTATTATACTTAAGCTGGAGGTTTTGGCCATGTGGCGGGTAGGTATTCTCACAGCCAGTGACAAGGGCTCCCGGGGTGAACGGGAAGATAAGAGCGCGCAGGTGATCCGGGATATGGTGGCAGATATCGGCGGGGAAGTAGTGGATTACCGTATTATTCCCGATGACCTGGATGTGCTGAAAGAAACGCTGATTACTATGGTAGACCGGGGAAAACTGGACCTGGTTTTAACCACTGGAGGTACGGGTTTTAGCCCGCGGGATAACACCCCCGAGGCAACCCGGGCGGTTATTGAGCGGGAAGTGCCGGGTATTCCCGAGGCGATGCGCTACGAAAGCCTCAAAAAAACGCCCCGGGCCATGCTCAGCCGGGCTGTGGCCGGCATCCGTCACCAGACGCTCATCATCAACCTGCCGGGCAGTGCTAAGGCAGTACGGGAATGCCTGGAGGTAATATTACCGGCCCTTTCCCACGGGTTGGAAATACTGACCGGCCGGAGCGGGGAGTGCGGGGCGGACTAAGGGGAGTTTTGCCTGCGGTAAAAGCTTACGGCTGGGTTTCCCAGCCGGACTACGGGGAGAAGGTGGGGGACAACAGGTCCGGCCCTGTCCCCGAGGTCACGCCCGGCGGAAGGGCGCTGGAGTTTGTTCAAGGAAACCGTGGTGGACTTATGGTGATATAAAGAAAGAGAGAGCCTTGCTTTAGCAAGGTTCTCTCTTAATGAGTCTAGATAAAAAAATCAACTGATTTTTTCTCCCGGGTTACTTACCGAAAGATCGTAAATCTCATCTATATATATTTTTACTGCTGCTTTGGGCTTGGGTACACCCATTTGAGCAAATTCTTCAACAAAGCGTTCATAAAGGGGGCCTTCAAAAACCAACTCGGCCCGGCCAACAAATCGATAGCCTTTCATTGACTGCCGGTCGGCAACCACTACGGCAACTTTGGGGTTTTCCAGTAAGTTCCGGTAAGTTTGCTTTCCAATCGCTTCACCAAACGCCAGGGTTTGATGATCTAGCACCGCCATGGAAGCCTTGGGGGCTGCAGACGGCTGCCCCGTTTTATCAGCAGTTACTATAAAGCACAGCTCCCTCTCAATGATGGACTTCATTTCCTCAGTAATCTCAGGCATAGGTACCCCCCCTAAACTTATTTCGCAGATTCATCACTTAAAAATGCCGCCTGTAATAATGCTTCGGCTTTTTCTACCTTGAACAGTACTTCATTTTCTTTGACGCATGCTTTTCCGCTCAAGCGGTAACCGGCCTTGCCGGATGCCGCGACTACCTACTCACCTCCCCTTAAAAAAGCTTAACTTGATATTAACACCTGCCCGGGGAGGGAGCTGTAAAAGATTTTACATTGTCACACGAAATTTAAAAGCATCGATCACGTAAAACATAGTACTTTTCTTCCCGGTAGAGGTAATTACTCGTGGCCAGTTCTTTCAGCACCTGTGCCACCATTACCCGGGATGCTCCTACCATGGAAGCTATTTCCTGCTGAGTTAGATGGAGCTTGATACGCGTACCTTCAGGGCAGACTTCACCGTGTTCCCGGGCCAGCCGTATTAATAAACTTAACACTTTCTCCCGGGTAGTAAGCGAATTTAATTCGGCCACCTGCTCCCAGGTAGCATAGAGACGGCTTCCCAGGCTGGCAATAACCTGCCACGCCAGATCCGGTGATTTTTTGATTTCCTCTTCCATGAGGCGTCTGCTGATGCTGCAAACTTTGGCGTCTTCTAAAGCGATGGCAGTTGCCGGATGACATTTTTCCTGAAACAGAGCAGCTTCACCGATGGTTTCGCCCCGGGTAATGATTTGCAAAATTGTCTCCCGGCCATCTTCGCTTACCCGTACCATTTTAAAACTTCCTTCCTTAACCAGGCAAACAGTATCTACTTTATCCCCCTGGTAAAAAAGAACCTCTCCCCTCCGGATATAGCGTTTTGTAGCAGCCTGGCAAATGGGCCGAAAGGTTTCCCTCTCCACACCAGTAAAAAGGGGAATATCCTTAAGGCAAAGGCAACGTTTTACTTCCATCTTCTTTTCCCTGCCCATCAAATTTTCATTCAACTTAATTTTGCCTGTTTCTAAACACATAATTTTACCACAACTTTTTTTCAGACAATGTAAAAATTTTAACATGTAGCGTTCGTTGCCGGGCGGCTGGGGTACTCCAGCGTGCAGATTACCCCTGAACACATACTCCCACATCCGTCCCGACGCCCAGGCAGAGACAGTGAAAACCATCGAGAGCATCTTCAGCAAGCAGGTTTGCAAATGTTTGCAACTGGAGAAAAAAGACCGGGAAGCCTCGATTTTCGGGATTTCCCAACTCCTGTACAGATACTGCATGTATAAAAAACTTTTTTGTGGGGAAAATGTTTCTAGGGCAGCTAAGAAATGTTTGCACAAAAAGCAGTGATAACAGCTCACTGGCGGGAGAAAAAGCGAGATAATTCCCTGTAATTTCCCTTGACCGGTGAAAAAGGGGAATTAAGTCTTTTGAGGACAGTTGCTTTTGCCCTTCCCCCTTTATATTATAGTACTTGGGTATTAGCACTCGGTTTAAATGAGTGCTAACAATAGAGGAAACCAATCTCTTATCTTAAAGGAGGGGTTTTAGGTGAGGATTAGACCATTAGGTGAACGGGTGGTTGTCAAGCCGCTGCCCAGCGAGGAGAAGACCAAGGGGGGCATTGTGCTGCCTGAAACCGCCAAGGAAAAGCCCCAGGAGGGGGAAGTGGTGGCGGTAGGTCCGGGCCGGCTTCTGGAAAATGGTACCCGTGTGGCCATTGATCTCAAGGTGGGAGACAGGGTGCTGTTCTCCAAGTATGCCGGCAACGAGGTCAAGATAGATGATGAAGAGTATCTGATCATGCGCGAAGCTGACATCCTTGGAGTTATTGAAAAATAACTGTAGCTTTGGAACGCGTGATCAAAATATTTAAGGAGGTCGAGGAAATTGGCTGGTAAAGAGATTATTTTCCGGGAAGACGCGCGCCGTGCCCTGGAAAGGGGCGTCAATGCCCTGGCGGAAGCGGTACGGGTTACCCTGGGACCAAAGGGCCGTAACGTGGTGCTGGAGAAGAAGTTTGGTTCTCCGATGATTACCAACGACGGTGTGACCATTGCCCGGGAAATTGAATTGACCGATCCCTTTGAAAATATGGGCGCCCAGCTGGTTAAAGAAGTAGCCACCAAGACCAATGACGTGGCCGGCGATGGTACCACCACTGCTACTGTACTGGCCCAGGCCATTGTCCGGGAAGGTTTGAAGAACGTGGCTGCCGGTGCCAACCCGATGATCATCAAGCGGGGCATTGAAAAGGCGGTGGAAAAAGCCGTAGAGGCCATCAAGGCAGCCGCCAAGCCGGTGGAAAGCAAGGCTGCCATTGCCCAGGTAGCTTCCATTTCGGCCAACGACCCGTCCATCGGCGAATTGATCTCTGAAGCCATGGAAAAGGTGGGCAAGGACGGTGTAATTACCGTCGAGGAATCCAAGGGTATCGGTACCACCCTGGAAGTGGTGGAAGGGATGAACTTCGACCGGGGTTACATATCCCCGTACATGATCACCGATACCGAGAAGATGGAGGCCATCCTCAACGATCCCTACATCCTCATTACTGACCGTAAGATCAGCGCCGTGGCCGACCTGCTGCCCATTCTGGAAAGGATCGTGCAGGCGGGTAAACCGCTGTTGATCATTGCCGAGGATGTGGAAGGTGAAGCCCTGGCCACCCTGGTGCTGAACAAACTGCGCGGTACCCTGTCCTGCGTGGCCGTCAAGGCTCCCGGCTTTGGTGACCGGCGCAAGGCTATGCTGGAGGACATTGCCATTCTCACCGGTGGTACCGTCATCAGTGAAGAACTGGGTCTGAAGCTGGATAAGGCCACCATCGATATGCTCGGCCGGGCCTCCAAGGTACGGGTGAAGAAGGAAGAAACCATCATTGTTGGCGGTGCCGGTTCCCAGGATAAGATTAATGCCCGGATCGCCTCCATCAAGAAGCAGATCGAAGAAACTACCTCCGACTTTGACCGGGAGAAGCTGCAGGAGCGTCTGGCCAAGCTGGCCGGCGGCGTAGCGGTGATCCAGGTTGGCGCAGCCACTGAAACTGAAATGAAGGAGAAGAAGCTGCGCATCGAGGACGCCCTGAACGCCACCCGGGCTGCCGTGGAAGAAGGTATTGTCTCCGGTGGTGGCGTGGCCTATGTGGCAGCCATCAAGGCTCTGGACAATATCGAAACCAGCAGCCTGGATGAAAAAGTCGGTGTGGACATTGTGCGCCGGGCCCTGGAAGAGCCCCTGCGGCAAATTGCCAACAACGCCGGTGCGGAAGGTTCCGTGGTGGTGGAGAAGGTCAAGGCGCTGCCCGATGGCATGGGCTTCAACGCCCTGACCGGCGAGTATGTGAACATGATTGAAGCCGGTATTGTGGACCCGGCCAAGGTAACCCGGTCTGCCCTGCAGAACGCCGCTTCCATTGCCGCTATGATTCTGACCACTGAGACCCTGGTGGCGGAAAAGCCGGAAAAGGAAAAGGATACCGGCATGGGCGGCGGAATGCCTCCAATGTAATTTAGCGGCTAAGTCCCCGTGGAGTTTCGCGGGGACTTAATTTTTGCTAACCGTAAATGAAAAGCAGGTTTTTTGAAAGGAGTTGAGGGTCTTGCCCGTCTTTAATGATATTGCGGAATTGATTGGTGGTACCCCCATGCTCCGGTTGCAAAAAGTGGCTGCCGGATTGCCTGCCGCTGTTCTGGCCAAGCTGGAATATTTTAACCCCGGCGGCAGCGTTAAAGACCGGATTGCTTACAACATGATCCGTGAGGCGGAGGAAAAAGGGTTAATCAATAAAGACACCCTGATCATCGAGCCCACCAGCGGCAATACCGGCATTGGCCTGGCCATGGTTTGCGCGGCCCGGGGTTACCGGCTGGTGCTGACCATGCCTGAAACCATGAGTGTGGAACGGCGCAGGCTTCTCGCCGCTTACGGGGCCGAAGTGGTCCTTACCCCCGGGAATGAGGGCATGGCCGGGGCCGTACGCAAAGCCCGGGAGCTGGCGGCCTCCCACCCCAATGCCTTTGTGCCGCAACAATTTGCCAACCCGGCCAACCCGGCCGCCCACCGGGCCACAACCGCTGAGGAAATCTGGCGGGATACCGGAGGGGAGGTGGATTTCTTTGTGGCCGGTGTTGGTACTGGGGGGACCATTACCGGGGTGGCGTCCGTTCTGAAAGCCCGCCGCCCCTCCCTGAGGGCGGTGGCGGTGGAACCGGTCGCCTCACCGGTGCTTTCCGGCGGGCAGCCCGGCCCGCACAAAATTCAGGGGATCGGTGCAGGCTTTGTACCGGAAGTACTTGATACGGCGTTGTTGGACGAAGTCATTCAGGTTACCGATGAAGATGCGCTGGACACCGCCCGTCGCCTGGCCCGGGAGGAGGGCCTGCTGGTGGGTATTTCTGCGGGGGCGGCCGTCTGGGCGGCTTTACAGGTGGCCGGCCGGCCGGAAAACCGGGGTAAGACCGTGGTGGTTTTGCTCCCGGACACCGGGGAGCGTTATTTGTCTACTGAGTTGTTTGTGTAAGCTCACCGTGTGAAAACCAGAGGTTTGTTCCGGTCGTAAAAACCGGGTTGTCGGCCCGTGGAGCGTCTGGTATTTTTGACAACAGCTGTTCGGGGTAGAGCTTCCGGATTTACCCGGTGGGAGTTTACTTGCCTGGCAGGAATCTCTGCCTGATTGGTAGAATATGAAGGGCAGTCCTGGTTGTTCAAAGTAGGAGACTTGATGAATGAGCATGCCTCAACAAGCGCCAGAATATCGCTTTCTTGAAGAGGGGCCGGGGTTATTAACCACCGGCCTGGAGCGCCCCTTTGTCAATCCCTACCTGGCCATCCTGGTGGGGGTGGTGGGAGCCGCCTTTTCTTCCATCTTTACCAAACTGGCCATGGCCCCACCCCTGGTTATTGCCTTTTACCGGTTGGGGTTTACCGTGCTCATGATTGCTCCCATTGCCCTGACCAGGGGACGGGAAGAACTGCGATCCATGGGCCGGCGGGACATAGTGCTGGCCTGCCTTTCCGGCGTGCTGCTGGCATTGCATTTCACTGCCTGGATTACTTCCCTTGAGTACACATCCATTGCCAGCTCCACCGTGCTGGTCACCATGCAACCCTTATTTGTGGTTTTAGGTGGCTACCTGATTTTTAAAGAAAAAATCGCCCGCACGGGGCTTGTGGGGGCAGCCCTGGCTTTAACCGGCAGCACTATTGTGGGTGTGGGTGATTTTCAGATCGGCGGGCAGGCTTTTTGGGGAGACATCCTGGCTTTTGCCGGGGCCATTTTTATTGCCGGTTATGTATTGATCGGGCGCGGCTTGCGGCACCGCCTGTCATTATTCCCGTACATTTTTGTTGTTTACGGGGCCAGTACCGTGACTTTGTTCCTGGGTGCGCTGCTCACCGGCTTGTCCTTTTTTCCTTATCCGCCCTCCACGTGGTTGTGGTTTTTCCTCCTGGCCCTGGTGCCCACCATTTTCGGGCATACCATTTTTAACTGGGCCCTGCGTTATGTCAAGGCTGCCGTGGTCTCAGTGAGCATACTTGGCGAGCCGGTGGGGGCAACCATTCTGGCTTATATCATTTTTCACCAGGTGCCTTCACCTTTACAGCTTGTGGGCGGGGCGATTATTATCACGGGCCTGGCCATTTTTATCCGGGCGGCAGCAGAAAAATAGCTTGTTCTATTTTGCGGCTGTGGGGGGCATTCTGTGAATGGGTTTCATTTATTATCCACCAAAGCGGGCTGGGTTGGTACTGTTTGGGGTAAGCAGGGGCTGCTGGTCCTGACATTTCCCCGGCCAAGCCGGGAGGAAGCCCTGACTGCCCTGCAGGATGAACCAATGCCTGTAGAAATTGATGAAGCCGGCGAGCCTGCCGTAAAAAGGTGGCCTCTGATCCTGGAAGAAAGGCTGGACCATTACTTCCAGGGCCGGCCGGTTTCCTTTACGGATATTCCCGTGGATCTTTCCTGGTGCACCCCCTTTGTGGCCCGGGTGCTGGATTTTGTACGGCGCATCGGGTACGGTGAATTATGGTCGTACCAGCAGGTGGCGGCAGCCGTCGGCAGCCCCCGGGCCGCCCGGGCCGTGGGCGGGGCTTTGGGGGCCAACCGGGTTCCTCTGGTCATTCCCTGCCACCGGGTAATCCGCCGGGATGGATCACCCGGCGGTTTTGGCGGCGGCCTGCCCTTAAAACTGCAGCTATTGCAGCTCGAAGGCATACGACCCGGCCCCACCGGGCGATACCAATTGACAAATGGCCCTACATGCGTTAATATAAGTAATGCGCGGTTAGTCAAGTGAGACAACAGAAAAGTGCTGGTGTGGCTCAGGGGTAGAGCAGCGCACTCGTAATGCGCAGGTCGTCGGTTCGAATCCGACCACCAGCTCCAGAAAAGCTGGACGCCGCAAGGGTTTGCGGCGTTTACTGTTTCTGGTATAGTAGAAAGCCGGGCGCCATTTTCCTACGCCCGGCCTGGAGGTTTTTTTTACTGGGCCTGATAGGGGAAGAAGCCCTTGCCGAAGAACAGCAGGATCAGAATCAAGAAGAGAATGAAGGAGAATTGGCCGTAGTAGTAGTAGCCGGGATCAGGAGCCATATAGCTGCCTCCTTTCTATTTTTGGTATGTTGTTGGTTTCAATAATAGGGTATGAACGAAGCCTGAAAAAGGTGCAGGGCTTAAAATAAAGTTGGAGACTGGTTCCAACCACTTGTTTAATGGACAGGATGGGGGTTCCAAAAGCTCAGTACCGTGGTATAATAAGATTGGTATAATAGAGAGGGAAAGCTCCGGAGGATACCCGGTCACCCCGGCAAACCTGCACGGAGCGCTCATGAGGTGGTGGGGGTTCCTTGATATCGCGGGGGGAGTATCATTTTTATCTTTACTTTCCGGAAGGGGCAGAGCAAATGGGTGCCTATTTTGCCAGCCGCCTGCCGGGGGTGGGAAAGGTACCCTGGTATATTTGTGAAATTCTTTCTTGTTTGTTTGATGACCTGGGAGAGATCAATCCCGACTATCCCGGTCTTAAGAAGATGTCAGAGCATTTTGTCCTCTCCATGTTCGGCAGCGATGGCCAGCCGGTGGGGTTCTGCGTATTTATCCCGGAACGATTGGACTTAATTCAAATTGATATTATACTGATCAAAAAAGAATTGCGGGAAAGGGGGTTGGGCAGGTTATTGCTGGGTTACCTGGAGCAGGCGTTGGAACAGGGCACTATTTTGTATGTCAGACAGGTAACTAACATGGGGAGGAAATTTTTCACCCGTTGTGGCTTTGCCCGAGATGTGCAACTATTTAAAGTATTAAGCCATAATAATCGTTTGCTCAAAGAAAAAACCTGCTATACGCCGGCCGCTTATGCCTGCGTATAGTTTGGTTCAGTATCCGTCGCTACCATAAATTTGCACCAAAATGTCCTTGACTTTTGGGAACGGGATTGTTACAATAATAAATGCTGACGGAGCAGGGGCACACCGGGAAAAGGTGCCGTTCCTGTTCGCAGCAGCATGTGGTGGATGTAGCTCAGTTGGTTAGAGCACCAGGTTGTGGCCCTGGGGGTCGTGGGTTCGAGTCCCATCTTCCACCCCACGCTGGGGCGTAGCCAAGCGGTAAGGCAGCGGGCTTTGGACCCGCCATTCGTTGGTTCGAATCCAGCCGCCCCAGCCAAACAAGAAAAAAGAAGTAGTTGGTCGCCTGGCAGTTATATTAGCCGGCGGCCAACTATAATTTTATATCTGTAAGAATTGAGTGGGCCATTAGCTCAGCTGGTAAGGTGGAGACGGACTACTCCCTGTGGCTATATAAATTTTAAAAGGGGGTAGTCCTTTTTGCGTATCAAAAAGAATTTACCACCAAACAACAGGGTCACGTCAAAGTAAAACTTGCCTTGTCGCTGATTGGGGTTTAGAGGATGCGACGAAGTTCGCTCGGGACTTTGGCGAGAACCTGGTTAGCTCCTTTATCTGGAATCCACCTGCGGGGAAGAGATACAGAGCTTATCCCTGGAGGAAGAAAAACCACGGCTGGTAAGCGAAGAGGGCCGGAAGCAATAGTTGACTTAGTCTATGACTTAGTCTATACTATCGTCAACGGGGGTGAATCCGGATGCCTGTTTAGGTGAATATTCACGAGGCAAACACCCATTTTTCCAGGCTTTTAGCGAGGGTAAAAGAGGACGAGGAAATTATAATTGCAAAAGCCGGCACGCCAGTAGCCC
>DYEX01000089.1 GCA_020725525.1 Desulfovirgula sp.
AATAGACGGACTGACTGACCTGAAATACCAAAACAATATGCGAAGCAGTTGCAGATTATTCTGGTATCGGAAATAGTTGCAGATTGTTTAGTCTGCGAAAATGGGCAGGGGTTGGGCTAAATTAAAGTGAGAATTGACAGGGGGTTAAGAAGGAAGAAATACTGGGCAGGGGCGAATACGTTTACGCAGTCCCGTTTTACGGGGAGAAAAGACCCATCCTCGCCAACATCCTGCTCGGCAATGGTACACAGTGGGGACAGCAGTACGATAAAATCGAATTGAAGGGCCATATTCTTGTCGGCGAAGGTTTCGCTCCTTTCGCCCGCGGCGGCAGGGGGCTTTACTTCTGGACGCTCGTGGCCCCAATTTACGACGACAGGGGGAACCTCTTAGGGGCAGTCCAGTGTATCCGCGATGTCGGTGAGCGCAAAAAGATGGAGGATGAACTGAGGCGTTGCAGCACCCGCGATGCCCTCACCGGGCTGTACAACCGCGCTTTCTTCGAGGAGGAACTGCGCCGGCTGGACAGGGGACGCTTTTTTCCTGTCAGCCTCATTTTATGCGATCTGGACGGCTTGAAAGTGGTCAACGACATGCTGGGGCACGAGCAGGGTGACGAGTTATTGCGCCGTGCGGCCAGAGTAATTGCGAGCTGCGTCCGGGGTTCCGACGTGGTGGCCCGGGTCGGCGGGGACGAGTTTGCTGTAATCCTGCCCCAAACGGACCGTAAGACGGCGGAAGAAGTGGCAAAGCGCATAAATGAGGCCGTTGAAAAGGACAACACGCGGCATCCGGATCTCCCTGTGAGCATCTCCGTGGGTGTGGCAACGGCAAAAGATGCTTCGCGTCGCCTGTGGGAAGTCTACAAGGAAGCAGACGACGCGATGTACGTGAACAAGCTTGCCAGCGGGAAGGACCCGCGGGCGGCGGTGATCCGTGCCCTCAAGGCAGCCCTGGCGGAGAAGGATTTCCACAACACGGAGCGCATGAAAGAGATCGCCTGCATGCTGGGAGAGGC
>DYEX01000090.1 GCA_020725525.1 Desulfovirgula sp.
AGCCCTCCTCAAGATAAGGTTTCCCACCCGGCACTCAACTGAGCTTGTCAGGCCAATCCACGTAAGGAGAGATTGGCACGCTCAGTTGAGTGCCGGGGTAAGACCCCTGGAAGACTACCAGGTAGATAGGCCGGGCGTGTAAGCCGGGTAACCGGTTGAGCGGACCGGTACTAATAGGTCGAGGGCTTGACCAGAATAGAAGTCGGAGGTCGGAAGTCGGAGGTCGGATTTAAGTAAGGAAATCGCTTGCGCGATTTTCAGGGAAATTCGACTGGAGAGTTCCGGTTTCCGGCTGGGAAGGCGAACGAAGCTCCGCTGTGAAGTTTTGAGGGAATTTTGGCAGGACCAGGATGAAAACAGAGGTTGTGAAATCAGATTCCGACCTCTGACATCAGACGACTGACGACCAATTTCCGGTGGCTATACCGGAGGGGAAACACCCGTTCCCATCCCGAACACGGAAGTTAAGCCCTCCAGGGCCGATGGTACTTGGGGGTCGACCCCTGGGAGAGTAGGTCGCTGCCGGAAAATATTTTTTCATACCCCCGGTCTATAACCCGGGGGTTTTTAGTTTGCCTGATTGACTTGCCTTTTGTATAACAGGCTACGTTTCCTTAGCCCTATAATCTGCCCATCAAATTTTGAAGAGAAAAGGTTTATCGTCTGCACAGCAGTAAGAACGACTTGAGCAAACTAAGCCAAGGCGAAAGGTTTTTTATCAACCTCCGTCACATATTGGATTAATTTCCCATAGCATGGTTTAGGAAAATGTTTTGTGACGGAGGGTTTTTGGTGTACCCGTTTTGTTATAAACAGCCTTTCGAAAACAACTGGTATTATGTGGCCGATCCTTTGGGTTTCCAGAGCCTGCAGGAGCACGGCAGGCTGATTACTTACCTGATCCCCTTCTGGTACGGCGTGACCTGGGAGGGCGGCCTTGCCGATCAGTCCGACCCCCGCTCCCTGGACCTCATTCGCCGCTTAAATCTGCCCGTTTTGGCCATCGTGCATAACTATGCCAGCCCGGAATACCGCACCCTCATTCACGCCCTGTTGACCGATGATGCCCTGCGTCGGGCACTGGTCAACAGCATTTTAAACATGCTCCGGCGCACCGGGTTTGCCGGGGTGAATATTGATTTTGAATTCGTGCCCCCCGAGGACCGGCCATATCTAACCAGATTTATGACCGAACTTTACCAGGTCCTGAAGCCGGAAGGGTTTTTAACCACCATCTCCGTACCGGCCCAGCTAGAAGACAATCCCCGCCATCCATTTTCCGGGGCTTTTAGCTACCCGGAACTGGGCGCGGTGAGCGACCAGGTGTACCTTCTGGCCTATGATGAACACTTTGCCATGCCGGGGCCGATTGCTTCCATCGGTTTTGTGCAAAAGGTTCTAATTTATGCCCTTACCGTTATCCCCCGCATAAAAATCCGGCTGGGCATTCCCGTCTACGGTTATGATTGGACCGAAGGGGTGAACATACCGGAAACGTTATCCTACCGGCAGGCCGTAGAGCGGGCCAGGGAACAAGGGGTTGCCCCCCGTTATGACGAAGAAGCCCAGGAATGGACCTACACCTATCAGGTGGACGGTGAAACCCACATCGTGTGGTTTGAAGATGCCCGCAGCTTTGCCGCTAAACTGGCCCTGGTGCGGCGTGAAAACTTACGGGGAATTGGCGTGTGGCGCCTGGGCCTTGAGGACCCCCGTATCTGGTCTCTGGTTGGCACGCTTTAATTTTTGTTATCACCCAGGGTTAGTCTATAAAATAATTAAATCGCTTTGATAAAGGAAATGTGTAACCAGGTGAAGAAATTTAAGACCTCAAAACACCAGGAGGTCTTTTTTTATGACTGACTATCGCAAGTTGTGGTCTGATTTGGGAATGGACCTGGAAAAGCATGACCGGTTGACCAGTGCTCTGCCTCTGATTTATGAAGAGGTCTACCTGCAGCAGCCGGGCCGCCCGCAGGCCATGGAGTACTTCGACCTGGTAGTGGCCGAAATTCACAGCCTGAGGATCGCCGAGCTGGTGGAGCACCGCCGGCGGGGAGGTAAAGTTTGCGGGGTCTTTTGCGTGTTCGTACCCTTGGAGATTATTCGTGCCGCCGGAGCCATTGCCGTCGGCCTGTGCGGCGGCTCCCAGTTCTGGGTTCCCGACGGGGAAAGGGTTTTGCCCCGCAACCTTTGCCCGCTGATTAAAGCGTCGGTGGGTGCCCGTCTCAGCGGTACCTGCCCCTATTTCCAGTCCTGCGACCTCTTAATTGGCGAAACCACCTGCGACGGCAAAAAGAAAGCCTGGGAAGTCCTGGGTGAATATGCTCCCGTCTACGTAATGGACCTGCCCCAGATGAAACGGCCCCGGGACCTGGCTGCCTGGCGCGGGGAAATCGGGTTGTTCCTGGCCAGAATAGAAGAGTTAACCGGTTGCCGGGTGACCCCCGAGAGGCTGGCGGAAGAAATCCGCCTCCAGAACCGGCTGCGTCAAGCACTGGAACGCCTTTATCAAACCCGCAAAGCCGATCCGGTGCCCATAAGCGGGAAGGATGCCCTGCTGGTTACGCAGGTCAGTTTTTACGACGATCCCCGTCGTTTCATTGATAAAACGGAAGCCCTGGCCGCGGAAGCCGAGGCACGCATTGCCTCCGGGCAGGGGGTATTTCCATCCGGGGCCCCGCGCATTCTTGTAACCGGCACTCCGATGGCTATTCCAAACTGGAAGCTGCACCACATTATCGAGACAGCCGGCGCCGCGGTGGTATGCGAAGAAACCTGCACCGGTACCCGCTTTTTCGAGCACCAGGTGGATGAAACCGGACGGACCCTGGAAGAGCAGTTGCAGGCCCTGGCCGAGCGCTACCTGAAAATTAACTGTTCCTGCTTTACTCCCAACCCGGGGCGCCTTGAAGATATTTTCCGCCTGGTTGAAGCTTACCGGGTTGACGGTGTCATCTATTACAACTTGCAGTTCTGCCACGGATATGCGGTCGAATATTATGCCGTGGAGAAGGCCCTAAAAGCGCGGGGTATTCCGGTGATGAAAGTGGAAACCGACTATAGCGAAGAAGATACCGGCCAGCTGCGCACCCGGGTGGAAGCCTTCCTGGAAATGTTGCGCTAGCCGGCCCCGAAAGGATGAAAGAACTTAATGACCGTCCTGGGAATTGACATCGGATCCCGGACCATTGCCATTGCCATTTTAAATGAGAAGGGAGAGCTGCTGGCCGGCCAGGTATCTGACAGCGGGCCCCGCCCCCTGGAGCGTGCCCGGGAGATGGCCGGGAACCTGTCGTCATTCCGGCGTATAGTGGCCACGGGTTACGGGCGCCACGGCGCCCGGGCGGATTTTGCCACCGATTTGATTACCGAGATCAAGGCTCACGCCCTGGGTGCCCGTCACCTTTTTCCCTCCTGCCGTACCGTGCTAGATATCGGCGGCCAGGACAGCAAGGTAATCCGGTTGGACGAACAGGGCCGGGTGGTGGACTTTATCATGAACGACCGCTGTGCCGCCGGAACGGGTAAATTTCTGGAGATTATGGCCCAGGGGTTGGGTCTGCCTCTGGAGGAAATGGTAGCCGCTGCTTCTGCGGGTGATGGGGAAATAACCTTAAACAGCATGTGCACCGTTTTTGCCGAATCGGAGGTGGTATCGCTGCTGGCCGCGGGCCAGCCCGTGGGAGCAGTGGCCCGGGCCGTGCTCAACTCCATTTGCGATCGCACCCAGAACCTGCTCCTCCGTTTGGGTATTGAGCCCCCGGTGGTTTTTACCGGCGGGGTGGCGGCCATCCCCGGTTTGCCCGCTTATTTTGCCCGGCGCATGGGCCTGCCAGATTTGCTCGTGCCCCCACGTCCCCAGCTGGTGGGTGCCCTGGGTGCGGCCCTGTACGGGATGAAGGCAAAGAAGGCCACGGGATAGCTCCCGTGGTTTATTTACGTGTATTCATTTTTTCCCGGAACCAGCGGTGGATGTCATCCAGGGCCGGGGGTGCCACGTAAAACACGTGGAAGTCCGCGGGGAACTGAACCCCGTGATCTTCCCGGATAAAAAGCAATCCTGCTTCCCCGTCCCCAAGGGTTTCATCAATGCGGCGGGAGATATGGGCAAATCTTTTTTCGCTGGCCTCCCGGTAGAACTTGCTGATGATATCAAAAGTTTTCTGGCTCATAACTACGGAAAGGCAATTGCCCCAATCCATACTTTCCGTGAACAGTTCCATGTCTTCGGTGGCTTCCAGGGTGGCCCCCCGGTCACATTTTTCCTTGATGATCCGGTAGCTTTTCTCGTGAAACTTCTCAACAAGGCTTAATCCAGTCTCCCCGCTTACGGTAAGGGATTCATGGTAAATTTTTTTGATTGGCCCCATTTTTTGTTCCAGGCCGTTTAATTGCTGTTCTACCTGCTGCCAGTAAGCATTGACCTTTTCGGAAAGATCTTCCGGCATCTCCCTGGGGGTATAAATTAAAGGCACCAGATAAATTTTTCTGCCTACCTGAAAATTATCAACGGAAGGCTTCTCGATCCTGCCGAGTGTTTCAGACATTACCGTTACCTCCTTAATTGCGAAACCTGTCCCCTTTGAATATAGCATATCGCCGTGCTTTTGGCCAGCCGCCGCAAACTGTCCCCTGCGGTGGAAGGGCAGCCACTACGGTAAATCCCAGATTTCCCGCTGCTTTATAAAAACTTTCCCTTTTACAGGAGGAACTTGTTGCTGGCTGGCGAAAAATGACAACAGGTTCTTTTTGTTGCCTAAAATCAACGGAGGACTTGCTATGCTGGCTATTGTAAAAAGTACGGCCCTTTACGGACTGAACGGGCAGGTGGTGCAGGTAGAGGTTGATGTAAGCAATGGCCTGCCTTCTTTTGACCTGGTAGGGTTGCCCGATCTGGCCTGCCGGGAATCCCGGGACCGGGTGCGTGCCGCCATGAAAAATTCCGGCTTTGAATTCCCGGCACGGCGCATAACGGTAAACCTGGCCCCGGCCGACCTGCGCAAGGAAGGACCCCTTTATGACCTGCCCATTGCCGTGGGCATCCTTGCCGCTACCGGGCAACTGGATCAGTCCGCCGTAGACCGCTATGTGTTTCTTGGTGAGCTATCCCTGAACGGGCAGGTGCGGGGAGTGACCGGCGTGCTGCCCAATGTTCTGGCCGCCCGGGAACAGGGTTTACGGGCGGTGGTGGTGCCCCTGGATAATGCCGCCGAAGCTGCTCTGGTCAAGGATGTACAGGTTTACCCGGTACAGAACCTGGGACAGCTAACCCGCTTTTTGCTCGGGGAAGAGGAAATTTCACCCTATAAGGTGGATCCGGTCCTGTGGATGAACCGGGTTGACGAAAACGGGGCGGACATGGCCGATGTGCGCGGCCAGGCCACGGCACGCCGGGCCCTGGAGGTGGCGGCAGCCGGGGGACACAACCTGCTGATGGTGGGAACCCCCGGTTCGGGTAAAACCATGCTGGCCAGGAGGTTGCCGGGCATATTGCCCGATCTTACCTTTGACGAAGCCCTGGAAATTACCAAAATATACAGTCTGGCCGGTCTGTTAAAGCCCGGGGAGCCCCTGGTGAACCAAAGGCCCTTTCGCTCGCCCCATCACAGTGCCTCGGCGGTGGGCCTGGTCGGAGGCGGGCGCCATCCCCGTCCCGGGGAAATCAGCCTTGCCCACCACGGCGTCCTTTTTCTGGACGAGTTGCCGGAATTCCACCGGGACGTGCTGGAGGCTTTGCGCCAGCCCCTGGAAGATGGTGTGGTAACCATCTCCAGGGTAAGCGGTGCGGTGACCTATCCCGCCAGTTTAATGCTTGTGGCCGCCGCCAATCCGTGCCCGTGCGGTTACCTTGGCGATCCGGTCCGGGAATGTACCTGCACCCCCTATCAGGTGCAGCGTTACCTGGGGCGTATTTCGGGCCCCCTGCTGGACCGCATTGACATCCACCTGGAGGTTCCCCGGGTGGATTACGAGGACCTGGCCCGCCGGGAGCCGGGCGAACCGTCGTCAGAGATCAAAAAGCGGGTGGAGAAAGCCCGGGCCGTACAGCGCCGTCGCTTTGGTTCTTCCGGGATTACCTGCAACGCCCGCATGACCCCGGCCCAGGTTCGCCGTTATTGTTCCCTCACCCGGGAAGCCCGCTCGTTGTTTTCATCCGTTTTCCGCCAGTTGAACCTGAGCGCCCGTTCCCACGACCGGGTGCTCAAGGTGGCCCGTACTATCGCCGATCTTGACGGGAGCGATGTCATTGACGCTGCCCACCTGGCCGAGGCGGTGCAGTACCGCAGCCTGGAGGCCAGGTACTGGCCGGGGTAGACGCCCTTTGCCGCCGTTTGCTTTTCCGGCCCGGACAATCTGTTAAAGACTGGCCGGGGACAGGGGCCTGATTTTAACCGGGCGGGGGAATGCCCCGGACTCCACGGGAAGAAGACGCCGGAGGAAATAATCGAGGTTGACGGTTTTAAAAGTGAAGCTGGCCTTGACCGGGCGGCAACATCACCCAAACCGGTGATTACAAACCCCGGGACGCCGCTTTCGGCCTCCGTCCCGCCGGTCGCTCGCCGTTTGCACGTACCCCTCCTGGGATCCGGTCGGGAGCCGTTCCGAAAAAATTACCTCCGGTAAGCGCCGGCGGTAAATTCTTTTGATTTATGGCCGAAAGCTAAAATGAGAGATGAGATAACCAGGAGGAGTGGGACGGTGAAAATTCGCTGGAAGATATTAATTGGCTACATTATCGTGCTGTTGGTTTTTGCCGTTGCGGCCGGTTTCCAGGTTTACCAGATGCGCCAGGCCAGGGCGGGTTACGAACGGATTATCCAGCGGGAGGTTTTCAAAGCCGCGGAGGCGCAGAAGTTCCTCCTGCTTTTCCAAAGGCTGCCCATTTTGTTCCAGAGCTACATCTTAACTGGCAACGAAGCGGAATTTAAAAATTACAGCAACCAGAGCGCCGAAGCTGTGCTGCAGCTCAGGAAGCTGGAGGACCTTTGTGATTCGGAGGAGGAAAAAGCGCTGATCAAGGAGATCCAGCGCAAGCTGGATGATTACCGGTCAGTGGCGGGGTATTTAACAACCCTGAAAACGCAGGCGATCGACTATGAGGCGGAATTAAAAGCCC
Source organism: Desulfovirgula sp. (assembly GCA_020725525.1). Lineage (GTDB taxonomy): Bacteria > Bacillota > Desulfotomaculia > Desulfotomaculales > Desulfovirgulaceae > Desulfofundulus. Next base: position 7,121 of record DYEX01000090.1, read on the forward strand.
TCCCCGCCACCGGGAGCAATATGGCCAGAAGAATGGATTTAATCGGGCAACTGGAGGATCTTCAAGAAGAAATATCTTCCTATCTTGCGGAAAAGCATGGCGTGATAGATGCGGCGCTCAAGGCGGGCCAGGATTTTGTGAGTTTGCAGGAAAAATCCCTGCAGTCGGCGGTTGAAAGCAACAGCGTCCTGGTAAACAAGATAGAAATGGTGAACTACCTGGCCGTCGGCATGGCCATGCTTTTGGGCTTGCTAATCGCCTTTTGCACCGGACAGTTGATCGCCCGGCCCGTTCAGATGGTGGAGGGGGGCGTCTCCCGCATAGCCGCGGGTGATTTGTCCGTGGCCGACCTCAAAAGCAGCTCCCGGGACGAAATTGGTTCCCTGGCACGTTCGTTTAACCAGATGAAGCAAAACCTGCGGGAAATTGTCCAGAAGGTGGCCGAAGGAGCACGTTCCATTTTCCACGCCGCCAGCCAGCTGTCCGAGAGCGCCCGGCAGACCAGCGAGGGGGCCACCAGCACTGCTTCCACTATTTCCGAAATTGCCGCCGCCGTTGAAGACGGGGCCGGTAATGCCGGGCAGGTGGCGCAGGCCGCTGAAAAGGCGGCGGCTCTGGCCGAAGAGGGCCAGGCCAAAGTGGAAAGGCTGGTCACCCAGATGGAGAGCATCGAGCACTCGACCAACCAGGTGGCCAGGGCCATTGCCGAGTTGGAGGAGACCTCCCGGGAAATTTCGAAAATTGTCGAAATGATTACCGGCATTGCCGACCAGACCAACCTCCTGGCTTTGAACGCCGCCATCGAGGCGGCCCGGGCGGGCGAGCGGGGCCGGGGGTTTGCCGTGGTGGCGGAAGAAGTAAGAAAGCTGGCCGATCAGTCGGGCGACGCGGCGAAGGATATTTACCAGCTGGTGCAGCGGATTCAGGAAAGGGCCGCGGGCACTATTGCGAACATGGAGGAAAATGCCCGGCAGGTGCAGGCCGGTAATTTCATCGTCAGGGAAGTGGGGGAACTTTTTACCGGAATTACGGAAACAGTCCGGAAACTAAACAACCAGATTCAAGAGGTGGCGGCCGCCACCGAGCAAATCGCCGGCAGCGTGCAAAATGTGGCCGGCACCACCCAGGAGCAAACGGCGGCCATGGAAGAGGTTTCAGCTGCGGCGGAGAGCCTGCAAAAACTTGCCGCTGAACTGGAAGAAGCGGTCGCCCGGTTTAAGATTTAGCTCCGGGAAATGGTGCCAGGCACTTAACTTGTTAACTTAATTTGGTAAGCACGTGTCCGCGGCCGGCGCTCCGGTGGATTTAACCTCCGCCGGGGCGTTATTTTTGCCGGGATGAATCGCGACGGTGTGAATTGAGGGACCGTGTTGCAGGCGAGGAGTTCCTGGAGCGATGGTACTGCTGTGCCGCGCACTCCAAGCTGGCACCCATGATCCATGTGACCTGTGCCGTTGACGAAAACGGGAAAGGCATCAAACGGTTCGAGACTCGCGTCACCAAAGGTATCCTGGAGGGAGTCGGCGGTCTTATCCATGCGGTCGGGGCCGGGGCGAGGGATAGCCGTTACCGTTGAGATATATTTACGGGGGTTGCCAGGCGGAACTCCCATGGAGTAAGATAATGCTGAAGTGATTTCAGCTTAATTTTCGAGGGAGGTGCGCGGCAAGTAATGGAATGCCATGTGGAAAAAAATAAAAGTCAATGCACCTGCACTTATGAGCCCTGTCCCCGGAAAGGAAAGTGCTGTGAGTGTGTTGCCTATCACCGTAAACAAAACCAGCTGCCCGGTTGCTTCTTCCCCCCGGATGTTGAAAGGACGTACGACCGTTCCATCGCCCGGTTTATCAAGTGCTACGGGGGCTGAAAAGCTGCCGGGCCGGCGGCCTACTCTTTTTTCAGCATCACCCATTCCTCGGGCTGCTTTTTTCTGGCCAGGGGGTCCGAGAGGTATTCATGGGTGCCGCTGGCGGCCACCGCTACTAAAAAGGCGTTTACCAGGGCCAGTCCCACCGTTTCCAGGCTCAAGGTTCCCCGGACGGCCAGCACAAACAAGCTGGGTGAGAAAAGCGACCGCGACGGCCAGGGGGCGGGCGGCCCAGTCCCCCCACCGCTCCTTGAGGGGATTTTTTAGCAAAGCGGTCACTATGGAAACAAAAAGTACAAGCCCGTTAAAAGTGCTTAGATTTTCCACGGTGAAGAAATCATGGGGTATTTCAGGCATGGGGTTCCCTCCTTTGCGTTGTTTTTGCTGTATACTATGAAGGTCGCTGGTGATTGTGCAACCCGCAGGCACCTGGCCCATTACCACCCGGCATGCCTTTGAAAACGTTAAGGAGCCTTTGCGTGAGCCATGAGGGGGTGTGACTTTTTGCTGCGCAAGCGCGTTTATATCAGCGGCAAAGTGCAGGGCGTATACTTTCGTGTTTATACCCGGGATGCGGCCGTCAAATTTGGCGTAACCGGTTGGGTACGTAACCTCAAAGACGGCCGGGTGGAGGCCGTCTTCGAAGGCGAAAATGGGGCGGTAGAGCAAATGCTCCGCTGGTGCTGGGAAGGGTCGCCTTCTTCCCGGGTGGAAAAAGTAGAAGTGATCGATGAACCTTACCGGGGAGAATTCCAGGATTTTACCATTGCTCCTACGGTCTAGCTTTTTAGAGCTTCCTTTTTACCGCGGGGGCTTATTTTTTGTTTCAAGCATTTTTTCTTTTCGGTAAAAGAGGATTCCATCGTATTATCGGGAAATAACAATATAGCAACCCAATTGTAACAAAGGGGGATCAACCATGGATGAAAAAAGAAAAAGAAGAATATTGATTATCGGAGGCGTGGCAGCGGGGCCGAAAGCGGCTGCCCGGGCCCGGCGCTGCGACCCCGGGGCGGAAATAACTATTGTTGAAGAGGGAAGTTTTCTTTCCTATGCCGGCTGCGGTATGCCCTTTTACATTGGAGGCATGGTGGAAAAGCATGAAGAGCTTATGGCCACGCCGGTGGGAGTTGTCCGGGATGCAGCCTTTTTCCGCAACGTCAAGGACATTAACGTGCTCACGGGTACCAGGGCCGAGGCCATCGACCGGGAGAATAAGACCGTCCGGGTGACCAATTTAGCCACCCGTGAAACTTACGACCTCCCCTACGACAGGCTGGTTCTGGCTACCGGCAGCAAACCGGTCCGGCCACCCATTCCAGGTATGGATCTGGCTGGAGTGTACACGCTGGGGAATCTGGAGGAAGCCCGGGCCGTCCGCCAGGCGGTTGAGCAGGGTGCCCGCCGGGTAGTTATTATTGGCGGCGGCTTGATTGGCCTGGAACTGGCCGATGTCCTGGGAACAAAAGCCGAAATCACCATCGTGGAGATGATGGATCACGTTTTATCAACCCTTTTAGACCCGGAGCTTTCCATCCTTGTGGAAAGGGTTCTGCGCGGCAAAGGTGTGCAGTTGTTCCTGGGCAGCAGGGTGGAACGCATTGAAGGTGATGGGAATGGTGCCGTGGCCCGGGTCGTCACCACCGCCGGTTCCTTTGACGCGGATCTGGTGGTTGTGGCGGCGGGGGTAAGGCCGCGGGTGGAACTGGCCCGGGAAGCGGGGCTTGAGCTCGGGGAAACGGGAGCCATTAAAGTAAATGAGTATCTGCAGACTTCGGACCCGGATATCTATGCCGGCGGGGATTGCGTGGAAAACATCCACCTTATTTCCGGCCGGCCGGTATACACCCCCATGGGTTCCGTGGCCAACCGTCACGGCCGGGTGATTGGCAATAACGTGGCCGGTGGTCGGGAAATCTTTGCCGGAGTGCTGGGAACGGCCATCCTGAAGGTCTTTGAAATGAATATCGGCCGCACGGGCCTTTCCGAAAGTGAGGCCCGCCGCCTGGGTTACCATGTAGAATCCTTTATCTGCCCTGCGCCCGACCGGGCTCATTTTTACCCGGGGAGCAAGCCCATTATCATCAAGCTGGTGGCCGATGCTTCCACCCGCAAGCTTCTGGGTGCCCAGATCCTGGGGCCGGGGGATGTTGATAAACGTCTTGATGTGGCGGTGGCCGCCCTGAGCATGGGAGCAACGGTGGATCAGCTGGCTTCTTTTGACCTGGCCTATGCGCCGCCCTTCTCCACCGCCCTGGATCCCCTTACCCATGCCGCCAATTGCCTGCGCAACAAGCTGGACGGGCGGGCCAGATCCATCAATCCCCTGGAGGTGAAGAGACGCCTTCTGGCCGGGGAGGATTTTGTGCTTCTGGATGTGCGTACCCCGGCGGAGTTTAATGAAGTGCGCCTGCCCTATCCCAATGTGGTATTCATACCCCTGGGCAAGCTGCGGGAACGGGCAAAGGAACTGCCTGAAGACCGGGAAATCATTGTTTTCTGCAAGGTGAGCCTGCGGGGCTGGGAGGCCCAGACCATCCTGGAAAGCCTGGGCTTTACAAACGTGAGCTTCTTTGAAGGAGGCATTGCCGCCTGGCCTTTTGAGCTGGATACAAGCCCGCGCCAGTCATAACCGGTTAACTGTAACGGCGCTCGTGATGGTTTTTCCCATCCGGGCGCCTTAATCTTTTTCCATTGCCAGGCTCGAGGAAGTTCATTTATAATCTATTTGAGGTAGGAAACATGCAAAAAATGGTAAGGGAAAAGGTCTGGCGCGTTAAGGAAGAGCATCCGGTATTGCAGCACATCCTTTCCCGGGAATTAGGGATTTCCCCGTTGCTGGCCCGGTTGCTGATTAATCGAGGAGTACTCACAGTTGAAGATGCCCGGTTGTTTCTCAAGGGCACTTTAAGTCAGCTGGGGGATCCTTATTTACTACCGGACATGCACCGGGCGGTAGAGAGAATTCTGGCAGCCATAAGGCAAAAGGAGAACATCCTGGTTTACGGGGATTATGATGCCGACGGCGTTACCGCCACAGCTCTCATGGTTAGGGTTTTGGAGCGATTGGGTGCGCGGGTGGGTTACTACATACCCCACCGCCTGACTCAAGGCTACGGTTTGCATGAAGATGCGGCACAGTGGGCCCGGCGGGCCGGGGTCAATTTACTCATCACTGTAGACTGCGGCATCAGCGCAAAAAAAGCGGTCGAAGAAGCCAACAGTGCCGGCGGGCCCGACATTATTATCACCGATCACCACCAGGTACCGGAAGAAATGCCACCCGCGCTGGCAGTCATTAACCCGAAAAGAAGTGATTGTCCCTATCCCTTTAAGGAGCTGGCCGGGGTAGGGGTGGCCCTGAAACTGGCCCAGGCGCTCTTGCAGGTTGCGGGTGAGGAAGACAATGCCTGGCACGATTACCTTGATCTGGCCTGCCTGGGGACGGTGGCAGACATTGTACCCCTGACGGGGGAAAATCGCCTGCTGGTAAAGCACGGTTTACCCAAACTGTCCGCTACCGGCAATCCAGGATTACAGGCCCTGATGCAGGTAAGCGGAGTGAAGGCAGAGAAAATAGGCACCAGGGAGGTGGGCTTCGCCCTGGCCCCCCGGTTGAATGCTGCCGGCCGTATGGGCGATTCCCGGGTGGCCGTGGAACTCCTGCTCTGCCGGGATCCGGTACAGGCCGGGGAACTAGCAGCCATGCTGGACCGGGAGAACCGGGAGCGCCAGCAGGTGGAATCCCGGGTCCTGGCCGAGGCCCTGGGTATGCTTGACGCCCTGGGTTACACCCGGGATCTGGTGGTGGTTCTGGCCTCGCCCGGCTGGCATCCCGGCGTAATCGGCATTGTGGCCTCCCGGCTGGTGGAAATTTTATACCGTCCTGTACTGCTGGTATCCCTGGATGGCGGCCAGGGGAAGGGTTCCGGCCGCAGTATTCCCGGCTTTCATCTTTACCAGGCTTTATCTTCCTGCCGGGAGCATTTGCTGGCCTTTGGGGGGCACGAGGGTGCGGCGGGTTTTACCATAGCTGCCGACCGGGTGGACGCCTTGCGGGAAGCTATTAATGATTATGCCGCCGCCGTTATATCCCCGGACTTGTTGCGGCCCGGGCTGGAGATAGACGCCCTGGTTTCCCTGGGAGACATTCCCTGTGAAGTGGTGGCTGAACTGGATAGCCTGAGTCCTTACGGCCACGGCAATCCCGAGCCGTTGCTGGCCTGCTGCGGTGTGGCGGTAATTAATTGCCGGGAAGTGGGGCGGGACGGCCGCCACCTGAAATTGCTGGTGCGGGAGAATGGAACGGTACGGGACAGCATTGGTTTTGATCTCGTGGGTTATCTGGATAATTTAGCTCCAGGGGAGGCCGTGGATCTGGCTTTTGTGCCTTCCCTCGACCAGTGGAACGGCAATGTGCGGGTGCAGCTGGAAATCAAAGATCTCCGGCGCAGCAGGGGAAGGGAAGGGCTATCGCCGCTGCCGGAACCTGGCATTTCTCCGGACAAGGGGATGGGCAATTTTCTGGATAATCTATATGCTGAAGCCGGGCAATCTCTTATTCAGAATTCTTACTTCTTTTTGCCTGAATTTGTCCAGCGTAAGCTGGCAGAGTATGAGCAGAAAGAGCGTAAATTGGCAGAATATGAGCAGAAAGGATATGGTTTTCTGCCGGCGGTACGGCATGTTCCTCGCGCCACAAATCTTCATGCCGCTGCTTCCAGGGAATATACCGCCTTTTCCCGGGTTGCCTGCTCTGAGGAAGGGGCTGCGGAAATCCCGCAGGCGATTAAGCAAATTCCCTTTCGTATCGTTGATTTACGGGGACAGTCTGCCCGGCCATCCTGGCTGGCCGGGCTGGCCGACGCAGGGCAGCGTCTTCTGGTGGTGGTAGGTTCACCCCACCGCACGGTGGAGCTGGCTTTTTACCTGCGTAGGGTTTGTTCCGGCTCCGGCAGGAAGGTGGCCTTTTGCCACCCCTGGCTGCACTGTCAACAGCAGGAGGTGTTGCGGGAGCTTTTTGCCTGTGGAGAAATCAATATATTGCTTACCACCCCGGTTATGGCTCCTGCCCTGGCCGGTGCCGGAACCGACCACCTGGTGGTTTATAACCTGCCCTACCACCGGGAGGAGTGGTACCTGTTGCTGGCGGCCGCCCTGATCGGGGAAGCAGAGTCCCTCTGGTTGCCCTTCGGCGCGGAAGACTTGCGGGAGGCCCGTTTTTACCTGGCGGCCCTGGCACCGGACAGGGACCCCCTGGCCAGGTTGTATGCCCTGTTACACCGGACCATCAGAGGCAACGGTACTCCAGTAATTAGCAAGGAAACCGGACCGGTAAAATGTGAGAGGGAATTTTTTTCCCGCCACCTGGCCGGTTTGCTGCGCCGTGGTGGCTGTTCCTGGGTACAGGATTTCACGGTGCGATTGGGTTTAAAGGTCTTCGATGAGCTTGGGTTGGTGGAGTGGTTGCCTTCAGGTAACGGCTGGCCGGTGTCTTTGCGTACCCGGAGCGGGCAAAAGCTATCCCTGGACGCATCACCCACCTACCGCTGGCTGCACCGGCTGAAAAAAGAAGCCCTGGCCTGGCAAAAACATGCCCTGGAAGCTCCCGCCCGTTCAATTGTTATGGGTCCTTGAACTGAGGAAGGAGGCGATCAAATGGACTTAAAACAGAAAATTCGGGTGATTCCGGACTACCCCCGGGAAGGAATTAGCTACAAGGACATCACCCCCCTATTGCGGGACGGAAAGGCTTTTCGCTATGCCGTCCAGTATCTGGCCGCCGAGTGCCAGCATAAAGGAGCGGAACTGGTGGTCTGTCCCAAGGCCCGCGGCTTAATGATCGGAGCCCCCCTGGCCTATATCCTGGGCATCGGGCTGGTGGTTTTACGCAAGCCCGGTCAGCTGCCTGGAGAAGTGTTTACCTGGCATTATGATCTGGAATTCGGCGGCGATGCACTGGAAGTTCACCGGGACGCCATCCGGCCGGGGCAGAAAGTGCTGGTGGCTGATGAACTGCTGGCCACCGGCGGTACGGCCTACACTGCCATCCGGCTGGTGGAGGAATTGGGAGCAGAAGTGGTTGGAGCGGTTTTCTTAATTGAGTTGACCGGACTCGGGGGGCGGGTTAAACTAAGAAATTATGACACAATCTCCTTAGTACAGTATAATTATTAGAGGAACAGTTTTTGCTAGGGTTTTTGCTTGAGTTTTTGCTTCGCATTAGGGGAAGTGACTCCCATGCTCCAGGAACTGGTACACAGGGTAATTTTATATAACCCCAAAGCAGATATAGCCCTTTTGAGCAAGGCCTACCGTTTTGCGGAACAGGCCCACCGGGACCAGAAACGCATCTCGGGGGAACCTTTTATTACCCATCCCGTGGCTGTTGCCCATATTCTGGCCGATCTGGAAATGGACTTGCAGACCCTGGTGGCCGGCCTGCTCCATGATGTGGTGGAAGATACAAGCATTACCCTGGAAGAAATAACGATCGAATTTGGTGAAGAGGTGGCCTTGCTCGTAGACGGGGTGACTAAATTAAGCCGCCTTGAGTACCGGTCCAAAGAGGAGCATCAGGCGGAAAATTTGCGCAAAATGTTCCTGGCCATGGCCCAGGACATCAGGGTAATCCTGATTAAACTGGCCGACCGGCTGCACAACCTGCGTACCTTAAAGTATCACTCGGAACCCAAACAAAAGGAAATTGCCAGCGAAACCCTGGAGATCTATGCTCCTTTGGCCCACCGTCTGGGGATTTATCATTTGAAGTGGGAACTGGAGGATCTGTCTTTCCGCTACCTGGAACCGGAAAAGTATTACGAACTGGCCGAAAGGGTAGCCCGGACCAGGCGAAAGCGGGAGGAATATATCAGGGGAGCAATTCAGGTTTTACAGCGGAAGCTGGCCGAGGTGGGTATTTTTGCCGACATCCAGGGGAGGGCCAAACATTTATACAGCATCTATACCAAAATGCAAAAGCAGCAGAAGGACCTGAGTGAAATTTACGATGTCATGGCTGTGCGCGTGGTTGTGGAGTCCGTACGGGACTGCTATGCGGTTCTGGGTACGGTGCACACCCTGTGGAAGCCCATCCCCGGTCGTTTTAAAGACTACATCGCCATGCCGAAATCAAATATGTACCAGTCCCTGCATACCACCGTTATCGGCCCGCAGGGGGAGCCCCTGGAAATTCAGATCCGCACCCGCGACATGCACCGGACTGCCGAATATGGTATTGCCGCCCACTGGCGTTATAAAGAAGGCGGCAAAACGGACCGGGACCTGGATCAAAAGCTGGCCTGGTTGCGCCAGATTCTGGAATGGCAGCGGGAACTGCGGGATGCCAGGGAATTCATGGAAAGCTTAAAGATCGACCTTTTTGCCGATTCGGTATTTGTCTTTACGCCAAAGGGGGATGTGATCGAACTTCCGGCGGGGGCTGTGCCCATTGATTTTGCCTACCGGGTGCACACCGAGGTGGGGCACCGCTGCGTGGGGGCCAGGGTCAACGGGCGCATCGTGCCCCTTGACTACCAGCTGAAAAACGGTAATATTGTCGAAATTCTTACTTCCAGACACGCCGTGGGGCCCAGCAGGGACTGGCTTAACGTGGTCAAGACTTCCCAGGCCAAGAACCGCATTCGCCAGTGGTTTAAACGGGAACAGCGGGAAGAAAACATCATTAAAGGGCGGGAGGCTCTGGAGCGGGAGGCCAGAAAGCAGGGTGTGGATGTGGAATTGTTAAAGGGAGAACGGATTTTAACTTTCGGGCGGCGGTTCAACCTGGCCACGGTCGAGGATGTTTATGCGGCGGTAGGTGATGGTACCCTTACTGCTCTCTCAATAATCAACCGTCTTAGAGATGAAATCAAACCATCGAAAGTTCCGCCCGAGCCTTCAAAGGTGAAGACCCGCCCGGTTGCAGGCTCCACCCAGGGTATCCAGGTCAAAGGGATCAGCAACCTGCTCATCCGGTTGGCCCATTGCTGTAACCCCATACCTGGCGATCCCATTATCGGTTATATTACCCGGGGGCGGGGAGTATCCATCCACCGGGTCGATTGCCGCAATGTGGTTTTGTTTCAGCAGGGAGAAAAGGATCGCCTGGTGGAAGTGGCCTGGGAAGGGGATTTTCAATCTCCCTTCCTGGTTAAACTGGAAGTATCCGGTATGGACCGGGCCGGGCTTTTAAGTGATGTTATGGCCATCTTGAGCGAATTGAAGATAAGCGCCAACTGGGTAAACGCCCGGGGGCTGAAAAACCAGCAGGCCGTAATTGAATTGCTGCTGGAGATGAAAAGCAAAGAGCAGCTGGATTTGATTGTCAGCCGCATTAACCGGGTGAAGGATATATACGAGGTCAGGCGCACCAGCTAAAAGAGGGATTGATCATGCGGGCAGTAGTGCAGCGGGTAACCAGGGGTTCGGTCACGGTTGATGGGGAACGGGTGGCGGTTATCGGGCCCGGGCTCGTGGTGCTGCTGGGGGTCGGGCGGGAAGATGACGCCGGTGATGCCCGTTACCTGGTGCAAAAAGTGGCCCATTTACGCATTTTTGAGGACGAACAGGGCAAAATGAACCGCTCGGTGCTGGATACCAGGAGTGAAGTGCTGGTGGTCTCCCAGTTCACCCTTTACGGCGACTGCCGGCAGGGCAGGCGGCCCGGTTTTGACCGGGCCGCCAGGCCGGAACAGGCCCGGGAGCTCTACGAGCTTTTTGTCCGCCTGCTGCGGGAAGAGGGCCTGGCAGTGGCCACCGGCGTCTTTGGTGCCTACATGCAGGTGGAGATCATCAACGACGGCCCGGTGACCCTGCTCCTGGACAGTAAGAAGGAATTCTAGTGGAGCGACGCTAATCAGGAAAATGAGGAGGTATGCTTTTTGATTTTAGAGGGATTTCCCGTAGGGTCTATGGAAGCCAACTGTTACATCATCGGTTGCCCGGAGACCAAGGAATCTGCCGTGGTGGATCCCGGGGCCGAGGGGGGCCGCATTTTACGCCGCCTGGAACAATTGGACCTGAAATGCCGCTATATCATTTTAACCCACGGCCACGTGGATCACATCGGTGCCCTGGGACAGGTTAAAGAGGGCACAGGGGCCGAAGTGCTCATCCACCGGGATGATGCCCACATGCTCACCAGCTCCGGCAGCAATCTTTCCCTCTACATGGGTTTATCCATCAGTTACCCCCCGGCAGATCGTCTACTGGAGGACGGGGATGTGATTACCGTGGGCAAGCAAACCCTGCGGGTCATACATACTCCCGGTCACACTCCCGGCGGCATTTGCCTGGAAGTGGGGGATAGCCTGATTACCGGGGATACCCTTTTTGCCGGTTCAGTGGGCCGTTCCGACTTTCCGGGGGGCAACCACCAGCAATTGATCAAATCGATTAAAGAAAAACTCCTGTGCTACCCGCCGGAAACCAAAGTGCTCCCCGGCCACGGGCCGGCCTCCACTATTGGTGAAGAAGCCAGGTACAATCCCTTCCTGAACGGGCGGTGGTAACCAATGGCCGGAAATGTTCCGGCCTTTATCTTTTTGATTGCTTTAATATAGAACCCTTTGATTAAATATTGCATCATGCAGGAAAATTCAGACAGGAGGGCGAAATATACAAGTGTAAATGCGCTGATGTCCAAAAAAATGATGGGGGGAGGAGGCATTTCATGAGAGGGAAAATCATTCCCGCCCGGCCGGGGGAGCATAACCTGAAAGATTACGCCCGGGCGCGGGAGGAGTTTGACTTTGCCAGTGTGGAGCCGGAGTTTAGCTGGTTTACTACCAAACGGGTGAATATTGTTTATGAGGCCGTGGACCGGCAGGTGGAAGAAAAGGGGTTGGGGCAGCAGGTGGCCCTGTATTTCGAATCGGGAGAAAGGCAGGAAGAGTATACCTTTGCCCGCCTGCAGGAGGATTCGTCCCGGTTTGCCGCGGTTTTAAAAAAATACGGCCTGCAAAAGGGTGACCGGCTGGGTATTTTTATGCCCCGCAGTCCGGAGCTCTATATCAGCTTTTTGGGGGCCGCCCGGCTGGGCGTGGTGGTTGTGCCCCTCTTTGAGGCCTTTATGGCTGAAGCCCTGAAGGACCGCCTGGGGAACTGCGGGGCAGTGGCCGTGGTAACTACACCCGAACTTTATCCCCGCCTGCCCCTGGCACAATTGCCGGCTTTAAAGCACGTTTTTGTGGTGGGGGAAAACGTCCCGGCCGGTACGGTGGACTGGCACAAGGAGATGTCCCTGGTCGCGGAAACGCCCTCCATGGAGTGGGTGGGCCGGGAGCATCCTTTATTTATCCTGTATGCTTCCGGAGCCGACGGCAAGGCCCGGGGACTGGTACACGTGCACAACATCATGGTCGGCCTGTTGATCACCGCCCTCTGGGTGCACGACCTGCGGCCGGGCGACGTTTACTGGTGCACGGCCGATCCGGGCTGGATCACCGGCATTGCCTACGGCTTCCTGGCTCCCTGGCTGCTGGGGATACCGGTGGTGGTGCGGGGAGGCCGGTTTAATGCCGAAGACTGGTGCGCCACCCTGGCCAAATACCGGGTGTCGGTGTGGTACAGCGCCCCCACAGCCTTCCGCATGATCATGTCCGGCGGCGATGAGCTTTTGTCCCGGTACGATCTAAGCCGCCTGCGCCACATCCTGAGTGTGGGTGAACCCCTCACTGAAGAAGTCATGGAGTGGAGCCTGGAAAAACTGGGGCAGCCCATCTACGATACCTGGTGGATGAGCGAAACGGGCATGAACATGATTTGCAATTACCGCTGTATGCCCATTAAGCTGGGTTCCATTGGCCTTCCCTTCCCGGGGATTGAAGCGGCTGTAGTGGATGATGAAGGCCGGGAATTACCCCCGGGCAAGATCGGCAACCTGGCCATTCGTGCCGGCTGGCCGGCCCAGTTCCGGGCGGTGTGGAATGATCCGGCGCGTTACGAGGAATATTTCCGTCACAAACCCTGGTTTATTTCCGGTGATGCCGCATACAGAGATGAGGATGGCTACTTCTATTTCCAGGGGCGCCTGGACGGCGTGATCAACACCTCCGGTGAGCGGGTGGGCCCCGCGGAGGTGGAAAGTAAACTGGAAGAGCACCCGGCGGTGGCCCGGGCCGGGGTGGCCGGAAAGCCCGACAAATTGCGGGGGGAAATTGTCAAGGCCTTTGTTGTCCTCAATCCCGGCTATACCTGGTCCACTGAGCTGGCTGCGGAACTGCGTGAGTTTGTTAAGACGGGCCTGGCGGCCCACGCCGCCCCCCGGGAGTTTGAGGTGAAGGAATCCATCCCCCTGACCAGGGACGGCCGGGTGGACCGCCGGGTGTTGCGGGAGTGGGTGCTCGGGTTGAATGGTAATTAATGCGTCGGCAAATTAGCGGTTACCCGATGGAATGTCTAATGTTCGTGATTTTCCGGCTGGCCGGTGCCGCACCCACATGGGCATTTGGTGTGGTGGTGCCGGCCTCCTTTTGCCTCTTTTTTTCCCTTACGGGCGATCCAGCGTACCTTTCCAGTTAAGGAGCGGTGGTCGGTTCCGTCCGGAGTATCCTTATACCATGCCCTTCCCATTCCTATCCTGAAAAATTCCTTATTTCGGGCAGGATTTTTGAGTATGGTGAGAGAAAAATGAATTTCAAGAGATTTTTTCGGGGGTGCGGTCGTTGGCGCAAAAAATGGTTGCCGTATACGGGATCAGGGAAGGGAGTGGCAAAACCATAGTGGCCCGGGAGCTGGCTGGGGCTTTCCACCTGCGGGGGAAGAAAACCCTGCTGGTGGATATGGTTTTGGGGGACGGGCAGGTGACCAGAGCCCTGGGGCTGGCACCGGAGCCAAACCTGGGTCAGTGGCTCCTGGAAATTGACAGACGGGTAAGAAGGGGTCTGCTTTATTTTGAACTGCGCTTTTCTCCGGAGGAAATTGCTTCTTTTATCCAGCACCACTATACCGGCCTGGACGTTCTGGCCACCAGCCCCGTGGATTTTCCTGGACAGGCGGCGGGAATGGTGGAAGTGGTGGTCACCCACTTGAGAAGCCTGCCCTATGAAGTGGTTGTATTCGATACCCGTTCCGCCGTCCGGGAATATATTTTGCGAATTTTATCCATGGTCGATGTTGTTCTCCTGGTGGAAGACAGCTATCACTATCATATTCAGCATGTGGCTGAAGTTTTGGAGCGCCTGCGGGAAGCGGGGGTGGAAACGGATCATTTTCAACTGGTGTGCAACCGCATGCCTTCCGTGGTGGACAAATCCCCTGAAGAGGCGGCTGCCGATTTAGGATTGCCCCTGGCGGGGGTACTGCCCGAACATCCGGAATTGCGGCAACAGCGCGGTGGAGCAAAAATTTTATCCTATGAGGTAGTGGACCGTTATACTCAGGCCATGAACGATTTAATTGAGCGTCTTGAGTAGCAAATTTATCAGCATTGCGGTATACTGTATTACCGTTCCCCGGGGCCAAAATGGGCAGGGGTGACGGCCGGTTCTGGTAATATTCAGACCATGGAAGGCGATTGCCGGCTGAGTAGCTTTGCCAAATGATCATTGAATTCGACTTGCGTTGCAGAGTTGACAAACCTTTCCCTTTTGCATACAATGAAGGGCAGGAAGTTACGGGAAATACTCCCGTCCCGGCCGTGTTTTCCGGCATGGTCTGGTGCGGGAGTTTATTCTGTTTGCGGTTTTTCAGAAAACGTATTGATTTGGGAGGGAAAGCAATGTTGACCACCCGACCCCGGGGAACCAGCGATATACTACCCGGTCAGGTAGAGAAGTGGCAGTATTTGGAGCAGGTGATCCGCCGTCTCTGCCGGGAGTACGGGTATTCGGAAATCCGCACGCCCATTTTTGAGCATACCGAGCTTTTTGAACGGGGTGTGGGTGAGACCACCGATATTGTCGAAAAGGAAATGTACACCTTCCGGGACCGGGGAGACCGGAGCATTACCTTGCGACCTGAAGGAACTGCCCCGGCTGTGCGGGCCTACCTGGAAAGTAGACTTTTTGCCGGCCCCCAGCCGGTGAAACTCTATTACATTGGCCCCATGTTTCGCTATGACCGCCCTCAGGCCGGGCGTTACCGCCAGTTCCACCAGTTTGGGGTGGAGGTATTTGGTTCCCATGACCCGGCAGTAGATGCCGAGGTGGTGGCCATGGCCATGGATCTTTATTCCCGGCTGGGTTTGTCGGACCTGGAACTGCATATCAACAGCGTGGGTTGCCCCCGCTGCCGGCCGGTACTGCGGGAAAAACTGCAGGACTTTTTCCGTTCCCGGCTGGATAAGCTGTGCCCCAACTGCCGGGACCGCCTGGGGCGCAATCCCCTGCGCATTCTGGATTGCAAGGAAAAGTCCTGTATCCAGGCAAGTGAAGACGCCCCCACATCTTTGGATTACCTCTGCCCGGAGTGCACCAGCCACTTTCAGGCAGTATTAAAGTATCTGGAGGAACTGGGAGTGGCCTACACGGTGGACCGCCGTCTGGTGCGGGGGCTGGACTATTATACCCATACCGCCTTTGAGATCATGGCCCCGGGGATCGGTGCCCAGAACTCCATTGGCGGTGGCGGACGGTATAACGGGCTTGTGGAGGCATGCGGCGGACCCGCCATTCCCGGCATTGGTTATGCCCTTGGTTTGGAACGCATTCTTCTCACCATGGAACAGCAGGGCATCTCTTTTCCCCGGCCGCCCGGGCTTGATGTTTTCCTGGCTACCGCCGACCCGGCGGCACAAGGTCAGGCCATGGTCCTGGTACAGGAGCTGCGGCGGGAGGGGCTGGCGGCAGACAGGGATTATCTCGGGCGCAGCTTAAAGGCCCAGATGAAATATGCGGGGAAACTGGAGGTCGGTCTGGTGGCCATTCTGGGGAGCGACGAACTTAAGCGCGGCGTGGTTGCCTTACGGGATATGGCCACGGGGAGCCAGGAAGAGATTCCCCTGGATCGCCTGGGAGACGAGATCAAAAGACGTTGTGCTGGAATCAAGTGATATATAGCATCCATAAAGGGGAGTATGGTGGCATGATCGATACGATGCAAGGGCTGAAACGTACCCACCACTGTGGCCTGTTGCGCACCGAACATGTAGGCCAGACGGTGGTGTTGATGGGTTGGGTACAGCGCCGCCGGGATCACGGCGGACTGATCTTTATTGATTTACGGGACCGTTCCGGGATGGTACAGGTGGTCTTGAGCCCGGACCGGGCCGGCCAGGCCTTTGTTAAAGCTGAGGCCGTGCGCAGTGAGTATGTCCTGGCCGTGGTCGGCCAGGTAGAAGCGCGTCCGGCCGGAACGGAAAATCCCAACCTGGCCACCGGTGAAATTGAAGTGGTGGCCCGGGACCTGCGCATTTTGAACCCCGCCAAAACCCCGCCTTTCTACATTGAGGACGGGGTGGATGTGGATGAAAACGTACGCCTGCGCTACCGTTACCTGGATCTCAGGCGGCCGGAAATGCAGCGGGCGCTTATTTTAAGGCACCGTGCGGCCAAGGTGGTGCGGGATTTTCTGGACAGGCATGGTTTTCTGGAAATTGAAACGCCCATGCTTACCCGCAGCACTCCCGAGGGTGCCCGGGATTTCCTGGTGCCCAGTCGTTTAAACCCGGGACGCTTCTATGCCCTTCCCCAGTCACCCCAGCTTTTTAAGCAGATCTTGATGGTGGCCGGGATGGAACGCTATTTCCAGATTACCCGCTGTTTCCGGGACGAAGACTTAAGGGCCGACCGCCAGCCGGAGTTTACCCAGATCGACATCGAGATGTCTTTTGTAGATGTGGACGACGTCCTGGAACTGATGGAAGAAATGATGGCTTACCTGTTCCGGGAAACCATCGGGGTTGAGGTGCCCCGGCCCTTTCCCCGGCTGTCCTATCAGGAGGCCATGGATCGTTTTGGCACGGACAAGCCCGATACCCGCTTTGGGCTGGAATTGAAAGAAGTTACCGATATTGTGGCCGGGTGCGGCTTCAAGGTTTTTGCCTCGGCGGTAGCGGCCAGCGGCCAGGTGAAGGGGATTAACGCTAAAGGCTGCGCCCATTTCAGCCGCAAGGATATTGACGATTTAACCGCCTTTGTGGCCAATTACCATGCCCGGGGCCTGGCTTACTTTTTCGTTACCCCCGAGGGGGTTAAGTCGCCTATCGCCAAGTTTTTTACCGGTGAAGAGATTGAGGCCATTTTAAAACGCCTGGAGGCCGAACCGGGGGATCTGCTTCTTTTTGTGGCGGACCGGCCGGCAGTGGTGGCCGCTTCCCTGGGGGCGTTACGCCTGCATCTGGCCCGGCGCCTGGACCTGATCCCCGGGGATACCTTTAATTTCCTCTGGGTGGTGGATTTTCCCCTGCTGGAATATGACGAGGAAGAAAAACGCTTTGTGGCCGTGCATCACCCCTTCACTTCACCCCGGGAAGAGGATATTCCTCTGTTAAAGACAGATCCGGGACGGGTACGTGCCCGCGCCTACGACCTGGTGCTGAATGGTATGGAAGTGGGTGGAGGCAGCATCCGCATTCACCGCCGGGATGTGCAGGAGCAAATGTTTGCCGCCATCGGGTTGAGCCCCGAGGAAGCCCGGGAAAAGTTCGGTTTTATGCTGGAAGCCTTTGAGTACGGCACTCCTCCCCATGGCGGTATTGCCTTTGGTTTTGACCGGCTGGTCATGCTTCTGGCCGGAAAGAAAACCATCCGGGACGTGATTGCCTTCCCCAAAACTCAAAGCGCCACCGACCTGATGACTCATGCTCCCGGGGAGGTTGCGCCGGAGCAGTTAAGGGAGCTGCACATCCGCGTGCACCTGCCGCCGGAGGCAAAAGCAAAGTAAACAGAAGCACAAGGCACTTGCCAAGGGCCGCGGTTTGTGTTAACATAATAGCTGCAAGGGCAATTACCCTGCTATGTACGTGGACGCCTTGAAGTTTTGAGCCAACACCTGTACCAAGGGAGCCCGGCCTCTGGCTGTGGCTTGTATGCCTCCGTTCAGGAGGACACAAAAAGCAGTCAGGAGGGCACCCACTTTGTGAGACCGGGTTCAAGAAACTTGAGGGTTCACGGCATTAGTGGGGTTTCTTTGTGAGGTTATAAATAAAGGTTTTCGGCCCCTGCGGCTGAAAGCCTTTTTTCATATTCCGGAGGTGTGCGGTGGAAGGGCGGTTTTCACGGACGGAGCTGTTAATCGGGCAAAAGGGACTGCGGGTACTGGGTAAGAGCCGGGTAATCGTTTTCGGCCTGGGTGGCGTGGGTTCTCACGCTGCCGAAGCCCTGGCCCGGGCCGGGGTGGGAAGCCTGGTGCTGGTGGATTTTGACCGGGTCAGCCCCAGTAACATTAACCGCCAGCTTCACGCCCTGAGTTCCACCGTAGGGGAATCCAAAGCGCTTTTAATGGGCGCGCGGGTGAAGCTTATTAATCCGGACATCCAGGTGGAAACGAGAGTGGAACGCTACCTGCCCGGGACGGGACAGCGGTTTTTCAATCCCGTGCCCGATTATGTGGTTGATGCCATTGATGATGTACCGGCCAAGGTTGATCTGATTGCCAGTTGTGTTCGGGGGAATATTCCGGTGGTATCCAGCATGGGGACGGGTAATAAACTGGACCCCGCTGCCTTTAAGGTGGCGGATATCTCCCAAACTGCAGTTTGCCCCCTGGCGCGGGCAGTCCGCCGTAGTCTGCGCCGGCTGGGCATTACTTCCGGGGTAACCGTGGTTTTTTCTACGGAGCCTCCCAAACGGTGCGGATCCGGAGGCGAGGGCCCTGCGGTGCCGGGGAGCATTTCCTTTGTACCGCCGGTAGCCGGATTTATCCTGGCCGGGCTGGTCGTACGCGGCCTTTTGGCCAGGCACGGTTGCGGGGCTATCCCCTGGGACTGAAGGGAGTTGCTGGTTGGAGAAATGCTGGCCGTATGGATATGGAGAGAGCCCTGTTGAAACCGGGTTCTTTTTTGTTAAAGCACGGTTTGGGGAGAAATCGCCCCTGTCGACACTGTTCGGCAGGGTTTTTTCTTGACGCATTTTCCTGGACGTGGTTCAATTGAACTTGGTGCAAATTGGAGAAAGGGGGAGATTTTTGTTGGAACTCGGCAGGGTGATCCTGCGGCTGGAGAAGGCCAGGAGGGAGCTGTTGAATACCGATCCCGGCGACAAAGAAAAACTCCTGGCGGCCAGCCGGAAGGTGGATGAGCTGATCGTGGAGTATTACCGGACGAAGCTCGGTCCCAAAACGGCAGGGTCAGGAGCAGGAAGATAACTTTTCCCATTTCAGGGCAGGAACTCTCGCCGGGAAGTAGAAAAAAGTCAGGTAAATACCTGCGGTGCGGGAGTGTTGTAAGATGTGCGAAATAGCCGCTTCGTTGATCTTCCTGCTGGTGACAGGAACCCAACCTGCCGCAATCTGAGGGGTTTTAACTCCGGCAGATCGTCACGCCAGAATGTGCGCAGACAGGGAAACGACAGGGAAACAAAGAAAGGCTGTAAGGACCGGATTAGATAAGCGGAGCTGCCGGGCGGACATTCTCCGGCAGATGATGGCAGGATATTTCGTTGATTTCGTGGAAAGGGGAAGCTGATGCAGTTCTACGGAGAACTAAAGTATTTACAAAAACTTCAAGAAACCGTGAGTCGTGTTTTGGGACTGTCGGCCCTGATCGCTGATCCGGAAGGTCGTCCGCTTACCGAAATCACCAACCTGTGCTCTTTCTGCGCCCTGGTCCGGCGGGTGCGCCGAGATAGTACACCTGGCAGATGTTCTCCGGGTGGCGGGAATAGCTGCGGAGTATCCTTGTGCCTGGCGTAGTAATCGAATCAGTTTGGCGATCAGGGTCGAATACCTGAGGCTGTGGACCTCCCGTTATTCTTTGCTGGATTGGCCGTTAAAGGTCAAGGGACAGGAAACGCCGGGAGCAACCTCTAATTGGGCCAGCTTCTCTGTGTCCCCAAAAACGATGATCATGTCCCCCGGTTGGATCTTCTCTGTGGCCTCAGGGTTAGCGATGGTGGCATTTTCCCGGATGATGGCCAAAACCTGCGCGCCGTAATCTTCTTTTAAACGGGACTCGCGAATGGAACATCCGGCCAGCGGTGAGCCCTCGTTAATCAGTAATTCCTCTAGCTTGTAATCAGTGTTGCGGCGTTCGAGGATGCTGGAGACAAAATCCACCGCCGCAGGCTTGAGCGCGGCCAGAGCCAGCCGCGTGCCACCGGGAATGCCTACGGCGGTAACCCAGTCGGCACCGGCGCGCTTAAGCCGTTTGATATTCTCCGGCCGGTCGGCACGGGCCACCACCCGGATGCTGGGGTTAAGATCTTTGGCGGCCATGGTGATGAGAATGTTATCCGGGTCGTGGGGTAGCGCGGCAATGAGGCTTCTGGCCCGTTCTACGCCGGCTGCCTTAAGGGCCTCGTCCTCGGTGGCATCGGCGACAATGGCCAGGTGGCCGTGTTCCCGCAAGGATTCCACCTGCCGCTCGTTAAGATCAATACCGACGAAGGGAGCTTCTTCGCGCTCAAGTTGTCTTACAGCGGTCATACCGGCGCGGCCCAGGCCGCAAATTATCACGTGGTTTTTTAGCCTGGCTATCTTGCGCTCCATTTGTTTTTCCCCCAAAAAACGGATGATGTGTCCTTCCACCAGGATGGCCACGACCGTTGATAAGGAAAGCCACTGGTAACCGACCCCAGTGACGGCCAGGACTGAGGCTACCACCTTTCCCGGTTCCGTAACGGGATAGTAATCGCCGTAACCAACGGTGGTAAGGGTAATGATAGCTAAGTAGAAGGCCTCGAAAGTGCTTAAACGCTCAAAGTGCGTGAGTAAGAGAACGCCTATAACAAAGATGACGGCTTCAAGAGCAGAAATGTACGCGAGAAAACGCAGCGCCCCGACGACGATGCGCTCGTCGCTTCCCGGATGACCGCTACTGGTATGTTTCGGGCGGCGCATTTGTAGACCTCCTTAAAATGAAAATATAACTTCTGCAAATACCTCGACATTTCCCTCTCTTTTCGGCAGTGTGACCTGCAAAATTAATACTGCGTGATGGTAAATGTTCAGTGACCCCGCAATGGTGCCGCCCAGCACTCACTGAAAATCGTTTATCGCCAGGAGCATGGTTAAAATTGGATTGTTGCCGGCTCCTTTTTACCAATCAACAAAGAAAAGAGAAAAGTTGGGCTCTCCTCGCGTTCGTAAGTTGTGGGAAGTACGTACGCAAAGGCGCCGTCGAACCGAAGAGCAGGGTAAAAACCTGCGTGCATCCGCTTGAGGATGCTCCTCAATTCATTGAGGGGAGTATGTCTCTTCTTCCACCAAGGACGAGGATCTTTTTGCTGCTCAGGTTATAGGAGGAGAAAAAGGAAGGTGTAAACGGGGAGGTACGTAGCAGGTAAGATGAAGAAACTTTTTACGATTGCGCTACTGCTTATCTGTAGTTTTCTCCTGACCTTTGTTCAGGCGGACGCGGGGGAAATTAAATCCTGTGCAAGCTCGGCAAGTTACAACGATTTACTCAGCCAGCTGGTTGATGTATTGCGAAACGAAAAGGGGACGTATGGCGTCTATTTGATCGACCTGAAATCGGGACATTGGCTTGGCATCAACCACGAGGAGCCCTTTCATGCCGCCAGCACTTTCAAGTTACCTGCAAACCTTTACCTGTACGAGCAAATTGCGGCAGGAAGGATCAGCCCGCAAACAACGCTCACCTATCGTAAAGGACATTACGAAACGGGTACCGGGCTGCTCCAATACAGGCCGGTCGGGAGCAAGTTTACCATTGCTGCTCTTGTTAGGTACTCCATCGTCTACAGCGACAACGTGGCCACCAACATTCTCCTTTCCTACGTAGGCAAGCAGAACGTGAAGAACTACATGCGCAACCTGGGCGGCAGGGTCGTAAGCGACACACAAAATGTTACTTGCCCGCAAGACATAGCCGGATACATGCTTCACCTCTTGAAATTTGCCGCCGAGCACCCGGAGCAGGGGAACACACTTCTTGAACTCCTGGAGAATACTGTTTTTAACGACCGCATCTCAAAGCCGCTACCGGTAAGGGTGGCGCACAAGATCGGCAACTGGCCGTCGACCGGCACTTACAACGATGTGGGTTACGTTAAGCATCCCCAAAACCCCTACGTCATCGCGGTGCTCAGCAAGTATACCCCCAGCAGGGAAAAGGCATGTCAGGTCATTCAGACGATTTCTCGCCTGGTGTATGACTACCAGACCAGGCTGGTCCATGTCAAAATTCTGCTTAACGGAAAGGAATTCAAGAGCGAGTTGCCCCCTTTACTGGAGGGAGGGTGCTTGCTGGTTCCCGTCCGGGACATCGCAAAAGCTATGGGAGCCGAAGTCTGCTGGAACAGCGCAAGTAGAACAGCAGAAGTTACGCAGGCTGGCACTACTCTTCGCCTGGAGGTCGGGAGTAGCGTGGCTGTAGTCAACAACAAAGAGGTTACCCTACCCCTGCCGGTCCAGTTCGTTGAAGGCTGCATATTCGCCCCACTGGGTTTTATCAGTGAGGCTTTCGGAGGGCAGGTCGAGTGGGACAGCAACAGCCGGACAGCAACTGTTCACCTACCATTACTGCCGAACGGAGCCAGCTGTTCTTAGCATAGCAGTGGTGCCAGGCACTTAACTTATTAACTTATCGAGCCCCCTGGGGTACCTGGAAAAAGAGGTTTTCTGGCCGCTTCGATTGTGATCGTCGCCGCACCGATGCCCGGCGTCCTGGCGGTGCGATTGAGAAAATGGTTATCCAGATACTTATGGACTTTGGATAAGGAACCAGAGTTTTATGATGAAGGCGGAATAGTCAATTATTCCCGCATAGCGGAGTAAACAACAGGATAAGGAATACAGGCCACATTAACGGCACCATAAACACCTGCTTTCCTTGAAGTTATGCAATTAAGTTTAGCCGTTAAGATGCCTAAATCCTTCCCCAACGATAGAAATGAGCTCCTGGCGGCCAGCCGGAAGGTGGACAGGTTGATCTTGGAGTATTACCGGGTGAAGTACAGTACCGATTCGACGAGTGCTGTAACTGGAAAACAATAGTTTCTTCTTTCCTTTGGAGCAGGGTTTTTACTACCAGGGAAAGAAAAAGCAAAAAAAATATGCTCAGAAGGGGGGTGGAGCTGTGAACTCAGGCGAACAAAAAGAAGAACTTTACCGGCTGGTTGATGCTCTTTCGGAGGAAAAAACTGGTGCGGCTAAATGGTTTTTAGAACTATTGCTCGATGCCGGCAAGGAGTTACAACCGGAAAAGTTAGTGAAAAAACTGAATCTTCTGGAAAGGATCGTTGACTCTCTCCCGGATGCCACCCTTGCCGTTGACCGCGAAGGAAGGGTTCTCGTGTGGAACCGGGCCATGGAAGAAATGACGGGGGTTAAGAGAGAAGAAATACTGGGCAGGGGCGAATACGCTTACGCCGTTCCGTTTTACGGCAAACGAAGGCCCATCCTCGTAAACATCCTGCTCGGCAATGGCAAGGAATGGGAGCAGGAATACGACAAAATCGAGAGGAAGGGCCATGTCCTCGTTGGCGAAGGTTTTGCTCCCTTTGCCTGCGGGGGCAGGGGGCTTTACTTCTGGACGCTCGTAGCCCCAATTTACGACGACAAGGGGAACCTCTTAGGGGCAGTCCAGTGTATCCGCGATGTCGGTGAGCGCAAAAAGATGGAGGATGAACT
>DYEX01000091.1 GCA_020725525.1 Desulfovirgula sp.
ATGTATACGGTGAACGGGCAGGTTCCCTCCTATGGCCCCGAAAAGTACAACATTAAAGAGGGCTATAAGATCATCTGGTACTACAGCAAGAGCATGGACCAGCAGCCCCCCAGGTGGGACGACCTGATGAAGCGGGCCTCCGAAGGAAGCAGTCAGGCAGCCAACCTGCCTGCTCCGGTAAGCGATTCCACCTTAAATGCAGCTATCGAGGGTGCCGGTTCTGCCGGCCGGGTCGTTCTGCAGGCAGAAGCCAATCAAACTGTTCTGGCCCTGACGGTGGATCAGCTGGCTAAAATAACCGGTGTCAACAAGCCCCTGGCCGTTACCGTTTCCGGCGTGCAGTTTGTGCTTTCGGTGGACAGCCTGAAAGTGCCGGAGTTGAAGGTTGCCGGTGCGGTGCAGTTGCAGGTTAAAGCCCAGAAATTGAGCAGCGCCGAGGCCCAGAATCTGGCGAAGCCTGTTGCCGGCGAACTAAAACTGGTGGGCGATGTCTATGAGCTGGACGTGCTGGCGGTGAAGGAAGACGGTACGGTGCAAAAGATCGGGCAGTTCCCCGACTGCCGGGTGCTGCTGCCGGTGCCCGCTGAAGCCAGGGAAGCGGCGGCGGGCGGCCGGGTGAAGGTATACCGCTATGATGAAAGTAAAAAGACCTGGGAGGAAGTGGGCGGAACCTATGATCCGGCGGCAGGTGGCCTGACTTTTAAAGCCGATCATTTCAGCAAGTATGCCTTGATGGAAACCGCCGCCCCGCCCGAATTAAAAACCTTTGCCGACATTGCCGGGCACTGGGCAAAGAAGGAAATTGAACTCATGGCCACGAAAGGGTACGTTGCCGGTGTGGGCGATAACAAATTTGCACCGGAAACCACCGTCACCCGGGCCGAATTTGCCGCCATCCTGGCCCGTATGGCCGGCCTGACGGCCGATCCGGACGGGGCAAAGCGCTTCAATGATGTGCCGCAAAACGCCTGGTACTGCGGCATGGTGGGTGCGGCGGCGAAAGCAGGATTGGTGCGGGGAGCCGGCGAACACAGTTTTGTACCAAATGAGCCCATCACCCGGGAGCAAATGGCAGCCATGATGGTGCGGTTAATGGCCCAGAAAGGACAGGATATGAGTATTGGTGAGGCCGGTGCGGCCAGAATACTGGCCGGCTTTGAAGATGCTGCCTCTATTTCTCCCTGGGCGCGCAACTC
>DYEX01000008.1 GCA_020725525.1 Desulfovirgula sp.
ATGTCGCGACAAATCCGGTTGATGCCGGTGAGCGGTCGGCCCGTGCCCGGGGTGAACCCCGATATCAGGCCGAGAGCCCTGTCGCTTGGATACCTACCGGAGACCGTCGGAAAGTGTCGGAGGGGGATCAGGAAACGCGGCCCGACTTTTTGGTTTGACACGGAACGTGCCGTGTGCTATCATTCTTTATCGTTTCGTGGCAAAGACGCGACCATGAGCAGAGGATTCAGATGGACCGTACAAAGTGGTTGACCATAGAAGAACTGGCCGAATACCTGAAGATGGGCCGGACGAAGTTGTACCGCATGGCCCAAGACGGGGAAATCCCCGCTTCCAAGGTCGGCAACCAATGGCGCTTCGACCGTGAGCGGATTGACGCTTGGATGAACGAAACAATGAGCACACCAATTGAGAAAAAAACGAGGGTTCAAAATGCCTGAAGCTTTGCTGAAAGAACCGTTGAATCTTCTGTCTCTGACGGATGTATCAAGGAAAATTGCAAACGGCAAACTCAAAGTGGAAACCAAAAGTTCATTTGGTCAATACATGACTCCGGCCACGGTTGCCTCATTTATGGCTTCTTTGTTTCCAACACCATCAAATAAGGACATCCGGCTTTTAGACCCCGGAGCTGGTGTTGGCAGCCTGACATCCGCTTTTGTTGAGTATCTCTGCAAAGGGAAAATCGGCTATCGCATTGATGTGGATGCATACGAAATCGACCCGGTAATGCGTTCATATCTGAAGAAGAATCTCGACTTGTGTGAAACAACCGCATCGAAAAGCGGAGGTTTGGTGACCTGGAGCATTATTGCAGAGGACTTTATAATCGAAGCATCAAGGAAGGTCACCTCGGGCAGTAGTCTGTGGCCTGAAAATGTGAAAAAGTACACACATTGCATCATGAACCCACCATATAAAAAAATTTCCAGTGCGTCACGTCACCGGGCTTGCCTTCGCGCCGCTGGTATTGAAACTGTTAATCTGTATTCGGCTTTTGTTGCCCTGTCTTTGCTTCTACTGGAAAAAGGTGGGTATCTGGTTGCAATTATTCCCAGGAGTTTTTGCAATGGTCCGTATTATCGTCCTTTCCGGGAGTTCATGCTGAAACATGCCGCAATACATCGAATTCATCTGTTCGGATCAAGAAACAAGGCATTTAAGGAAGACAAAGTTCTTCAGGAAAATATCATTCTAGTACTTGAAAAAGGCGGTCGGCAAAAATGTGTAACCGTCTCGACTTCTACCGATGACACCTTTAGTGACACCTCCGTTTCGGATTATCCATTCAGGGAAATTATCCAAGAGGATGATAAAGAACTTTTCGTTCATATTCCGGCCACACCGGAAGCTGTTCTTTTTAATGATACAAAGCTATTCAGATACACGCTTTCCGAAATTGGGATACAGGTTTCAACTGGCCCAGTTGTGGATTTCCGGATGAAGGACCAGTTGAGAGCTATGCCTGAAGCTGGAACTGTGCCGTTGTTGTATCCATGTCATTTCAAGGGGCAGTCCATGCAATGGCCTATTGAAGGAGGGAAAAAGCCCAACGCAATTCTGTGTAACAAAAACACGCAAAAATGGCTGTATCCGAACGGTTTTTATACTGTGGTGCGTCGGTTCTCCTCAAAAGAAGAGAGACGGAGAATTGTGGCGAGCGTTGTTGACCCAGCTGTATTTGGTGAAGCAGAGAAAATAGGCATCGAGAATCACTTAAATGTTTTCCATTGTGATAAGAAGCCGTTGTCGGAGACGCTTGCAAGAGGGCTCTCAGTCTTTCTCAATTCGACGGCTGTTGATGATAATTTCCGTCGATTCAGCGGCCACACGCAAGTCAATGCTACTGATCTTAGACTTATGAAGTACCCGAGCCGAAAAGTCCTCATTGAACTAGGGAAATGGGCAATCAAGCAAGAGGAGTTGAATCAGGGGATGATCGACGAAGAAATGGGGAAAATTGCAGAATGAGCAAGGCGAATAACCATAAACACATCAGTGACGCGATCAATATCCTCGCAGCCCTTGGAATGCCAAAAGCGCAGCAAAACGAGCGTTCAGCGCTCTGCCTTCTTGCCTTGCTGAACCTCACGCCCGAAAAGAAGTGGAATGATGCTGAAAAACCGCTGATCGGAATAACTCCCATCATGGATTGGGCGCGTGAGCACTATCAAAAGGACTACGCCCCAAATACGCGGGAAACCGTCAGGCGGCAAACCATGCATCAGTTCGTGGAGGCAGGAATCGCCCTTTATAATCCGGACAAACCCGACCGACCTGTAAACAGCCCAAAGGCTGTTTACCAGATTGAAGATACCGTTCTGGAATTGCTTCGTTCTTTTGGCACTTCGGCGTGGCATGATAACCTGACTTCCTATCTTGCTGACCGAGACACCCTCGCGGCGCGATATGCAATGGAACGGGAGCAGAATCGGGTTCCTGTGAAAATCGCCAATGGCAAGGAGATCACCCTGAGTCCCGGTGAGCACAGCGAACTGATACGAGACATCATTGAGGAATTCGGACCTCGATTCGTTCCTGGTGGCGTTTTGATCTATGCTGGTGATACCGGTGACAAATGGGGATATTTCGATGCGCCGCTGCTTTCCGATCTCGGCGTCAGTGTCGATTCTCACGGGAAAATGCCCGATGTTGTTCTATTCTGTCCGAAAAGAAAGTGGTTATTTCTTGTTGAATCCGTTACCAGCCACGGTCCTGTTGACGGCAAAAGACATGCAGAGCTATCATTGCTTTTTGCCAATTCCCAAGCCGGTCTTGTCTATGTTACTGCCTTTCCGAACCGTTCCATCATGGGCCGGTATCTTGGAGAAATCGCATGGGAAACGGAAGTCTGGGTGGCTGACGCACCTTCCCATCTAATTCATTTTAACGGGGAGAGGTTCCTCGGCCCTTACAAAGACTGAAAAACTACCACCTTTCTATATCATTCATAATTCAATGCCGATTTGGGCAAGCGTCATAGTTGGGCCCGAATTTGCCGGAGAGTCCAATTTTTCTACGTTCCCTCACCGGCCGCCTTTTCCAGCGCCTTGACAAGCTGCTGCTTGTTCTTGAGCGGGCCGATGTGGTGCTTCTTCTTGGCGTCGATCAGGGTCGCGCCTTGGAGCGCCTTGTGATCGACGCCGGGTTCCAACTCGTCGAGCA
>DYEX01000092.1 GCA_020725525.1 Desulfovirgula sp.
CCCACTATTTGGCGAATATTTAGCATGAGACCTCACACTCCTTTAGCTTGATTTTTGGTGTTTTTTGGGCGCGCGAGGTCTCATTTCTTTTTCAGGGGGCTGATCCCCTTCTGGTGCCTACTGAAATTTTACACGGCCTTTGGCCTGCCGCTAATCGGCCGGTCAGGTTGCGAAAAACAGCCCGAAATTTGCCGGGAAGCCCGGGAAGAACACTATGACTTAATTGTGATGGGGTGCTGCGGCTTTGGGGAAACCTGCGGTTATCTGATGGGCAGGGTGAGCAACCGGGTGGTCCGCCATGCTCCCTGCCCGGTTCTCATTGTACGCTAAGAGAAGAGTCTTGTTTTTCTGGCACAAGTATACTACAATCTTTGTTGGGAGTTACGCTCCCGGCGGCAAGCCGCCGGGAACTTTCTTTTTCCTGAAGTCTCCATCCAGGAGGTGGCAATACAGGTGTCTATTGTTGAGATCAGGGTCACCAACCGTCCTTATCTGCCCGACCCGGCAGGAGAGGAAGTTCTTTACGAAATAAAGCATGCCCTGGGCATAAATGCGGTCCAAAAGGTGCGTACGGCCAAGGTTTACCGTTTCGAGGGCATCGATGAATTACAGGCCAGACTGCTAGCCGAAAAACTGCTGGCCGAGGACGTTTTCCAAAATTACACCATCAATGCCCCCATCATTACAGACGCACAGGTGGTAGTGGAAGTGGCCTATAAACCAGGGGTGATGAACCCCGAGGCCGCCTCATTGATGAAGGCTGCGAAAGACCTGGGTATTGGCGGCCTGGTGGCCGCCGATTCCAGCCGGGAATATGGTTTTTATGGTCCCGACATCAGCTCCCGGGACATTGAAATAATCCTGGACCGGCTGCTGGTCAATGCCACCGTGGAACGGGTGGTTAAAGAAAAACCCGTTACCCTGCTCATCTGGGGCCAGCCGGGCCGGACCGAAATCATTCCCCTGCGCGGTATGAGCGACGCAGAACTAATGGAATTAAGCCGTGATAAACTCTTCCTCAACCTGGAGGAAATGCATGCCATTCAGCATTATTTTAGAACTATCGGTAGGGATCCGACAGATTGTGAAATAGAAACCCTGGCCCAAACCTGGTCCGAACACTGCGGCCATAAAACTTTTAAGGCACGCCTCCTGGTTAACGGCAGGGAAAAGGAACCCCTTTTAAAGCGTCTGCAGGAGGCTACCGCCGCAGTCAACCACCCCCTGGTGCTTTCTGCTTTTGTGGATAACTCGGGGGTAATGGAGTTTTATGACGGCTGGGCCGTCTGCGGAAAGGTGGAAACCCATAACTCCCCTTCGGCCATTGAGCCCTACGGGGGAGCCATGACGGGCAGCGGGGGAGTATTCAGGGATATCATGGGCACGGGGCAGGGGGCCCGGGTTATCGCTTCTACAGATATGTTCTGCTTCGCGCCACCGGATACCCCCCGGGAAGATATTCCTCCCGGTTGCCTGCACCCCCACTACTTGCTGCGCCGGGTGGTGGCCGGAGTGCGGGACTACGGCAACCGTATGGGTATCCCCACCAATAACGGTTCGGTTCACTTCCACCGCGACTTCCGGGCCAAGCCCTCTGTAATCGTGGGGGCATACGGACTGTTGCCGGTGGAACGCTGCCGGAAAGGCCAGCCCCAACCGGGAGATCTGGCTGTGGTTATAGGCGGAAGGACGGGTCGGGACGGCATCCACGGAGCTACCTTTTCCAGCGGGGAAATGACCCACCGGACCAACGAGGTTAATGCCAGTGCCGTGCAGATCGGCCATCCCATTGAAGAAAAGCGCGTGGCCGATGCCGTACTGGCAGCCGGTGAAGCCGGTTTAATCCGGGCCATCACCGATTGTGGAGCCGGGGGATTTGCCTCCGCCCTGGGAGAAATGGGGGAAAAGACCGGTGTCAGGGTGTGGCTGGAGAGAGTGCCATTAAAATACCAGGGCCTGAAACCCTGGGAAATATGGCTTTCAGAAAGCCAGGAACGCATGGTTATCGCCGTATCCCCGGAAAACCTGGAACGGTTGCTGGAGATTTGCCGGGGGCTGAATGTGGAAGCTACCGTGCTGGCGGAATTTACTTCTGACCGGCGGTTAGTGGTGACCTACGAAAAAGAAACCATTTGCGATCTGGATATGGAATTTCTCCACCACGGTCTGCCTAAACGGGTCCTCACCGCCCGCTGGCAACAGCCGGCGCTGGCAGACCCCCATCTGTCAATGCCGGAGAACTGGGAAGAAACCTACTGCCAGGTGATGGGCCACCTGAATGTATGCTCTAAGGAACCTATTGTGCGTATGTACGACCACGGAGTACAGGGTTCCTGCGCTCTGGCGCCTTTTGGGGGGGTGGGGCAAGACGGGCCCAATGACGCGGTGGTACTTACTCCGCTTCTGGGTTCTTCCGCTGCCGTGGTCATCAGCCATGGGCTGAACCCCGTTTTAAATCGAATAGATTCGTATTACGGTAGTCTGTGGGCGGCTACGGAAGCGGTTTCCAATGCTGTGGCGGTAGGGGCGAACCCGAAAGAACTGGTACTCATCGACAACTTCATCTGGCCCTTCCCCGATGAGGAGTCCCTGGGAGCCCTGGATCGGGCCGTAGATGCCTGTGTGGATTTTGTGCGGGCCACCGGAATGCCCTTTATTTCCGGGAAGGACAGCCTTTCCAGCACTTACCGGGGCGATGGGGGAGAAGTGATTAAAATTCCACCGGTACTTTGCGTTTCGGTTTTTGGCCGCCTGCCCGACGTAAAGCGTACCGTTTCGGCGGATTTTAAGGGGGCTGGCAATTTAATTGTACTGGTGGGCCAGCGTGTTCTTGCGGAAATGGCCGGCTCGGTTTATTTTGATTTGGCCGGCTATCTGGGGAGAAACCTTCCCCGGATTAATTTAAAAGTGGTCACCCAGGTGTGGGAAGGTATCCACCGGGCCATTAAAGAGGAACGAGTTCTGGCCTGTCACGACATTAGCGAAGGGGGGCTGGCTGCTGCGCTGGCCGAAATGTGCTTTGGGGGGAATGTGGGAGCCCGGATCTCCATCCCTGCCGGTGAACGCCCGGATTATTTCCTGTTTAACGAAACTGCTGGTTGCTTCCTGGTTGAAATGGCCCCTACAGAGAAACCGGAGAAAGTTTTTGCCGGCCTAAAACATATGGTGCTGGGTCAGACCACTGAAAATCTGGCGGTGGTGGTAGAGCAAGAGGGACACCGGCTTTGCAGTGTTCCCCTGGCCGACCTGAAAAAGGCCTGGCAGGAACCCATGGCCCGGGTTTTTGGCACCCTTGATGCCGTTCAGGGGCGGGAGGTGGGATCATGAAAAAACCGCAGGTTTGTGTTTTGCGTACCGACGGCACCAACTGTGACCGGGAAACCAGTTATGCCTTTGAGCAGGCAGGGGGAGAACCCCATCTGGTGCACGTCAACCAGCTGCGCAGCGGAGAGCAAAAGCTAACCGGCTACCATATCCTGGTTATTCCCGGAGGCTTTTCCTATGGCGATGATGTACACTCGGGCAAAATATTGGCCGTGGAACTGACCTCTTTCCTTCAGGAGCAGTTACAGGAATTTGTGGATAGCGGTAAGCCGGTGCTGGGTATTTGCAACGGTTTTCAGGTGCTCGTCCGTACCGGACTGTTGCCTTCAGCTAAAATGGGAGAAATCAAAACTACCCTGATGCACAACGACAGCGGCCGCTTTGAATGCCGCTGGGTTTACCTGCGAGTGGAAGACACCCGTTGTATTTTTACACGGGGTCTGGCCGGCCGGGTATTGCATTTACAGGCTGCTCACGGAGAAGGCAAGTTTTATACCGATACCAGTACTCTGGCCGACATCGAAGCGGGCAAACAGGTGGTTTTCCGTTACGCTACCAGTAACGGTGAACCCACGGGCATTTATCCCCATAATCCCAATGGCTCCCTCGCCGCCATTGCCGGTATTTGCGATCCCAGCGGCCGGGTGCTGGGGTTAATGCCCCACCCGGAACGTTTCGTGAACCGTACGCAACACCCCAACTGGCGGCGGCAGCTTTTTGACGAACCCCACGGCCTGGCCATTTTCCGCAATGCGGTGGCTTATGCCAGAGAGATGTGAAAAAAGGAGAAGTCGAAAGGATGAACATTCGCAAGGCCAGGATTACCGATATGGAAGCAGTGTACAGGTTAATCAATTATTACGCGGAACAGGGCCTGATGCTGGCCCGCCCCCGCTCCGCCCTTTATGAGGCCGTGAGGGAATTTACCGTAGCCGAAGAACAAGGGCAGATAGTGGGGGCCGGATCCCTGCATATTATCTGGGACGACCTGGCGGAAATACGGGCCCTGGCGGTAGACCCCCGCTACACCCGCCGGGGCATCGGGTGCCGGCTGGTGCAATCCTTTCTGGAGGAAGCCCGGGAACTGGGCCTTCCCCGGGTCTTTGCCCTAACTTACCAGGCAGGCTTTTTCATTAAATGTGGTTTCCAGCTCATCCCCAAGGAAAAGCTGCCCCAAAAGGTGTGGAAGGAATGCATCAACTGTCCCAAGTTCCCGAACTGTGAAGAGGAGGCAGTGATCATCGAGTTGGGTTAGTAAAAGGCATTACCAGTGCACATACTATACTGAAAACTTTCTACTGGAGGTAGTTTTCCACGAGTGTATAACCGGTAATGCCAAAATGCTGGCGGATAGAAACCAAACCGCACAAATTCTGTCCCGGTTATGACCACGGCCTGATCCTGGAATCTATCCTAATGCTAAAGATAACAACTTTTAATAGTTAACCGGTAGGGGAATGGAAAAAAAGGCAGAAGTATAGTCACAGGAGGTGTTATGCCTGGTTTAGCCATCCCGGAACAGTCGTGAGTAAATCCACCGGCAAAACCAGGCCTTTAAATATGAAAGCGCTTTTTCATGTTAACGAACCGGACCGCTGGCCACGGGTGTTGTTGAACATCAATAACTTTTTGCGCGATGTTGGCTCCGGTAACGCCAGCATCGAAGTGGTGGCTAACGGTGCCGGCGTGCTGGCCTACAGCCAGGGCAAGCAGGACTTGATCAAGCAGATGGAGAAATTGCACGGGCAGGGAGTCGTTTTTGCCGCCTGCCGTAACGCCTTGAACATGCACAACATCAGTGAGGAGAACCTGCCCTTCTTTGTTACCGTGGTGCCGGCAGGGATCACCGAAATAGTGCAAAAACAAGCGGCAGGATATGCTTACATCAAGCCCTGATCTTTTCCCGCGGCTTGACAGTACCCAAACTTGAGGAGAGAAAAATGAAAGACCTGCGCATTGCCCTGGTCCAAATGCAAGTAACCATTGGTGACGTAAAAAAGAACCGGCAAAAAATGGTTGCCTTCGTGGAGGAAGCGGCCAGCAGGAAGGTAGAGATCATCTGCTTTCCAGAACTATGCGTGCCGGGGTACAACCGGGAACGGGCCCGGGACTTCGCCGAACCCGTTCCCGGGGAAAGCACAACCCAAATCAGCCAGCTGGCCCGCTCTTTTAACATGGTCATTCTGGCCGGGCTGGCCGAAACCTCCGGCAGTGAGAAACCCTACATCACCCAGGTGGTAGCGTACCCCAACGGCCGGATAGACAAATACCGCAAAACCCATCTGGGAAAGAGCGAAAGGCCATATTTTACCCCTGGTGAACAGTTACCGGTTTTCGAGATGGAAAAGGCCCGGTTTGGAGTGGAAATCTGCTGGGATTTGCATTTCCCCGAGGTGACCACCGTGCTTTCTTTGCAGGGAGCAGAAATTATTTTTGCCCCCCATGCTTCCCCCACTATTGTGGGGGATAGGAGGGATATCTGGCTCAAGTACCTCTCTGCCCGTGCCTACGACAATAGTGTGTTTATAGCTGCCTGCAACCTGGTGGGACCGGCCGGGGAAAACCAGGAATTCTGTGGAGGGGCCCTGGTTATTGATCCCAAGGGCAATGTTATCGCTGAAGACTTTCAGGGAAAGGAGGGATTGCTGGTAGTTGACCTGGATTCCCGGCTCATCAATACCATACGCCACAATGAAGCTACCACCATGCGCCATAGCTTTTACCTGCAGTCCAGAAGGCCAGAGCTTTACCAGTTGCTGGTAAATCCCGTATTGAAAAAATAACCCCGGAAGATTATCCGGGGTTTTGGTCCATTAGCCTTTAGCCCTTACGAACAGCCTGTTGCTTTTTGGCCTCCTGAAGAATCTCATCCTTGATTTTCAGGGCATCTCCCATAACCATACCAAAGTGCAACCATTTAAACCCAAACTGCAATAACTCCAGGTCATCGGTTTTCATTCGTTCCACGACTTCCGGATCGACCTCAAAAATATCCAGGAATCTGCTTTCAAAGACAAACCGTCTGAACTTGTCCAGATCATAGCAGGCCATATAATACATCTCAACAATGCGAGGGTTAGCAACCTTTTCCGCCAGCACCCGGGGGCTGTTGGAGAGAAGCTTGAAGATGGCCTCAACCTCTTCATAGACGAATAATCCTTGCTCTCTGAGATAATCTTCTACATGCAATTCTTGAGGTTCCTCCAGCCCCCGGCAGCGGGATGGGTCAGTTAAAATAGTGAACTGGTCATATTCGGAACACTTGTCCAGGGGGAACATGCGACAGGCCCAGGGACGATCCGCATAGATCTGACATCCCTGTGGGGTAACAAAGGGACACTTTCGGTCATGCTCCTCATCCATTTTCAGCAACACCACGGGTAATCCGCTTCCTTCCCCGATCAGGGATATCGTGTAGCGATTCAAAAATTCCCCCGAAGAAAGCCCCAGCCTCTTGCGCATACGCAGGACATCAAAAGGAGAAAGATAAATGTTTACATCCCGGCAACAGTGGGTAAAGCAGGAAAGCCCGGGGTGACAGGAAAAATGGAACTTACTGTCACTGCTCAACACGGGTTTTTCATTAGCCATAATTTTATCCCCTCTTCCCAATA
Organism: Desulfovirgula sp.; assembly: GCA_020725525.1. Lineage (GTDB taxonomy): Bacteria > Bacillota > Desulfotomaculia > Desulfotomaculales > Desulfovirgulaceae > Desulfofundulus. Next base: position 6,939 of record DYEX01000092.1, read on the forward strand.
GTTAATTAGAAAATCAGTACTTTTACAATCCTCTTTCCCAGGAAGCGGTGGCCCGCCTCATAGCGCTGGCCTGTCCTGTTTAAACTACCTCATTATAACCCTTTTTTCTCCGAGATAGCAAGCCAATCTTTACTGCCAAAAATACGGGGGACAGGCACATTAGTGAAAACGCACCCGTCCCTTTCTCAGGCGGTATAAATAGCTGCTTGGGGGCAGCGGGCCAAACAGGCTCCGCATTTTAAACATTTCTGCCGGTCGATAAAATAGGGCTGACCTTTCTTTTCCCCAATGATGGCTTCAGCCACACATTCCCGGGCACATAAACCGCAGGCTATGCATTTTTCCTCATCTAGTACATAGTCCAGCAGTGCCCGGCAAACTCCGGCGGGACAGCGTTTATCCCTGATGTGGGCTTCATATTCATCCCGGAAGTATTTCAAAGTAGAAAGCACAGGGTTGGGTGCAGTCTGACCCAGACCGCATAAAGAGGCATCCATAACCTCCCGGGATAGTTCTTCCAGCTCATCCAGATCGTCCATTTCTCCTTTACCCTCAGTAATCCGTTCCAGAATTTCCAGCATACGCTTGGTTCCCACTCTACAGGGAGTGCATTGACCGCACGATTCATCCAGGCTAAATTGCAAGTAAAATTTGGCAATATCTACAATACAATCGGTTTCGTCCAGGACGATCATGCCCCCGGAACCCATCATGGAACCCAATTGTTTTAAGGATTCGTAGTCAATGGGCGTATCCAGGTAACGTTCCGGTATACATCCCCCGGAAGGACCGCCGGTTTGCACCGCCTTGAATTGCCTTCCCCCGGGAATACCACCACCGATGTCAAAAATTATCGTGCGCAAAGTGGTGCCCATGGGGACATCGATTAAGCCCGTATTCATGATCTTCCCCGCCAGGGAAAAGACCTTGGTTCCCCGGCTGTTTTCCGTACCGAGGGAGGCAAACCAGGCGGGCCCTTCGCGAATGATCACCGGCACATTGGCGTAGGTTTCCACGTTATTCAGCAGGGTGGGTTTACCCCACAGACCGCACTGGGCGGGGTAGGGGGGGCGGGGGTGGGGTTCGCCTCGCTGACCAACGGCCGAACGCAAAAGGGCGGTCTCCTCGCCGCAGACAAAGGCTCCGGCACCCAGGCGCAGGTCGATATCAAAGCTTAAAATTGGTGTTTAAGATGTGCCGGCCCAGTAAGCCATATTCCCGGGCCTGGGCAATGGCACGCTCCAGCCGGTCCACAGCAATGGGATACTCTGCGCGTACGTAAATATAACCTTCCCGGGCTCCAATAGCATAGCCAGCAATGGCCATAGCTTCCAGCACACTTTGAGGGTCTCCCTCGAGAATGCTTCGGTCCATAAATGCCCCGGGATCTCCCTCATCCGCATTACATACTACATATTTTACCGGTCCCTCGGCGGCTGCGGCTAGTTCCCATTTTCTGCCGGTAGGGAAGCCAGCTCCACTCCGCCCCCGTAAACCTGACTGCTTGATGGCTTCCACCACCTGGGCTGGCTTCCAGTTGAGCAAGACATCGGCCAGGGCAAAATAGCCGTCGCAGGCTATGTACTCGGTAATATCCTCGGGATTAATCAAACCGCAATTGCGCAGGGCTACCCGGTGCTGGGCACGGAAAAACTGGATATCTGAAAGACGTTTTTTTCTTTCCCCGGAAACCGGCTCCATATAGAGGAGGCGTTCCACTACCTGACCTTCCAGCAGATGTTTTTCTACTATTTCGGAAATATCCTCTTTTTTAACCAAGCAATAAAGGGTTTGTCTGGGGTAAATTACCACCAGAGGGCCCATTTTGCAAAAACCAAAACATCCCGTCTTGATTACCCGGGCCCTGGCCTTCTTTGACTGAACCTGTTTGGCCAGCTCCTCCCTGACCTGATGGCTGGCCGAGGATGTGCACCCCGTACCGGTACACACCAGCACCTGCCACCCAACGACAGCCCCGGGTTTTTCCCTGCGGGCGTTAATGTCCGGGAGCCGTTTTTTCTGGATATCGATCAGGTCGTTCAGCCGGTTGATCACCGGCAATCACCTTTCTGCGCCGGTACGTCCGCAGCAGCCTGGCCACATCCTGGCGTCGAAATTTACCGTATACTTCATCCTCAACCGTTAGCACGGGGGCCAACCCACAGGCACCCAGACAGCGGGTACTCTTTACGGTAAACAAGCCGTCAGCAGAGGTATCTCCCTCCTGTAAACCCAGTTGGCGTCTGGATTCTTCGAGAATACCCTGGGCACCCTGAACATAACAGGCTGTTCCCAGACAGACATTGATGCCGTATTTTCCCCGGGGTTCGGTATGAAAAAGCGCGTAAAAAGTAACCACCCCGTTTACCTCACTCACGGGTATGTCCAGTTTTCCGGCAATATAGGTTTGCACTTCCTCCGGCAGATAGCCAAAAATGTCCTGTGCCTCTTTAAGAATGCGGATCAACTGCCCTTCCTGCTGGCCGTAGCGTTCAATTACCTCGTCCAGCTGCCGGTACTTTTCGTCCAAATCCTTTTCCCCGCCGGCCACGGCTTTCACCTCCTAAAGAGTAGTTTGCCGTGGGAAGAATTAATAAATTCACCCTTTAAAGGAATCAATAATACAAAAAATGGTAATCATACAGGGTAAACAAAAAGGTAAGGAGGATGAATTGAGTGCAACTGTTAAAACTTCCCCGCCGGGCCTTGAATCTTGCCTATCAGTCCTGGAAAAAACGGCGCCAGCGGGGTGAACTTTTGCGTTACTACATCAAACCAAAGGAAGACAGCCGTAACCAGATTGCCCGCTGGCTGGATTTCTACGGTACACTTTTGATATTGTGGGTGTTAAGTTTGATCTTTTTGGCCACCCTCTGGCCCGGCAAGATAGCTTTAGCCGTTTCCCTGGTTCTTGTTGGTGGCACAGGCCTATTGGCCGCAAAGCTCCAAAAGAAAAGGTACGAAAGGGAAATTCTTTACCGCAAACTCCGCTTTCTGGGTGAACAGTACCGGGAGAAACTAAAGCAGTTAAAGACCGCTGCCGAACTGGCTTCTTTTTTGTGGCCGATCCTGCAAAGCCTGCTCCAGTTTGAACAGGTGCGGCCAAAGGGCAGAAAAATGAGTAAAACAGCGGAGCAACCAACAGGAATTATCCGGGCAATTTACCGGAAGACGCCGGTAATCATAGGGTTTATACCGATCGACCAGAACCCAGTGGGGGTAGTTGCAGTACATAATCTGGTCAAGACGATGAAAAAAGAAGGCTATCACTATGCTCTCTTAATTACCCCCGGTGAATTTGCTACTGATACCAGGCGGCTGGCAGCTTCCCTGCGCAGGCAATATCACATCGCCCTGGTGGCCGAAAAGGAGTTATTGTACCTTGTGGCCCAGGCGCAAAAAATCAGGGAATCCAGTGATCAGGTGGCTCCGGGAAAAACTTTTTCCCTGCCGTTCCTGTCTACCTTGAAGCATACGGCCCTTGATTATAAGAAGGGACGCTCTTATCTTGCCGCTGGAGCATTCTTAATAGCCTTCCATTTCCTTTTAGGGACCAACCATCCGGTGGGAAAAGTCTATCTCATCCTGGCTGCCGTCAACCTCGCGCTGGCCGTGCTGTGTCTGGTTTTCGGAGACAGGGAAACGACACCGCCAGATCTTCTCGATCTCCAGCCCCAAACGTAACATCCATCCACTTTTATTTAGTCAAATTGGGGATCACCGTCAGGTGGTCCCTTTGATCTGATTCGATGGTACATATAAAAAATGTAAATGACTAACAATAAGATATGACCCACTGAGGTGTTGTTATGCATGATCGGGCGAAGATTTCAGGTTTGCAAGTAGTATATTTGTTGATCAATGTAGTAGGTGCTACAGCCCTGGTCTTTTTACCCGGAGTTACCGCGGCCATAGCCGGAAGGGATGACTGGGTTGCCCCGGTACTGGCTACTCTGCCCGGGTTTTACGTCATCCTGGTGATCACTGCCCTGGGCCGGTGTTTTCCCGATCAGACCATTGTGCAGTACATCGAAACCCTGTTGGGCCCCTGGCTGGGAAGGATTATCGCTTTTTTGTACGTTCTGTTTTTTCTACACATTAACGGCGTCATTTTACGGGAATTCGGCGAGCTGGTAGCTGCAACCATTATGCCCCAAACTCCCCAGGTAGTTTTTGCCATTTTAATGGTTGCCGTATGCACCTATGGCTTATACCAGGGGTTAGAGGTGGTCGCCAGGGTCATGGAACTGGCTTACCCAGTAATGCTCACACTTTTCGTATTAATAATAATTCTGGTATCCGGGCAGATGAAACTGGTTAACCTGTTCCCCTTACTGGAACACGGTTTTAAAACGGTGATCCGGGCCAGCCTGAATCCCATTGCCTGGCGGGGTGAGGTATTCCTGCTGGGTATGCTCTTTCCCTACCTGGCCAGGCCGGACCTGGCCCGGCGCAACGGTTTCATTGCTGTAGCGGCCATCGGGTTAATCCTCACTATAAATGCCCTGTCCTGTAACGCCGTCTTTGGTGTTACCACCGGAAGGTTGAATTTCGCCACCTTCGAACTGGTGCGGTTGGCCGGCTTTGGTCCCTTTCTCAGCCGCCTGGATGCTGTATGGCTGGTAATCTGGATCGTGGGCATCTTCGGGAAAGTAGCGCTGTTTCATTTTGCTACGGTAATGGGCACTGCCCAGTTGTTCAAACTCAAAGACCATAGGCCGGTTATCGTTCCCCTGAGTATACTGCTTATTGATCTGTCCTTAAGTCAATTTGAAAATTTAACAAAGTTGCTTGCCTTTATTACCGGTCCCTGGGTTCCTTACGCCTATCTATTCGAAATGGGTTTTCCTACTCTTTTGCTGCTGATCGCTTTCCTGAGAAGAAAAACCCGTACTCAAACGTAGCCAGCCATTGTGTCGCTGTTGTATCATGGATAGCATTTTTCAACCTCAAAAAAAGACAATCCAGTCAGGTAAAAGTACCCCGACTGGAACAAGCCAAATCAGGTGATTGGCGGGAGTGTGTGAGAATCGAACTCACCCGGGACGGGATTGCCACCCCACAGCTGGTTTTGAAGTTCAGCCGCATATGTTCGTTGGCACCCGCCAGCATCTGCAAGCATTGAAAAATAAGACTTTCTCCCTTCCAGCACCCGCTTCAAAATCGCCAACGTCTAACTCGATGTTGGATTTCTTGTTGTTAAGGAAAGTATACTTTTTGGGGGCTCTTATGGGGGTACCCAATGAGCCCATATTATGGTAATATTTTTGGTAGTTTTTTAAACACCTGTTCATCAAGCTATTCTGGACACGGCTGTCTTTCCAGTGGTAAACAGGGCGCAGGTCCAGACTGGATTTCATTTCCCGGAAGGCCCGCTCTACACGTCAGAGGTCTTTATAGGCCAGGGCCACTTCTTCGGTACTGAGTTGGGAGTTGGTGCGCAGGACGTACTTGCCGTCATACCAGGCTTCTTCTTTCAGGGCTTCCTGGTCTATACCGACCACGGTGTCTCTGTTGAGCAATAGATACCGGCGGTAACCACGGTTGCCCACCAGCGACTTGATTCCGCCGTTTTTAAGCTGTTCTTCCAGCTTCCGGCACATTTGCAAGCCGCCCAACTTGGGCGGCTTGAGCTTTGAAGGAAGAGGGAGGTTGCTATCCCGGGGTCTCTAGATTAGGGGTCTATTTGCACGGGGTCAATTTCAATAGCACAAATACGGTCTATGGGAATTATGATTTTCCTCATGATCTGTTTATCAACGAGCTTGCCGCCGCTGAATACCTTCATGAAAAGGCAATCGCCATGGGCCGGAAGCAGGACGGCAAAATTCTTGATAAAGAACAATTTGGACCCGTTTATGACTTTTTTGCAACAATCGCCGCACTCGAACTCAATGCCAATTTTTTTGTCTACTTTTTTGTCCCCGTCTTTTTTGTCCTCGTCTTTTTTGTCCCCGTCGAGTTGCAACTCGTTAATGGCGAACTCCAGTTCTTCCAATACCGGGTCCTTTTTTTCAGGTAAACCCTCTTTAATCTTGTCAAAAATTGTATTTGCGTTAACCTCTTGAGACATGTGGATCACTCCTTTTTAATCTTTGATAATATAATATGGGTTTATATGGAAAAGGTTCTATTTTAAGCTAAACAATTAAGCTAGAATTTTATTTATGAAGGGTGCTAGTTGTAGAACTATGATGTTGGTGCCCCCAACTGTTGCGACACCGGACGCTGCCTGAAGGATCTGGCCGGCCGGGAAGATTACAAGCCCTGCGTCCACGCCGGGCAAAACGCCATCTGCCTGTGTGCCAAGCGGGGGCCGGCCGTGGCCAGCGGCACCCTGTACGTGAACGCCGGCCCGTGCCTGACGTGCGCAAAGCTGATTGTCTCCTGCGCCTTATCCCGGGTGGTGCGCCGGGACGGGCATACGGACGAGGGGATCGAGTTCCTAAAACGGCATGGGGTGAGGGTAGATGTGTGGTAGTGAGTAATCCCCGGGCTCCGGCCCGGGGATTTTTAAATTCTTTAGCCTTCCTCAAGAGGAACTTTGGTGTTTAACTTGACAAATTTGTCAAGTATGAGTGGCCCCCGGGGGAGTGACCCCGGGGGTTTTGGTTTTTCACTCACAACCCGTGACTAATAGATACTGTCGAGGGTAATTGATATATAATGGATGCTCATAGCCATATTAACTATGTGATGTTGGAAATTTTGTTGGCAAAACCGCCTGTTGGCAAAAATAAGTCAAGGCCCCCGATCCTCGGAAGCCTTGATTTTACTGGCGGGAGTGTGTGAGAATCGAACTCACCCGGGACGGGATTGCCGCCCCACAGCTGGTTTTGAAGACCAGGAGGGCCACCAGGCCCCATCCACTCCCTTAAATCCAACTCGTATTATAACATGAAGGCTGTATACAGGCAATCAAAAAACAAACCCTTCTCCATCCACTGCCATTGATTTTAAGGGAAAAATATAATACCCTAATTAGAGAGTTGTCCGGTAGCTGGTTTTAGCAGGATTTTACCAGTTACCCGTGGAATAATATGAAAAGCCGGGGTTTGACTTGGTTACGGGCAGGTGAGCTTTTAGGAAAAGATGCTGGAGTTGTTTGAGGAAATTAAAGATGAATTGGCCATCGTAGAACGGGAATTGCAAGCCACCTTGCAAACCCCGGATCCTTTTCTCACCGAAACCTCTACCCATCTTTTAAAAGCAGGGGGAAAGCGCCTGCGCCCCGCCTTTAGCTTGTTAGGAGGTAAGTGCGCCAATTTTCACCTGGAGCGGGTCCTACCCCTAGCGGTAGCTTTAGAACTCATCCATATGGCTACCCTGGTTCACGATGACGTGGTGGACGCGGCCATGACCCGTCGCGGTGTACCAACCATTAAGGCCCGCTGGGGGAACCGGATTTCTACCCATATAGGAGACTACCTGTTTGCCCAATCTCTGATTCTTATTGCCAGTTATGATGAACCCCTGATACCCCGGGTGCTGGCCAATACCAGCGTAAAAATGTGCGAAGGAGAAATCCAGCAAATATCCGGCTCCTTTGATACCGGGCAAACGGTGAAGGATTATTTTTATCGCATTAACCGCAAAACCGCCCTGCTCATTGCCGCCAGCTGCCAGTTAGGAGCTGTAGCCTGCGGTGCTTCAAAGGAAATACATTTTGCTTTACGTCGGTACGGGCACAACATCGGCATGGCCTTTCAAATAACCGACGACATCCTGGACCTGGTGGCTGAGCAACGCCAGCTGGGCAAACCGGTGGGCAGCGACTTGCGCCAGGGCATTATTACCCTGCCGGTCATTTACGCCCTGGAGCACAGCCCCCAGCGGGAACGTTTGAGGACATTGATTTTATCCCGGGAGAAGGATGAGGAACAGGTCCAGGAAGCAATAGCCCTCATCCGGCATTGTGGGGGAATTGAACATTCCATTCAAATTGCCGAAAAATATGTCTGGAAGGCCAAAGTAGCCTTAAGGAATCTACCCGACCGCCCGGCCAAGAGTATTTTAGCAGCTATTGCAGATTTTGTAAGCATCAGAAAATTCTAGATAAGGGACTGAAGCTATTGCCCAAATGTTACCCTGTTTCGTTAATTTTATCCCAGCGTCCGTGCCTGGTAGTGGGCGGCGGCAGTATCGCGGAGCGTAAGGTATTATCCCTCCTGGCCTGTGAGGCTAAGGTAAAGGTGGTCAGTCCGGCCCTTACCCCGGTCTTGCAGGAACTGGTAAAAAAGGGGCAAATTAGCTATCGACAGGGGGAATACGAAACATCTGACCTTACAGGTGTCTTTCTGGTAATTGCCGCCACCGATCAGGACGAGATCAATCGCCGGGTAGCCGCAGAGGCAATGAACCGAAATGTGCTGGTAAACGTGGTGGATGATCCACCCCGCGGGAATTTCTATGTCCCGGCAGTGGTCCGGCGAGGTTCCCTGCAAATCGCCATTTCTACTGATGGTAAAAGCCCTCTTCTGGCCCGGAAGATTAAAGAAGAATTGGAAGAACGTTATGGGCCTGAGTACGGCCCGGTGGTCGATTTACTGGGAGAAATACGCCACGATATTTTGGAACACACTCCCGACTCCCGGAAAAGACGGGACCTGCTAACGTCAATCCTGGATGATCAGGTTCTGCAGCTGTTAGCCAGGGGAGAACTCAAGCAAGCAAAGGAGCGGGTAATTAATGCTTATCATCGCGGTCGGAGTCAACCATAGAACAGCGCCGGTGGAAATACGGGAACGGCTTTCCTTCTCGGAACATTCCCTGGAAGTATCTTTGGCCCGGTTAAATAGTTATCCGGCTATTGAGGGGAGTGTTATTCTATCTACCTGCAACCGGACGGAAATTTACGCCGCCACGCGGGAACTGGACGAGGGGTTAAATGCCATTTGGGATTTCCTCTCCCGGAAATCGGGGGTGGATATTTCCGAAATTAAAAACTGTACCTATGCCCATACCCTCTATGATACCATCCGCCACCTGTTCCGGGTAGCAGCCGGTTTGGATTCCATGATCCTGGGAGAAACCCAAATTCTAGGTCAGGTGCGCCGTGCCTATCAGCTGGCGTGTCAGTACGGGGCAACCAACCGGGTGCTGAATACCCTGTTCCAGCAGGCCATCACCGTGGGCAAACGGGTGCGCACGGAAACGGGTATCGATCAGAACGCCGTATCCATCAGCTATGCCGCCGTGGAGCTGGCCAAACAAAAATTCAAGGACCTCTCCGGACGCTCGGTGTTAGTTATTGGCGCAGGCAAGATGAGCGAGTTGACCGCCCGCCACCTGGTAGCCAACGGTGTATCGGGAGTAATTGTTTCCAACCGCTCCTACCAGAGGGCTATCAACCTGGCCGCCCAGTTTAATGGCCGGGCAGTAAAATTCGATCAACTTTACCACTATATCGAAGAAGCGGACATTATCATCAGCTGTACCGCGGCCTCCCACTATGTGGTGCGTGTTCATGATGTGGCGGAAGCCATCGCCCGCCGGCAGGGCCGGGAGTTGATGATCATCGACATTGCGGTACCCCGGGACATTGACCCGGCGGTGGGCCAGTTGCCGGGAGTAACCCTTTATGATATAGATGATCTGCAACAGGTGGTCGATCACAACCTGGCCCAGCGCAAAAAGGCCGCCGTGGCGGCAGAAAGCATCATTGAAGAAGAACTGGATCAGTTTATGCAATGGTTGAGTATGCAGTTTGTCGTGCCCACCATTGCAGCTTTAAAGCAACGGGGAGAAGAAATCAAACAAAAGGAATTGCGCCGGGCACTCAACCGGCTGGGGGACATTTCCGAACATGATCGCAAGGTGGTCAGTTCCCTGGCCAACTCCATTGTTAATCAGCTGTTACACGTCCCGGTAACCCAGCTGAAGGCCTATGCCCTTACCCCCGAGGGTCACCTGTATATGAAAGTATTACAAAATCTTTTTAAACTGGAGATTCCAGGGGAACAATCCCAGGCCGGCAAAAAGCCTGTTCAGGGTAACCTGGCCACCGGTAGATAAGATTAAAATCCCGCTGAAGAGGGTAAGCTGGTGGCAGCAGTGCCCGACTACCTGACTACGAGAGCGGGCCTTATATTTATGGAGGCAAAATTGATGAAGCAAGAAATTATTATCGGTACCCGGGACAGTCAGCTGGCCATGTGGCAGGCCCGGTGGGTATTAGAACAACTGCAAACGCTATACCCCCAGAAAAAGTTTGTCCTGCGTGGTATGAAAACCCGGGGAGATCACATCCTGGACGTAGCCCTGGCTAAAATAGGGGATAAGGGCTTATTTACTAAAGAACTGGAAGTGGCTCTGGCCGCACACGAAATTGACCTGGCGGTTCACAGTATGAAAGACCTTCCCACCCAGTTGCCCGAAGGTCTAATCATCGGAGCATTTTGCCCGCGTGAGCATCCGGGAGATGTATTGATTTCCCGCTCAGGTCTTACCCTGGAAAAACTACCGGCAGGTGCCCGCATTGGTACCAGCAGTTTGCGACGGACTGCTCAGTTGTTACATTACAGGCCTGATTTCAACATTACCACCATCCGTGGAAATCTGACCACCCGGCTGCGCAAGTTGGAGGAATTAAATCTGGATGCCCTGATCCTGGCCTATGCCGGAATACATCGCCTGGGGCAGGATGTACGCATTACCCAGCATATTTCCTTTGACATCTGCCTGCCGGCGGTAGGCCAGGGGGCCATTGGGATTGAAATCCGGGCGGACGATCCGGAGATCCAGCAGTTAATTCGTCCCCTGGATGACCCTCATTCCCGGGCGACAATTACCGCTGAAAGAGCCCTGATGCGCAAACTGGAAGGTGGCTGCCAGGTACCCATTGGCGCCCTGGGCCGGATAAAGAATAACCAGTTGCTCCTGGAAGGGGTGGTAGCCAGTCTCGATGGCCGCCAGCTGGTTCGGGACAGGATTTCCGGTCCACCAGAGAGGGCAGAACAGTTGGGGGAAGAGCTGGCTGGCAAGTTAATAAAACTGGGAGCCGGGGAAATCTTAAAGACGGCAAGACGGGAGTTTGATCTGGATGAAAAAGGGAACTGTTTATCTGGTGGGAGCAGGTCCCGGGGATCCGGGACTGATTACTGTTAAGGGTCTAGCCTGTATCCAAGAGGCCGATGTGGTCGTTTACGACCGCCTGGTCAGTCCCAAACTGCTGTCCCATGTTGCTCCCGAGGCAGAACTGATCTATGTGGGTAAAAGCCCAGCTGGCCATGCCATGACCCAGGAAGAAATCAACCGACTGCTGGTGGAAAGGGCCGGCAGGGGACAGGTGGTGGTACGTCTCAAAGGAGGCGATCCCTTTGTCTTCGGCCGGGGCGGGGAAGAGGCCGAAGTTTTGGTCCAAGCCAGTATCCCCTTTGAAGTGGTGCCGGGAATTACCTCGGCCATTGCCGTGCCGGCTTACGCGGGCATTCCGGTTACCCACCGGGATTGTACTTCCACACTGGCGATCATCACCGGCAATGAGGATCCCTGTAAGGAAGGCTCCCGCATCCGCTGGGAAAAGCTGGCCACCGCAGTAGACACCCTGGTTTTTCTCATGGGCATGACCAACCTGGAATCTATTGTCAGCCAGCTCATCCAACACGGCCGTGATCCCAAAACACCGGTGGCGGTAATCCGCTGGGGTACCCGGCCGGAGCAGAAAACCCTGGTAGGTACCTTAGAAAACATCGTCTCCCGGGCACGGGAAGCTGGCCTGACCAATCCAGCCGTGATTATCGTGGGCGAAGTGGTATCCCTGCGGAACAAGCTGTCCTGGTTTGAGAAAAAGCCTCTTTTCGGCAAGCGGGTCCTGGTTACCCGGAGCCGGGAACAGGCCAGTCAGTTATCCCGGGCCATTGAAGAACTGGGAGGCGAAGCGGTGGAGTTTCCCACCATCCGCATAGTGGAGCCGGAAAGCTACGCACCCATGGACACAGCCATTGCCCGGCTGGATTCCTATCGCTGGATTATTTTTACCAGTGTCAATGGAGTTCGTTTCTTTTTCTCCCGTTTACTGCAACAGGGCAAAGATGTCCGGGATCTCAAGGGGGCAAATCTCTGTGCCATCGGGCCGAAAACTAAAGAAGCCCTGGAAAGGTACGCTCTGAAAGTTACTTACGTACCCGATGAATACCGGGCAGAACAAATCATGGCCGGTTTAAAGGACCAGATCAAACCAGGCGACCGCATCCTCTTACCCCGGGCAGATATTGCCCGGAAAGTGTTAGCCGAGCTACTTTCCGATTTGGGTGCGCTGGTAGAAGAAGTGGTGGCTTACCGCACCACCCCTGCTGGGGAGAACATTGAGCTGGTACGACAAATGCTGGCCGAAGGAAAGATCCACATTATTACTTTTACCAGCTCGTCAACCGTACGCAATTTTGTTGGACTGCTGAAGGAACACCAGCTACCCCGGTTATTACAAGGAGTGATGGTGGCCTGTATCGGCCCGGTCACTGCCCGCACCGCCCGGGAACTGGGCCTGCCCGTACACGTACAGGCCCGCCACTATACCATTGAAGGCTTGATCGAGGCCATTTTGGAAGCAGTCCAGGGAAGGGGTCAAGATGATTAGCATCAGCAAATTGCTCCTGGAAACCGCGAATTTTGGTGATCAACTGCGTTATAGCCCTTCCTCCCGTAATCAGATCCACGGAGTGGCGGCAGGTCAGGGCCCGGTCGTGGTATGGAACATAACCCGCGCCTGCAACCTGCGCTGCATCCACTGTTACGCCAGTGCGGTTAATCAGAGACACCCCGGGGAGCTGTCCACTGCCGAGGGCAAAAAATTTATTGACGACCTGGCCGCCTTCAAAGTACCAGTACTGTTATTTTCCGGCGGCGAACCCCTGATGCGCCAGGACTTTTTTGAATTGGCGGAGTATGCCACCAGCCGGGGCATCCGCACCACCGTTTCCACCAACGGCACCCTGATTACCCATGCCGTGGCCCGTCGTTTAAAAGAGATTGGCGTGGGATACGTGGGCATCAGTCTGGACGGTATCAGGGAAATTAACGACCAATTCCGGGGCCGGCCGGGAGCTTTTCAATCCGCCCTGGAGGGCATCCGCAACTGTCTGGCGGTAGGGCAGCGGGTGGGACTTCGCTTTACCATCAACCGGTACAATTTTAACCAGGTGGAAGCCATCTTTGAACTCATTGAAAAGGAAAACATTCCCCGGGTATGTTTTTACCATCTGGTTTACAGCGGCAGGGGACGGGAGATGTTAAAAGATGTCCTTACCCACCAGGAATCCCGGGCCGTCCTGGACCTGATCATGGAAAAGACCCTCTATTTTCACCGCCGGGGTCTGACCAAAGAGATCTTAACGGTGGATAACCATGCCGATGGGGTTTATGTATATTTGAAATTACGGGAACGGGATTCCCAAAGAGCAGAGCGGGTTTATGAGCTACTTTTGCAAAACGGGGGCAACCGTTCCGGCATTGCCATTGCTGCCGTGGACTGGGAAGGAAATGTCCACCCGGACCAGTTTACTCCCCAGTACACCTTCGGCAATGTGCGGGAAAAAAGCTTTGGTGAAATCTGGACGGATCTTTCCCAACCCATTCTGGCCGGGCTAAAAAACCGCCGGCCCTTTTTAAAGGGACGCTGTGCCCGCTGTCGCTGGCTGGAAATTTGCAACGGCAATTTCCGCAGCCGGGCGGAAGCAGTATATGACGATTTCTGGGCACCCGATCCCGCCTGCTATTTGACGGATGAGGAAATCGGCATCGCTTAACATATGGAGGTGCGTTTGGTGACCTTTCCCATAACCCGTCCCCGCCGGCTGCGGGTGAATGAAAACATCCGCCGTCTGGTTCGGGAAACCTACCTGATGGTAGACGACCTTATCTACCCGCTGTTTGTCACCCACGGCCAGGGAGTCCAAAAAACCGTGGAAGCCATGCCTGGGGTGTATAACTTTTCCGTTGATATGCTTCTGGAAGAGGTAGCTCAGGTGGTGGAACTGGGCATTCCCGGGATTCTCCTTTTCGGCATTCCTCATGCCAAGGATGAAATGGGTCTTGAAGCCTATGACGATGAGGGAATTGTGCAGCAGGCCGTGCGGGCTATCAAGCGGGAGTTCCCTGAACTGGTAGTCATTACCGATGTCTGTCTTTGCGAATACACCAGCCACGGCCACTGCGGGGTAGTGGACCGGGGACGCATCTTAAATGACCCGACCCTTGAGCTGCTGACCCGCACGGCCCTTTCTCATGCCCGGGCGGGGGCCGATATGGTAGCTCCTTCCGATATGATGGACGGCCGGGTAGCGGCCATCCGCCGCGCTTTGGACGAAGCCGGGTTCCAGGATGTATCCATCATGGCCTACGCGGCCAAGTACGCTTCTGCCTTTTACGGCCCTTTCCGGGAAGCTGCCGGGTCGGCACCTCAGTTTGGCGACCGCCGCTCCTACCAGATGGATCCCCCCAATGCCCGGGAGGCGCTGCGGGAAATCGCCCTGGATATTGAAGAAGGGGCAGACATCGTTATGGTTAAGCCTGCCCTGGCCTACCTGGATATTGTCCGGCGGGTGCGGGATGCCTTCAACTACCCGGTAGCAGTTTATAACGTTAGTGGTGAATATGCTATGGTTAAAGCCGCTTCCTTACGCGGCTGGATTGACGAACGCCGGGTTGTCCTGGAAACCCTCACCGGAATGAAACGGGCAGGAGCCGATATTATTATTACTTACCACGCGAAGGATGTGGTCCGCTGGTTGCGGGAAGGTTAGTTTTTGAGAGGGTGTTCAACCGTGCTGGTTTCCTGGAATACTACCAACGCCTGTAATCTGACCTGCCGGCATTGCTACCGGGACGCCGGCGCCAGGTTGGAAGAAGAATTAAACACTTCCGAAGCTGCTAATCTAATTGATGAAATTGCCCGGGCCGGGTTTAAAATTATGATTTTCAGCGGGGGTGAACCCCTTCTACGGCCCGATATATATGAGCTGGTAGGGTATGCGGCCCGTAAAGGCCTGCGCCCGGTTTTTGGTACCAATGGTACATTAATTACCGGCAGTGTCGCCGAAAAATTAAAGCAAGCCGGGACGCTGGCCATGGGCATCAGCCTGGACAGCACCGAACCGGAACAGCACGATCGTTTCCGGGGCGTTCCGGGAGCCTGGCAGGCAGCCGTGGAGGGCATGGTGGCCTGCCGGAAAGCGGGTTTGCCCTTTCAAATTCATACCACGGTAGTGGAATGGAACTATGAACAGGTAGAGGCATTAACAGACCTGGCCGTGCGCATGGGAGCGGTGGCCCATCATGTGTTTTTCCTGGTACCCACCGGTCGTGCAGTAAATATCGAAGAGGAATCCTTAAGGGCCGAACAATACGAACGCCTGCTGTACCGCTTGATGAAAAAGCAAAGGGAAGTGCCCATTGAAGTGAAACCCACCTGTGCCCCCCAGTTTATGCGCATTGCCGCCCAGATGGGCTTAAAGCTGCGTTTCCAAAAGGGGTGCCTGGCTGGCACGGGTTACTGTATCGTCAGCCCCAAAGGCGACGTCCAGCCCTGCGCCTATTTAGACATTCCCGCGGGTAATGTGCGAGAGAAACCTTTCAGCCTGATCTGGCGGGATAACCCGGTATTCCAGCGGTTGCGTACTGGCGAGTACAGCGGAGACTGTGGGACCTGCCACTACCGGAATATTTGCGGTGGCTGCCGGGCACGGGCCTACTTCTACTATGGGGATTATATGGCCGAGGAACCCTGGTGCCTGTACCGGAAAGGCAAAACAGTACAGCGGGGGAATAATCATGACTCTGGATAGTCTGGATAAACAGTTGTTGAATTTAATCCAAAGCCATCTACCCATCGTCCCGGAACCCTACCGGAAGCTGGCCGAAACCCTGGGCACCACTGAAGAGGATATCCTGGCCCGGTTAAAACGTTTGATTGAGAGTGGGGTCATCCGAAGGCTGGGGGCCATTTTTGACTCCCGCCAGGTAGGTTACAGCGGCACCCTCTGTGCTCTGAAGGTACCAGCAGAGAGAATTAAAGAGGTGGCTGCCGTTATCAACAGTTTCCCAGGAGTAACCCACAATTATTTACGGGATCACCCTTATAACATGTGGTTTACTTTGCTGGTGGAATCCCCGGCCAGGTTGGAAGCCACCTTAGAAGAAATTAAAAAGCGCACCGGTATAGAGGATATACTGCATCTCCCGGCCTCCAGAATTTTTAAGATCCGGGTGAACTTCGACCTGGGGGAGGATGAAAATGCTTAGCCAGCTGGATAAAGAAATTATCCGGGCCCTGCAGGAAGGTCTTCCCCTGGTTAGCCGACCTTTTCTGGCCCTGGCGGAAAAACTTGGTATCACTGAGGATGAATTGCTGGCCAAGGTCCAGGATTTTGCCGAGCGGGGGGTTATCCGGCGCTTTGGCGCGGCAGTACGCCATCAGGATCTGGGTTTTGTCTCCAATGCCATGGTGGTCTGGCAGGTGCCGGAGGAACGCATCGAGGAAGTGGGCCGGCTGATGGCCACCTTTGACGAGGTTTCCCACTGTTATCAGCGTCCCGCTCGCCCACCGGACTGGCCATACAACCTGTTCACCGTTGTTCACGGGCAGACACCGGAAGATTGCCGGGAGATTGCCGCCCGGCTCTCCCGGGCCAGTGGCATTGCCAGCTACCGCCTGCTATTTAGTGTAGCCGAATTGAAGAAGAGCAGTATGAAATACTTTGTGGAGAAATGAGGGTGGTATTTTGCCTTACGACAAGTCCAAGGAGCTATTCGTTCTAGCCCGCCGCTACATACCCGGAGGCGTAAACAGCCCGGTAAGGGCTTTTAAAGCCGTGGGGGGGCAGCCCCTTTTCATTGCCCGGGGTCAGGGAGCGCTGATCTATGACGTCGACGGCAATGAATACATAGACTATGTGGGTTCCTGGGGACCGCTTATCCTGGGCCACCGGCACCCGGAGGTAATGGCAGCTCTACAGGAATGCCTGGAAATAGGGACCAGCTTTGGCGCTCCCACGGAACTGGAAATCGAGCTGGCCAAAGCCATTGTGGAAGCACTTCCGGCAGTAGAAATGGTGCGCCTGGTGAACTCGGGCACGGAAGCAACCATGAGTGCACTGCGATTGGCCCGGGGGTATACGGGGCGGAATAAAATTGTCAAGTTCGAGGGCTGCTACCACGGCCACGCCGACTTTTTGTTAATTCATGCCGGTTCCGGAGCCCTCACCCTGGGGGTGCCCAGCAGTCCCGGTGTGCCGGCCAGCACGGCGGCTAATACCATTGTGGCCCCCTACAATGACCTGGACAGTTTAGAAAAAATCTTTGCCCAGGAGGGAGAAGATATTGCCGCCGTGATTGTAGAACCGGTGGCCGGCAATATGGGTGTAGTGCCGCCCAGGGAAGGATTTTTAGAGGGTTTAAGGGAAATTACCCGCCGTTACGGAACATTATTGATCTTTGACGAAGTGATCACTGGCTTCAGGCTGTCCTACGGCGGTGCCCAGGCTCTTTACGGTATTGATCCCGATCTGACCTGTCTGGGCAAAATCATCGGCGGCGGCTTGCCGGTGGGAGCCTACGGTGGAAAGCGTCATATTATGGAACAGGTGGCTCCGGAAGGGCCAGTTTACCAGGCTGGCACCCTCTCAGGTAATCCCCTGGCCGTAACTGCGGGCCTGGCCACCTTAAGGGTACTAAAACGGCCCGGCATTTACGAAGAATTGGAGCGCAAGTCCGCTCTTTTGGCCCGGGGACTGACCGAAGCTGCCCGGGGAGCAGGACTTACGCTTGCCTTTAACCGGGTTGGTTCTATGCTCTGCACTTTCTTTACCGGCACACCGGTGGTGGATTACGCTACGGCCTGCACGGCCAATACCCGCCGCTTTGCCGCCTTCTTCCAGACTATGCTGGAACAAGGGATTTACCTCGCTCCATCCCAATTCGAAGCTACATTTGTTAGTCTGGCCCATACCGACGAACAAATCCAGCGGACAGTGGAAGCTGCCCGGAAGGCCTTTGCCGCAGCCAGCAAGATATAATCACAGGTTTGGAGGAAGAGGGCGAATTTAGGTTCGCAACCATTCCCCGAGGAGAAACTTCTTTTCGGGGCTTTTCTTTGCTCTTCGGCAAAAAGTCATTTGACAGACAGGGGAACAAATGATATAAAATACCTAGCATGTGAATTTTATAACTTAAACCGGTCTTTTACCGGGGCCGGGAAGAGGCCCCTTATTTGTATAGAATCAAAGAGAAGAAGGAGGCGATTTGATGAAGACCCTGCGCGTTCCCGAAGCCACAGTAACCAGGCTATCGATATACTCCCGGTATCTGGAACGGCTGGATCGCAACGGAGTAACCACTGTCTCCTCCGGGGAAATCGCCGAAGGGGTAGGAGTAAGCCCGGCTCAGGTGCGCAAGGATCTGGCATACTTTGGCGAGTTTGGCACCCGGGGGGTTGGTTATAACGTTAAAGATTTAATGCGTTACACTAAAAAGATTCTGGGGTTGGACCATAACTGGCCGTTAATTCTGGTAGGTGCCGGCAATCTAGGTTATGCTCTATGCACATACAAGGGATTTAACAGCCGGGGTTTTAAAATTGTAGGTGTCTTCGACAACGACCTGACCAAAATAGGTAAGAAAATTGCCGAGTTGGAAGTGCTGCCCATGGAAAAGATGCCCGAGGTAATTCAAGAACACAAAGCTCGCATCGGTATTATTGCCGTACCTCCCCGGGCGGCTCAGGAAGTGGCAGATATTATGGTTAAAAACGGCCTGGAGGCTATCTTAAACTTTGCTCCGGTAGCCTTGAACCTGCCAGAAGGGATTGAGATCCGCAACGTGGACCTCTCGGTAAAACTGGAAATACTCACCTTCAACCTGGGCTTCAAGTCCGCCCAGCGCCTATAAATACAGTGAAAGGCCGTGGCATCCACGGCCTTTTCTAAAGTGGGTGAAAGGTTTGACCTGGTATATCGGCGTAATTGGCGGAGCAGAATGTACAGAGGTAGAAAGGAACCTGGCAGAGGAAGTGGGCCGGGAAATTGCCCGGCGAGGAGCCATATTAATTTGCGGCGGCCGGGGCGGGGTTATGGAAGCTGCCTCCCGGGGTGCCCGCCAGGCCGGGGGGGTGGTGGTCGGTATTCTTCCGGGCCGCCATCGTGGGGAAGGCAATCCCTATTTAACGGTGGCCCTGCCCACCGGATTGGGAGATGCCCGCAATGCCATTATTGCTTGTGCCGCCGATGCCCTCATTGCTATCGGTGGAGGTTACGGCACCCTTTCAGAAATTGGTCTGGCTTTAAAAATGAGTAAACCGGTAATCGGCCTGGGCACCTGGAAATTGGAGCGCCCTGGCCTGTCCGGTGGCATACGCCCAGCTACCAGTGCCCGGGAAGCAGTGGAGCTGGCTCTGCTTTTAATTTCTACTTGAAAGGGGAATCATGATGATCCATACTCTAACCGTTAACACCACAGCCCGCTCCCAGCTTGTGGATATTACTTCTCAAGTAAGGAAAATCGTTCAGGCGGAAAAAATCACCGAAGGATGCTGCCACCTCTTTGTACCCCATACCACGGCCGGTATTACCATTAACGAGCACGCCGACCCGTCAGTTGCCTATGATATACTCTCCGAACTGGACAGGCTGGTACCGCGGGAGGGAAACTACCGGCACCTGGAAGGTAACGCCGACGCCCATATCAAGGCCAGCCTGGTGGGCTCATCCCTGACCGTGCTGGTGACCGGCGGCCAGCTGGTCCTGGGCACCTGGCAGGGGATTTTCTTATGTGAATTCGACGGTCCCCGGCAGCGCAAAGTGCTGGTAAAGGTAGTGCCGGATTAATTGTTGGCGGTAATATCTAGAAGTTAAAGCGGGACAGATCGACGGCAGTCTGCTCCGCTTCTGTTTCTTCACCTGCCGCCGCCTCATGGGGGAGGATAACCTCAGCGGCAGGGGTACCGTCCCCCTCCCCGGCTTCCGGTAACAAATCCTCTAGCTTAGCCATCACTTTTTCTACATCCTCCTGGTATTTAAGCAAGACATTCAGGGCATCAGCCACGACCCGGGGATTCAGTTGTCTGGCTTCCAGCAGCAACATGGTACGGGCAAAGTCCAGGGTTTCGGCAATACTGGGGCTTTTTTTCAGGGGTAAACGGCGCAAATTGTGGACAAAATCAACTACTTGAGCGGCCAACCGCCCATCGATTCCGGGGACCTTTAAAGCAACAATGGCCCGCTCTTGCTCGGCAGTGGGATAGGGGATATACAGGTGCAAGCAGCGCCTTTTTAAGGCATCACTGAACTCCCGGCTGCTGTTGCTGGTGAGCAGGGTAAAGGGAATATGCCTGGCCCGTATGGTACCCAGTTCGGGAATGGAGACCTGAAACTCGGAAAGGGCCTCCAAAAGAAAGCTTTCCAGTTCCTCGTCACTTTTGTCCAGTTCATCGACCAAAAGGACCACCGGCTTTTCGGACAAAAAAGCTTTTAACAGCGGCCGGGCCAGTAAAAATTCCGGTGTATAAATATCCTGCCGCAGTTCATCCCAGTCATACTTATTACTGGCGGTAACCTGGATGTAAAGTAGTTGCTTTTGATAATTCCACTCATAAAGAGCCTTGGCTTCATCCAGTCCAGGATAACATTGCAGGCGCACCAGCGGGGTATTTAATGCTCCGGCCAGAGCCTGGGCCAGAGCTGTCTTACCTACCCCGGCCGGCCCCTCTACCAGCAGCGGTTTGCCCAGGTGGGCGGCCAGGAAAATGGTGGTGGCTACAGTACGGTTACACAAATACTGCTGTCGCAAAAGGCCATCGGCTACACTTTGCGTACTGCGGAACAGGGATTGCGTATTCATTTGCGTACCTCCATAGAAGCACCGGGTAAATTCGCCTTGACGAAACATGTTTTTAAAAACAAAATGAAGGTGAAGTGGCCATTTAAAGAAGATATAAATGGCTAAAATATTTTAAGACGGTGGCTAATAACATGCGGATTGAAATTCTCACCCGCAACATGGACAAAAAACCTGCATTACTCACTTTTCTGGCCGAAAAACCGGGCCTTTACGCACGGGGCAACGAAATTATGGTGGACGGTTTGCAAGTGATCGTGGGGCAAAACTATATTTATATTACCACCGCACACTGGGAATGGGGAGAGAAGATAGTCCCCCTGCTTTTTTCCATTGTACCCCATGCTTACTCTTCCTCTTACTTCGAACCGGTGACCGATCAAAAAATTCTGGTTACCGCCACAGCCCGGCCGCTACCGGAAATTATCGAAAAGCTGACCTTGCTGGAACATCTTGATCTGGAAGCACTAGAGCTGGCCGGGCAATTCCAGGTGCAGTGGCAATCCCGGGACGTGGCGGTTAACTGCCCGGTTTCCCTGATGGTACAGGGAGGGGTGGCCACGGCAAAGATTAAATTCATTACCCACTTCCGGGACGCGGAATACCATTGCCGGCAGCTCTTAAATCAGATTTCCCTCGCGCAAGTACTGCGGGTATTCACTCCGGAAGTAACCACACCCCGGGAGGAGCCGATGGTCGATGACCTGGCTATAGCGGCCCAGAAAATTGTAGCGCCAGAATGCTGTGCAGATTTTTTAAACCAATTTCAGGGCCAGACCCTTTATTTAGCGCAACATGATGCCCTGCGGGCCTGTTTTAACCCCACCGGCCATCTCACTTTTCGCCAGGTTGCACAAAAAATAGAAGCAGAGCTTTACCTGGATAAGCCGGAAGTGCTGACCCCGGAACTTCACAGGCAGTTGACCGTAATGCTAGGTTTCACCGAGTTAACCCTGCACAGGATAATTGATAAAATCACCCTGCCCCCCCACATCTTAATTAATACCCTGGGATTTGCTAAAGACCTCCAGTTTCACCTTTTTACCCGCCCGGGAACCTTTCTGGCCAGGTATAACATCAAAGAACGGCGGATGACCATAAGTGCTACGGTTAACCTGACCGAGGAAGTGGCACCCGAACGGGTGGCCCAGTTATACCAGGCCATTGAACGCTTTACTGAGCGGGTACTGCAAAGTATACGGTAAAAGGGGGGCAAGGCCACAAAAACATGGTTGAGCATCTCATAGCCTTCGTCCACTTACTAAGGCAGGCCGGCGTACCTGTTTCCACGGGGGAAACACTGGATCTTTTGCAGGCACTGTCCCTTCTCGAACCCACCCGGGAGAACCTGCTCCTGGCCATGAAAGCCACTTTAATTAAGGAAACCGGCCAGGAAAGGATCCTTGAAAAACTATTTCATCTATACTGGACGACACTTAAACAACGAGTAAAAAATCCGGAACAGCCAGTGCCAGGACCGGTAATCCCTGTTCCCCCTCCCCGCCTTTCCCGGGAAGAATTTGCCGCCCGACTGGCGCAAATGAAAGCATGGCTGCGGCAGGCCTTGGATAGGGAAAATAATCTACCGGCAGGCGGCGGGGAACCGGGAGGGGAGGGAAGCAGCAGGGGACACGGTTCCGGACAGGGGAAAAGGGAAAGGCAGTTTCACCATGATAGTATTATGCCTTTTTCAGGGGCAGCACGGCAGATGATCATGGTCATTGAAAAAGGTGTTCAAGAAGAGTTGGCCGCTCTGGCCCGGGAGGTCGTATTGGCCCTGCCCCCGCCTGGTGAAGACAACCGGGAAGATCCCGAGCAAACGCTCAACCAGCTTAAAGCGCACCTGGACTGGGCACGGGCAATCGATTGGCTGGAACGTTCCCCCATTAGTGGGGCAGAAAAACTGCGCCGGCAGGAAAACCTGCTCCGCCTGGAACGCCTGCTCAGGTTGAACATAGATGAACTGCGTTGTCAAAGGCAACCGGAAAAGGAACTGTTGGCTATAGCCCGGCGGGACAACCTGGCCAACCGATCCTTTGCCGAGCTGAACCCGGAACAGGTGATAGAAGTAAAACGGCAAATAGCCCGCCTGGGGCGGCGTCTGGCTACCCGTGCGGGCTACCGGCGTACTCTTGCACCCGGCGGGGCGGTAGACATAAGGCACACCGTACGTCTGGCAGCCACTACCGGAGGGGTACCCATGATCCTCCGTCATCAGGTACGCCAGCCAACACGCCCGGAGGTGGTGGTGCTCTGCGATCTTTCCGGTTCGGTGGCTCCCTACAGCCAGTTCATGCTGCTTCTGGTCCACGCCATGCAGAATAAATTCCGTACGGTGCGCTCTTTTGCTTTTGTGGATGCCATAGCCGAGGTCACTACCCAACTAAAGGAACTGGACCTTGAACAGGCCGTACGGAACATTCAACGGCAAACAGGCATCTGGCAGACAGGTTTTTCCGACTATGGTGCGGTTTGGCGCCAGTTTTTTCAGGAACACCTGCATGTGCTGCACAGGAGAGCCACCCTTATTGTCCTGGGGGATGCCCGAAATAACTACAAACCCTCCGGAGAAGAGTATTTCCAGGAGATTTGCCGCCATGCCCGGCAGGTCATCTGGTTAAACCCGGCCCCGCAGGAAAGCTGGAACCGGGAAGACAGCATAATGCACCTGTACACACCCCACTGCCGGTACGTTTTTGAATGTCGCAACCTCGCCCAGCTAACCCGGATTGCCCGGCAGATTTTTTGACTTTTAGAAAGGTCTTGACACCTGCCAATGTTTTTCTTATAGTAGTTCTTGCTAGAAATGAGCCAAAGGGCAAATTAAAAATCCCCCCTTGTCAGGTATCTCCGAATATGTTATAATAAATCTTGTCAGTAGGATGTGCGGCAGTGGCGGAATTGGCAGACGCGCAAGATTCAGGTTCTTGTGGGCGTACGCCCGTGGGGGTTCAAGTCCCTTCTGCCGCACCAAAGCCAGTAAAATCAAGGCCTGTAGGATTTTACTCCTGCGGGCCTTTTACTTTTTCGTTTCAGTTACGCAGGCACAGTGCAGGATTTTAAGTTCTAAATGAAGAAAAAAATACCCGGAAAGGAGGAGCTACCCATGGAGCGATTTCGCAAGTATATGGGTAAGGATATTAACCTGGAAAATATTAAAAATTCCAACCGGCTTAGTGCTTTTGGAATTACATGTACTTATTTGCCAGATCCACCATGTGAATTTGACGAGTTTGAATTCAGTACCGATTTTAATGGGCAGGACAATATTGTAATTACGGTAGCAATAGAATTAGGGAAGATTCAAAGGATCATGTTTAGTGTGGCCGATAAGAGAGATCCAGAGGTGACCAGGAGTTTGACTGAGTCCCAGGTAGCGGAACTTCTATTAAAGAAGGGCGATCAACTGGTCGAGTTTTTTGCATACATTACCCAATGATTATACTCCCCATACTTCCATGTTGCCTTCTCCCATAAGCGCTTGGGACTTTTATTTACCATCCCTGTAAAAATCGGGAGGGTTATTGTATGCCGGTTAGAGTGGAGGTTCTTGGAAATGTTCCGGCTAATGAATGGGGGCGTCCCGGATGAGCACCAGGAGGATGCGCGTTCGGTGAACGCGATCTCTCCTTTGGGTACCGGTTACTGGAGGGATTGCTGGAAAGGCTCTATGGCCACAGCGTGGAGCTGACCTATCACTATGCTGGTGATGTAGCCCCTGGAGAATTACCGGTAGTGCTGATTGATGGGATGATAGTAGTCAGGGGCGGGATTTCGCCCGTCCCAGTGGTGAAATGCCTGGATGGAATGGGTGTACCTCGAAAACCTGCTGACAGGAATTAGTCGTTTTTTTTTTTTTTGTATAATGTCCTTCTTCTGGCAATATTGCTTCAGAATCGTAACACTGTCGAGATCCTAAATACTGTCGAGGTTCAAACCTGGCAGATTTGTTGTCCCTGATCGGGGTATTCTGCAAGCAGGGATCAAGACCTCGCTCCCCCCTTTCTAATAGCTATTGTTAAATTATAAAAGTTAGAAAGTACGGATAATTTTAATTTTTTTATTTTTAAGCAGGGATTGGGGCTATAATGCTGAATTACTGTAATTATTAAGAATAGTTATACTATGCCTGCGGTATTCTCATAGCACAAGCACCTCAATATCTAGCAAGGAAATTGCAAGGTAGCGCCAGAAGAAAGCCAGGGAAGAAAAGGTGTAAATCCGGTAAAATGATGCCGGTGCAAAAAGGTAAGAGGTAAAGGAAAGGGTCCAGGGAGTAGTAAAGGTGGGATTAACAAGAAATCGTATTAAAGGAGTCAGATGCGAGATGGTGGATCTATCAGGCAAAACACGCCGGGAATTAGTTGAGCGCATCAAAGAAATAAGCGGGCAAAATCCCAATCTTTGCATGCAATGCGGGACCTGCAGTGCAGGTTGTACGGGCAGAGAATTCATGGAATTTCTACCCCGACAGGTCATGCGCATGATTCAACTGGGAAACGCCAAAGCATTGAATTGTAAATCCATCTGGGTATGCAGCACCTGTTTAATTTGTACCGCCCGCTGCCCCCGGGGTATAGATATTGCCCGGTTAATGGAAGCCTTACGGGTAATCAACCTGCGTCAGGGCAGGGAAGTACTAATTGCGGAAAAAATTCCGGTGGAGTTGCTGACACAAGTTCCCCAGATGGCCTTGACCAGCGGCTTTCGCAAGCTAAGCGCTTAAAAAGGGGGATAGGGATGAGGGTTCCATACTTTCCAGGATGTACTCTCCATAGTAAAGCAAAGGGTCTGGATTATTCCACCCGGGCCTCCCTGGCTGCTTTAGGTGTGGAATTAACCGAACTGTCCCACTGGACCTGCTGCGGTACAGTTTTTCCCCTGGCCCAGGACAATTACATCGGCATGGTCGCGGCAGCACGCATTTTAGCCAATGCAGCCAAAGAAGAAGGTGGCAGGCTGGTTACGGTTTGCTCCTTCTGCTATAACGTTTTAAAACGGGTGAATTATGTAATACAAAACAACTCAGAGGCACGGCAAAAACTAAATGATTATTTGGAAGAAAACTATACCGGAGAAATTCAGCCTGTCCACCCCCTGGAAATTTGTAAGGAGCACGTGGGATTTAATGTAATCAGGAACAAGGCGGCAAGGAGCCTGAAGGGTCTTAAGGTGGCCTGTTATTATGGTTGCATGCTTGTCCGGCCAGCTGCGGAGATGAATTTCGACGATCCGGAAAATCCCACCATCATGGAAGGACTGGTTACTGCCCTGGGTGCGGAGGTGGTTGAATACCCCAATAAGATAACCTGTTGTGGTTCCTATCAGGTACTGCACGATAACGCTCTGGTGATGCAAAGGGTGGAGGATATACTCAACTCTGCCATTACTAAGGGTGCGGAAGCAATCATCACCAGTTGTCCCCTTTGCCAGTTTAACCTGGACTGGTTGCAGGAAAAAATACTGCAGAAAAACGCCGGCTTTCGCCAAATTCCCGTGTTATATTTTACCCAACTCTTGGGTTTAGCTCTGGAACTTCCCCAGGAAAGCCTTGGACTGGATCAACACTATGTAGATCCCAGGCCCTTATTGGTGGGAGCATAGATCTGCCTTGTAAGGAGGAAAGAGTTATGGCTGAAGAAAGGGAAATGGTAAATATATATATTATGGGTAAACACTATAAGGTTCCCTATGGCCTGACGATTATGAAAGCCATGGAATATGCCGGTTACCGTTTTATCCGGGGCTGCGGCTGCCGGGGGGGTTTTTGCGGTGCCTGTGGTACCGTTTACCGCAAACCGGGCGATTTTCGGCTGAAAGTAGGCCTGGCCTGTCAAACCGTGGTAGAAGACGGGATGTATCTCACCCAGATCCCCTTTTACCCGGCCAATAAAGCCACTTATAACCTGGAGGAACTCACTCCCACCCTGGGCACATTGCTGCGGTATTATCCTGAATTGACCCGCTGCCTTGGCTGCAATCAGTGCACCAGGATCTGTCCTCAGGAACTATCGGTAATGGACTATATGGCCGCGGCTCAGCGAGGAGATATCGAAAAGGTGGCCCATATGTCCTTTGACTGCATTATGTGCGGTCTCTGTGCTTCCCGCTGTCCGGCAGAAACCGTCCAATATAACGTTGCCATTCTGGCCCGCCGGCTCTACGGTCGCCATATTGCCCCGCGGGCGCAACACCTGGCCAAACGGGTAGAAGAGGTCAAAGCCGGGAAGTTCGATGAGGAACTGGACAGGCTGATGAAAATGGACAAAGAGGAATTGCAAAAGTTATACAATGCCCGGGATATTGAACCCTAAGGAAGGTGGAATAAATATGTATACTCAGGAAATGCTGGAAGCAATTAAAATCGTCGAACAAACCAGAGAACGACGCTTAAAGGAAACTTTTCCCCGTTTAAAACCGGAAGAAAAAGAAAATCTCTTACGCTCCTACCATCCCGACTATAAGCCTGATGCCACCAGGCTGGTGAAAGTAGGCCCGAATGCCGGGGATAAGTTTACCCATGAACATGCCGATCTGCTGGAAAGCCGGAGTATGCTCGATCCAGACACTTTTTCCCTGGAAAACATAGATTTCGACGTAGATGTGCTGGTTATTGGTGGTGGCGGAGCGGGTACATCGGCTGCTCTTTTGGCCCAGGAAGCCGGAGCCAGCGTACTGATTGCCACCAAGCTGCGCCACGGCGATGCCAACACCATGATGGCTGAAGGGGGCATTCAGGCTGCAGATAAAGAAAACGACTCCCCGGCCATTCACTACCTGGACGTCATGGGGGGCGGAGGTTTTTATAATATTCCGGAACTGGTGGCCGCTTTAGTGAAAGACGCTCCCCTGTGCATCCAGTGGCTGGAAAGCCTGGGTTGCATGTTCAGCAAATTCCCCGACGGTACCATGCATACCATTCATGGCGGAGGCACCTCCCGCAAGCGTATGCATTTTGCCCACGACTACTCGGGGGCGGAAATTATGCGCACCTTGCGGGATGAAGCCCGCAACCGGGGTATTCCCGTCATAGAGTTTTCCCCTGCCGTGGAACTAATTATGGATGAATATGGGCAATGTGCCGGGGCAGTACTCTATAATTTAGAAACCGAACAGTACCTGGTGGTCAGGGCCAAAACCGTGATTATTGCCACCGGTGGTTCTGGTCGCCTGCATATTGGCGGTTTCCCCACCACAAACCATTACGGTGCTACGGCCGACGGCATTGTCATGGCCTACCGGGCCGGCGCAAGGTTGATTTACCTTGATGCCACTCAGTTTCACCCTACCGGCGTGGCTTTCCCGGAACAAATTGTAGGGCAGCTGGTAACTGAAAAAGTACGAGGTCTCGGTGCTCAACTGGTTAATGTCGAAGGTGAACAATTTATCTACCCGTTAGAAACCAGGGATGCGGTTTCTTCAGCGATCATCCGGGAATGTAAAGAGCGCCAGAAAGGAATCACCACGCCCAGTGGCATGCAGGGAGTATGGCTTGACTCACCCATGATCGATATCATCCACGGTAAAGGCACGGTGGAAAGGGAGTTGCCGGCCATGTTCCGCCAGTACAAGCGCTTTAATATTAATATGGCCGAGCAACCCATCCTGGTTTACCCGACTCTGCACTATCAAAATGGCGGCATTTTGATCAACGACCGGGCAGAAACAAGCATTCCCAATCTTTACGTTGCCGGGGAAGCATCAGGGGGAGTACACGGGCGGAACCGGCTTATGGGCAACTCCCTGCTGGATATTATCGTCTTCGGACGCCGGGCCGGGATGAATGCCGCTGAAAGAGCAAAGAGTGTAAAGTTGGGCAGGCTTACCCTTGATCACGTTAAACGCTATCATGAAGAACTAAAGAAAGAGGGCCTTGGCCAGAAAGTTGCCCCGATTTTACTGCCGGATTACCGGGGGAAAATTAGTTAATTACCGGTAGTATATTTGACACAGTAAAAAGGCCTTTTGGGTGAATACCCGAAAGCCTTTTTCTTTTACAATCCCTTTTTCTTTTTCAGAACAGCCTGGTTAACTCCCGGGATGGATCCATTTCCTGCTGTACCTGCTGGAGGATGTCCCCAACCCGGGCGTTTAATTGTCGCAGCTGGCTGAATTGCTGTGCCAGATGGGGCTGGGTTGCGGCCAGCTGGCTGAGCATAACGCCCATCTCATAGGCCGCTTTTTGGGCTTCCCGCACACGAAAAGACATTTGCTGTCTCTGCATGCCGGGATTAGGGCGGTTTTGCAAAAAGTCAAACCAGGTCATAGCTAAAACCTCCTTGCATTTTACCTCTTCGCGGAACGGACAAGAGCCTCCCCTTCTCAAGTATGTGCAATCAAACGAGATCTATCCTGAAAAAGAATTCCTGAAAACGTTTCTGGCTTTTTATGGCAACCCGTGGTATAATATGTTTTGTCGTTGGTGAGGTGAGGATATTGAAGGTAATTACTACCGAAAGGCTACCCATTAAAATTTGGGCCCGGGAGGTGGAAGAAGGCGCTCTGGAACAGGCCCGGCACCTGGCCAATCACCCGTATGCCCGTCACCACATTGCCCTCATGCCCGATGTCCACCAGGGCTACGGCATGCCCATCGGGGGGGTGCTGGCTACGGAAGGGGTGATCATTCCTAACGCCGTAGGGGTGGACGTGGGCTGCGGGGTACGGGCAGTGAGAACAAATCAGACGGTGGAAGCTGTACGGCCCCGTTTAAGGGATATCCTAAACCAGATCCAGCGGGCCATTCCCACCGGCTTTAACCATCATAAAAAACCTCAAAGCAGCCCCCTTTTTCACCGTGCCCCGGATGTACCGGTAATCCGGGAAGAACTGGAAAACGCCAGGTACCAGCTGGGTACGCTAGGCGGCGGAAATCACTTTATCGAAATTCAAAGGGACGACCAGGATTATGTATGGATCATGTTGCATTCCGGTTCCCGGAACTTTGGCAAAAAAGTGGCCGATTATTATAACCGCCTGGCCATAAACTTAAATGAGAGGTATGGTTCCCTCGTACCCCGGGAATGGCAACTGGCTTATTTGCCTTTAGATACCCAGGAAGGGCAAAATTACCTGGTAGCCATGCAATATTGCCTGGAATTTGCCCGGGAAAACCGCGCCCAGATGATGAGAGTGATCCTCGAAATCTGCCATTCCCTGCTGCCTGATTTTGCCTGCGGAGAGGAACTGGACGTACATCATAATTACGCCTCCCTGGAAAAGCACTTTGGCCAGCAGGTGATGGTACACCGCAAGGGGGCGGTAAGGGCGGTAGGAGAGGTAATAGTACCCGGGTCTATGGGAAGCCCCTCTTACATCTGCCGCGGCCTGTCCAACCCCCAAAGTTTTGCCAGTTGTTCCCATGGAGCAGGGCGGGTAATGGGTCGCAATGAAGCCCGCCGGCGCATACCTGTGGAAACAGTGATTAAAGAAATGCAGGCCCTGGGTGTTGAGCTATTTAAGGCCAAAAAGGGCGACCTGGCGGAAGAGTGCCGCCAGGCATATAAGGACATTGATCAGGTAATGGAAGACCAGAGGGACCTGGTAGAGATCAAGATCAGGTTGCAGCCCCTGGGCGTGGTCAAGGGCTGAAAACAGCAGTTCCCTCAATTATCCAGGGTCCACATATTGCCCGCCAAAAGTAAAAGAGCTTCAGACCCCAGAGTCTGAAGCTTATTTCCTTATACTCGGTGCTATTAGGGATTGGGCACTCTACTTATTGCCCCTGCCGGGCAGGCACGATAACAACGACCGCAGCGGGTGCAGTTATCCAGGTTAATATTGTAGTGTACCGTATCGTCAATATAAATGCCGCCATCCCGACATTCTAATTCACACGCCGCACAGGACATACAAAGCTCCTGGTTAATCTGGTAGTTGAACTTAAACTTCTTGGGTGCAGCCAAGAAAATCCCCCCTTTTATAAAACATGGTTAAATACCCATTCTACAATCCGGGAAAAATTCCTGCCAAGTTTTTTAAAATAAATTACATTTAGACAAGGTAAAATAGTAACAAAAGGCTTAAAAAGGAGGGGTAATTTTGAACAGAAGACGTATTCAAGGGGTAGTCCGTCGTTACCGCATACCCGGCACCACCAGCACGGGTTATAGACCCGTATGGGATATGGGCGGCGCGGCCGAAAACAAAAAAAGATCACGCCTGGTTGGCGTTAACAGGCCCAGTACTTAAGGAGAACAAATGTTGGAGTATTTCATTCGCTAAATAAGCCCGTAGGTTTTCCAGGGGCTACTTTCTACATAAAAAAATAAGGCGGGTTTCAGCTTACTCGCTGAAACCCTTAACACATCTAACTCTGGTGGGCCATGAGGGAATCGAACCCCCAACCTGACGATTAAGAGTCGCCTGCTCTACCAGTTGAGCTAATGGCCCTGGTCGGGATGGAGGGATTTGAACCCCCGGCCTCTTGCTCCCAAGGCAAGCGCGCTAGCCAAACTGCGCCACATCCCGCTACTAATACAAGCTTAATTATAACCTCACCTGCTGCCGTCGTCAAGGGTACAGGGATCAAAAGTCCGTGTCAAGATCTAGTAGGTATCTCTACAAAAAATTTTCCCGTTATGAGACCTCACCGCTCAAAAACACTAGCTTCAAGGCAGCGGCCTTGACATCCACCCCGCAGGTGGTCAGACAAACCCACCGACGGGGC
>DYEX01000093.1 GCA_020725525.1 Desulfovirgula sp.
GGAATGAGGGAACTGGTGAGCCGGTTCAGGCTGGAGTAATTCAGTAATTAAGGCAAAAGCGGGCTTGCGGCAGAGCAGCCCGCTTTTTGTACGATAGGTCATCTGTCAATCCGGAGCCGGTTGATTTCCTTCAAATTATTGAGTTCGTTTATCGTTCCCTGATATTTTCGGGGGCAGGGAAAACAGCGGCTTGTAGAGAATTGACGTGTATTCGGAATATAAGCAATCAGAGAGAGTTACTTTTAGAGGACGGTGTCATTGGCCCCAGGATGGTCTCCAGAGACATGAAAACAATCCCCAATCCGGGACAAAGAAAGCGCCCGGGATTCAAAACCATTATTTCCTCCCTGCGCCACCGGAATTTCCGCCTTTTCTGGACCGGACAGTGCATTTCCCTGGTAGGTACCTGGATGCAGAATATGGCTCAATCCTGGCTGGTGCTGGAACTGACCGGTTCGCCATTTTTGCTGGGGCTGGTGGGAGCTTTGCAGTTTGTTCCCTTGCTCCTCTTTGCCCTGTTTACCGGGGCGGTGGCCGACCGCCTGCCCAAACGTCCACTACTCCTGTTTGCCCAGGGCATGTCCATGCTCATTGCCCTTGTTCTGGGCCTGCTCACCCTTTTCAATGTGGTGCAGTACTGGCACGTGGCCGTGCTGGCCTTTCTTTTGGGCGCCATGCATGCCCTGGACATGCCGGTGCGCCAGGCCTTTATCGTAGAGCTGGTAGGTCGGGATGATTTGATGAATGCCATTGCCCTGAATTCCTCCGTATTCAACGGGGCGCGCATCATTGGTCCGGCCGTGGCCGGTCTGGTGATCAGCACCGTGGGGATTGCCGCCTGCTTTCTGGCCAACGCCGCCAGCTTTTTGTTTGTGCTGGGTGGGCTGTTATTGGTCCGGGTGAGGGAGGAGGTAGATGGCAGGGGAGGTCATCAAAATCTGTGGGAAGATGTGCGGGAGGGACTTGTCTATATCCATTCCAACCAGACGGTGTTTACCGTGCTGGCCATGGTTGGTGGTATGAGTGTTTTAGCCATGAATTTTAACGTGCTGGTGCCTGTTTTTGCCCGGGAGGTGTTGCACCGGCAGGCCCAGGGCTTTGGCTTTCTCATGTCTGCCACGGGTCTGGGTGCCTTTGCCGGCGCGCTTACCCTGGCCTACCTCAGTCACCGGGGTCCCCGGCTGAAATTGCTTCTGGCTGCCGCTTTTGGATTGTGTTTTTGCGAGCTGTTGCTGGCCCCGGTGCGCCTTTACTCCCTGGCCCTGGTGTTGCTGTGCCTGGCCGGCTTTGCCGTGAGCACCTTCAGTGCTTCCGCCAACGCCACCATCCAGATGAACGTTCCCGACCACCTGCGGGGGCGGGTGATGAGCGTTTATTCCCTGGTGTTTATTGGCCTGGTGCCGGTAGGCAATTTTTTCAGCGGTACGGTGGCCCACCTCTGGGGTGCTCCGGCGGGGCTCGCCCTGGGAGGCGGCCTGGCTTTGCTGTTTCTACTTTTCCTTGGCCGCCGGCTGCTGCGGCATCAACAAACCCCAGTCTCTTAAATAAAAAAACCGGGAAACTTCACTGAGTTCCCCGGCGTGCCAAAGGGGTTTTTCCCTTAGTGAATGGCCGTGATAAAGGCCCCGGCAGCCACAGCCGTACCGATTACGCCGGCCACGTTCGGCCCCATGGCGTGCATGAGCAGGTAGTTCTGCGGGTTGGCTTCCGAACCAAGCATATGTACCACCCGGGCGGCCATGGGAACGGCGGATACTCCTGCCGCGCCGATCAACGGGTTGACCTTGTTCGTGGTAAACAGGTTCATGATCTTGGCGATCAGGATGCCGCCGGCAGCCGCGAAGGCAAAGGCCACGATACCGAGAATGAAGATGTAAATGGTTTGGGGTTTAAGGAAAGTTTCCGCCGACATGGTGGCGCCAACACCCAGGCCCAAAAAGATGGTCACGATATTCATCAGTTCATTGCGGGAAACGTCGGTAAGGCGCTGGACCACACCCGATTCCATGAACAGGTTGCCCAGCATGAACATGGCGATTAATGGCGCCGATTTGGGCACCAGCAGGATAATCACCAGGCTGGCCAGCAGGGGGAACAGGATCTTTTCTCCCTTGCTTACCGGGCGCATTTGTTTCATGACCATGGCCCGCTCCCTGGGCGTGGTCAGCAGCTTGGCCACCGGCGGGATAATCAGGGGCACCAGGGCCATGTAGGAGTAAGCGGCCACGGAAACCGCCCCCATCAGGTGCGGAGCCAGGTTGGCCGAAAGGAAGATGGTGGTGGGCCCGTCGGCACCGCCAATAATGCCGATGACGGCCGCTTCGGCAATGTTAAAACCAAACAACAGGGCGGTGAAGAAGGCCGCGTAAACTCCCAGCTGGGCGGCCGCACCCAGCAGTAAAGTCTTGGGATTGGCAATTACCGGACCGAAGTCGGTCATGGCTCCCAGACCGAGGAAGATCAGGGGAGGAATCAATTCGTTCTGGATGCCGTTATGGAAGAACATGTAGTACAGTCCTCCCGGTTCCATCAGTCCGGTGAGGGGAAAATTGGCTGCGAAAATGCCGAAACTAATCGGCACCAGCAGGAGGGGTTCGACCCCCTTTTTAATGGCCAGATACATCAGGGCAAAAGCGACCGCCCACATGATTAAATTGCCCGGGGTCAGGTTAAGGAGCCCGGTGCTGTTTATGGCCTCGGTCAGTTGCTCCAGCATAGCCACCCCCCCTTTTCTTATTCCAGGGTCAGGATTACCGTATCGGGGTTGACCACATCACCCGGGTTTGCCTTTATTTCCTTGACCACACCGCTGGCCGGAGCGTAGATTTTGACATACATTTTCATGGCTTCGATGGTGGCCACAGGGTCATTTTCTTTCACCTGATCTCCAACTTTTACGTCAACTGAAATTAACTTGCCCACCATGGGGGAATTTACCGGAGTAGCCACTTAACAAAACCTCCTTCCTTCTTCAGTGAATGGTAACTGTGTTGCCCTGAACCGGCGCCTTTTGGTCTGACCGGGCAGTGGCTTTTTTACTGGCGCTGCAGGCAAACAGCCAGCCGGAAACTCCGACCGCCGCACTTAGTATGCCCAGTGCCAGGAATACCGAAACAATGCCGCTGACGGCCACTACCAGAGCATTAGTCCAGTCGATCATTACCCACACCTCCTTTGCCTTCATTTTTCCCTGAACGGGCTGCGGGATTAACGGTTAATCTCCTTTTGATGTTTATTGTATTCAACAAACAGTATATTGTATACACAATGAGCTTGCAACACCCCCCTTCATCTTTCTAAAAAGAAAATTCAAAATTCTAAAGTCTAAAAGGGTAGTTTTTTTAACTTATGGAACACCTTTATTTCTTCCCGGATATTGCGGTCCAGTCCAGGCTCAAAAAACGTTGATTTCCCGCGGGTTGCCCGAATTAATTTTTTGAGAAATTTCTTATTGCAGTTTTAATTTTCTTCAGGTAAAATACCTTACTGGCGTATAATAGCATATATCAGGCCAGCAAGTGCTTTTGGCGGTGAATTTCTAGTTAAAAATATTTTTCAGCAGGGAGATAAAAAGCTTTTGTTCTGGAGGAAATATCCTTACAACCGTAGAATTAAGGAATTAAGCAAAAATGGTTACACTATAGTACTGTTCGACCTACAATGGCAATAGGGGCTAAAACTGGTTATCAATAAAAGATGTGTAAGGGGGAGCATAGATGAAAGCTAACGCGGAAAGGATAGAGAAAAATACTGTTTTACTGGAAGTAGAGGTAGATGCCGATCAATTTTCCCAGGCAATGGATAAGGCCTACCGGAAGCTGGTCAAGAAGGTTAACGTGCCCGGCTTCCGGCCTGGTAAAGCTCCCCGGATCATCCTGGAGCGGCATATCGGCAAACAGGCATTACTGGATGAAGCAGTTGAAATGCTGATTCCGGAAGCCTATTTTAAAGCAGTACAAGATACGGGTATCGAACCGGTGGCCCAGCCCCAGCTGGAACTGGTCCAGGTGGAAGAGGGTAAGCCGGTGGTTTTTAAGGCCAGGGTAGTGGTAAAGCCTGAAGTGGAACTGGGCCAGTACAAGGGTCTGGAAGTAACCCAACCCAGTACGGAAGTAACGCCCGAGGATGTACAAAAAGAACTGGAACGGTTGCAAAACCGCCACGCCAGGCTGGTCAGCCTTGACGAGGGTACGGTTCAGGAAGGGGATCTGGTTACCATTGACTTTGAAGGCCGGGTAGACGGCGAACCCTTTGAAGGGGGGCTGGCTACCGATTATACCCTGGAGGTGGGGAACGCCGGGTTGATTCCCGGTTTTGAAGACCAGCTGGTGGGGATGGCCATAAACGAGACAAAAGAGATCACGGCCCGCTTTCCCGAGGACTATCCCAGGCCGGAGCTTTCGGGCAAGGAAGCCGTGTTCACCGTCACCGTGAAGGCCATCAAGCGCAAGGAGCTGGCCCCGCTGGATGACGAGTTTGCCAAGGACGTGAGTGAGTTTGATACCCTGGAGGAATTAAGGGCAGACCTGGAGAATAAATTAAAACAAGCTGCCGAGGCCAGGGCAAAAGCAGAGATCCGTCAGGCTGTCCTGAAAAAGGCGGTGGAAAATGCACAGGTTGATATTCCTGAGGAAATGATTCAAACCCGTTTAAAGGAAATGCTTCAAAGCCTGGAGCGCCGCTTGATGGTCCAGGGCCTCACCCTGGAAAATTACCTTAAGTACTCGAACAGCAGCGTGGAAGAAATGGAAGAACGCCTCCGCCCGGATGCCCGGGAAAGCCTGAAGACGATGCTGGTACTGGATGCTATTGCCAGGACTGAAAACATCACCGTCAGTGAAGAAGAAATCCAGGCTGAAATTGAACGTATGGCCAAAGAAATGCAGCAGGATCCGGCAGTAGTGCGTAAAGTGGTGGAAAGCCAGGGCCAGCTGGAGGCGGTCGTAACGGGGTTGGTGCGGGAAAAAGTCCTGCAGTTTCTGGTGGATCGGGCAAATATAGTCGAACAGGCCGGAGCACCCGCAGCGGAGTAAAATTCCCGGTAAAATTTTCAGTGGTGCTTGAGACAGGTTGGCTGACCGCTTGCCATTCCCGCGCGTGAGAACGGCTCGCCAGATTCATCATCCTACTTTACGCAGGAGGTAACATTATCATGTCGACTTTAGTACCGATTGTCGTTGAGCAAACCAACCGCGGTGAGCGGGCATACGATATTTACTCCCGTCTATTAAAGGACCGGATAATTTTCATCGGCGGACCCATAGACGATCATGTGGCCAATCTGGTTATAGCCCAGATGCTTTTCCTGGAGGCCGAGGATCCCGAAAAAGATATCCATTTTTACATCAACTCCCCCGGCGGCGTTGTCACTGCCGGGCTCGCCATTTACGATACCATGCAGTACATTAAACCGGATGTTTCCACCATCTGCCTGGGGCAGGCCGCCAGCATGGGCTCCTTTTTGCTGGCTGCCGGAGCCAGGGGCAAGCGCTATGCCCTGCCCTACGCCCGGATCATGTTGCACCAGCCCCTGGGCGGGGTGCAGGGTCAGGCGACGGAAATTGAGATCCATGCCCGGGAGATCCTGCGCATAAAGGATACCTTGAATGAACTGCTGGCCAAACATACCGGCCAGCCCAGGGAAAAAATTGCCCGGGATACTGATCGAGACTTCTTTATGTCCGCTGAGGAAGCAAAAGAATATGGTATCATCGATGAGGTGTTGACCTATCGCAAGTCAAAATAAAAGAGGTGTTTAGCTATGTTTAACGACAAAGGTCAGCTCAAGTGCTCCTTCTGCGGCAAACTCCAGGACCAGGTCAAAAAACTGGTGGCCGGTCCCGGGGTGTACATTTGCGATGAGTGCATTGAGCTTTGCAACGAAATTATTGAAGAGGAACTGAGCGAGGACCTTGGGCTTGACCTGGGGGACATCCCGAAGCCCAAGGAAATAAAAGAAATACTGGACCAGTACGTCATCGGCCAGGAGCAGGCCAAGAAAACCCTGGCGGTGGCGGTTTACAATCACTACAAGCGTATCAATCTGGGTGGAAAAATAGACGATGTGGAACTGCAAAAGAGCAACATTATCATGCTGGGGCCCACGGGCTGCGGTAAAACTTTGCTGGCCCAGACGTTGGCCCGGTTGCTCAACGTTCCCTTCGCCATTGCCGATGCCACATCCCTGACCGAGGCCGGTTACGTGGGAGAGGACGTGGAAAACATCCTGCTCAAACTCATCCAGGCGGCCGATTATGATGTGGAGAAGGCGGAGAAGGGCATCGTCTATATTGACGAAATTGATAAAATCGCCCGCAAGTCGGAAAACCCCTCCATCACCCGGGACGTTTCCGGTGAGGGGGTGCAGCAGGCTCTCTTGAAGATCCTGGAGGGTACGGTGGCCAGCGTGCCGCCCCAGGGCGGTCGCAAGCACCCCCACCAGGAGTTCATCCAGCTGGACACCACCAATATATTGTTTATCTGCGGCGGTGCCTTTGACGGCATTGAGAAGATCATCCAGAACCGCATCGGGAAAAAGGGCCTGGGTTTCGGTGCCGAGATTCAGAACAAACGGGATCAAAAAATCGGGGAAATATTGAGTCAAATTCTGCCGGAGGACCTGCTTAAATACGGTCTGATCCCCGAGTTTGTCGGCCGGTTACCCATTATAGTGACCCTGGATGCCCTGGATGAGGAAGCCCTCATCCGCATCCTCACCGAACCCAGGAATGCCCTGGTCAAGCAGTATGAAAAGCTTTTCGAGCTGGACGGGGTGAGCCTGGAGTTCCATCCCGATGCCTTACGGACGGTGGCCCAGGAGGCCCTCAAGCGCAACACCGGCGCCCGGGGGCTGCGGGCCATCCTGGAGGACATCATGCTGGACGTGATGTATGAAATTCCCTCCCGGGAAGATATTGCCAGGGTGATCATCACCAGGGACACCATTCTGAAAAAAGAGAAACCCCTGGTGGTGGCCGTAGACCGCAAGAAGAAGAAGGAAGAAACGGCGTAATTGCCGGAAGGTGAAATACAGATTGCAGGCACACGTAGCCCTACGTGTGCATTTTTGTTTCATGCGGGGATACTCAGTTAACTGTGAAAAATAGGGTGGCGGTGTTTTTTAGATGCATAAAAAGGCAATAATAGATCTTGCCAGAATTCAAGGCAAGGAGGCATGACCGTGGCAGAGTTTCCCGGGGGACTGGGCAGCTTGATTACCTTTATTCAGGTATTTTTTGGGGTGATCATCGGGCTTTACTTCTGGAACCTGTTAAAGGCCCAGCAGGGTAATAGAACGGCTGTCGAGCGGGAGTCCCGGAAAGAAATAGAGAAACTGCAGCGTCTGCGGTCCATTTCCCTCACCGAACCCCTGGCCGAAAAAACCAGACCCAGCAAATTTGAGGAGATCGTTGGCCAGGAGGAGGGGCTGCGATCCCTGCGGGCGGCCCTTTGCGGCCCCAACCCGCAGCACGTCATTATTTACGGGCCACCCGGAGTGGGCAAGACGGCGGCCGCCAGGCTGGTGCTGGAGGAGGCCAAAAAAAATCCCCATTCTCCCTTTAAGGAAAATGCCCGATTTGTGGAAGTGGACGCCACCACCGCCCGTTTTGACGAGCGGGGCATTGCCGATCCCCTCATTGGTTCAGTTCACGATCCCATCTACCAGGGCGCCGGGCCCATGGGTATGGCCGGCATACCCCAGCCCAAACCGGGGGCGGTAACCAGAGCCCACGGGGGACTGCTTTTTATTGATGAAATTGGTGAACTACACCCGGTTCAGATGAATAAACTGCTCAAAGTAATGGAAGACCGCAAGGTTTTGTTGGAAAGTGCTTATTACAGTTCCGAAGATCCGAATATTCCCGGCCATATCCATGATATCTTTCAGAACGGGCTGCCCGCGGATTTTCGCCTGGTTGGAGCCACCACCCGCACTCCGGAGGAAATTCCACCGGCTTTACGCTCCCGCTGTGTGGAGATCTTTTTCCGCCCCCTGTTGCCCCATGAAATTGAGATTATTGCCGCCAATGCCGCCCGCAGGGCCGGTTTTCCCCTGGATGAGCGGGGGCTGGCTGTAATCAAAAAGTTTGCCACCAGCGGGCGGGAAGCGGTAAACATTGTGCAGATTGCCGCCGGCATTGCCCTGACCGAGGGGCGCCAGCAAATTGGTGCGGCCGATGTGGAATGGGTGGTGCACAGCGGCCAGTACAGTCCCCGGCCGGAAAAGAAGGTCGGTTCCCAGCCCCAGGTGGGCCTGGTCAACGGCCTGGCCGTTTACGGCCCGAACATGGGGGCGCTTTTAGAAATTGAAGCCAACGCCCTGCCCGCACCCCGGGGCCAGGGCAGGGTGATGGTCACCGGCGTGGTGGACGAAGAAGAGGTGAACGGGCGGGGACGGACCATGCGGCGCAAGAGCATGGCCCGGGGGGCGGTGGAAAACGTGCTCACCGTCCTGCGCCGTGTCACTGCCGTGGATCCCCGGGACTACGATATACATGTGAATTTTCCGGGGGGCATTCCTGTAGACGGGCCTTCGGCCGGGGTGGCGGTGGCTGCGGCGGTATACTCGGCCATTACCGGTATCCCGGTGGATAACCGGGTGGCCATGACCGGCGAGGTTTCCATCCGCGGTCTCGTGCTGCCCGTGGGTGGAATTGTGCCCAAAGTGGAGGCCGCCCGGCAGGCCGGGGCCCAAAGGGTGTTCATACCCCGGGAAAACTAC
The DNA here is from genome assembly GCA_020725525.1 of Desulfovirgula sp. Classification (GTDB taxonomy): domain Bacteria; phylum Bacillota; class Desulfotomaculia; order Desulfotomaculales; family Desulfovirgulaceae; genus Desulfofundulus. Next base: position 8,723 of record DYEX01000093.1, read on the forward strand.
CAGGAACTCTTCCGCCAGCTACCCGACGTAGAGGTGGTACCGGTGGACAGGCTGGAAGAGGTGCTCAAAGCGGCCCTGGTGGAGCAACCCGGCGCCGCCCGCAAAACCATCCTGCCGGCACCCCGGGATGTACTGGCGGCAGCGGGATTGCTTCCTTCCCCCGGCCTATCCTCAAACCGTTGTTCCGGAAGTTAATCAAAGCGAAAATATTTAGCAATAAACGTTTAGCTTTACCGGACCCGGCCTTTTAAAGCCGGGTTCTTCTTTTGCGTGCCACTTATTACTATGGCAGGATTATCAGGTGTATGTTAAAATAGTGATGTATGTGGCCGGAATGTAGAAATATACCGAGAAGGAGGTGCAGCTATGGAGCCGGTAGTACGGGTTTTACCATTGCTGCCGTTGAGGGGCATTCTGGTATTTCCCTACATGGTCATCCATCTCGACGTAGGTAGAGAAAAGTCGGTGCAGGCGATTGAGCAGGCCATGATGAATGACCGGATTATTTTTCTGGCTACCCAGAAGGAAGCCCAGACCGATGATCCTGGCATAGATGACATATACCGGATTGGTAGCGTGGCCGAGGTCAAACAGCTCCTCAAGTTGCCGGGCGGCACCATCCGGGTTCTGGTAGAAGGTCTTGCCCGGGGCTACATCAGGCGTTACCTGGGGCAGGAGCCCTTCTTCAAAGTAGAAGTGGAGCAGTATACCGAGGATTTTGTCAAAACCCCCGAGATTGAGGCGCTGATGCGCAGCCTGGTTTACCAGTTTGAGCAATACGTCAAACTATCCAAACGTATCCCGCCGGAAACGGTGGTTTCCGTGGTCAATCTGGAAGAACCGGGGCGGCTGGCCGATATCGTTGCCTCTCACCTGCCCCTGCGCATAGAGGAAAAACAGCAGGTGCTGGAAGCCGTGGACATTGTCAAGCGGCTGGAGAAGCTGTGTGCCCTGGTGGCCAGGGAACTGGAGATAGTGGAACTGGAGCGCAAGATCAATATCCGTGTGCGCAAGCAGATGGAGAAAACCCAGAAGGAATACTACCTGCGGGAACAAATGAAGGCCATCCAGCGGGAACTGGGAGAAAAGGACGAGCGCGTGGCCGAAGGTGAGGAGTACCGGGAAAAGATTGCCGAAGCCAGGCTGCCCAAGGAAGTGGAGGAAAAGGCCCTCAAGGAAGTGGAGCGCCTGGAAAAAATGCCTCCCATGGCTGCAGAGTCGGCGGTGATCCGCAATTATCTGGACTGGTTGCTGGCGCTGCCCTGGAGCAAGAGCACCCGGGACCGGCTGGATATCAAAGCCGCCGAAGCCATCTTAGACGAAGACCATTATGGTCTCACCGAGGTCAAAGAGCGGATCCTGGAATACCTGGCCATCCGTAAGCTGAATAAGAAGATGAAGGGACCCATCCTGTGCTTCGTCGGCCCGCCGGGTGTAGGAAAGACCTCCCTGGGCCGGTCCATTGCCCGGGCCCTGGAACGCAAGTTTGTACGTATTTCCCTGGGCGGTGTGCGGGATGAAGCGGAAATCCGCGGTCACCGGCGCACATACGTGGGGGCGTTGCCGGGCAGGATAATCCAGGGGATGCGCAACGCCGGTTCAAAAAATCCCGTATTCCTGCTGGATGAAATTGATAAGATGAGCATGGATTTCCGGGGCGATCCTTCGGCGGCCCTGCTGGAAGTGCTGGATCCGGAGCAGAACAACAGCTTCAGCGACCATTACATTGAAGTACCATTCGACCTTTCCAATGTAATGTTTATTACCACTGCCAATGTCCAGCACAGTATCCCGCGACCCCTTCTGGACCGTATGGAAGTGATCCAGATTTCCGGTTATACCGAAGAGGAGAAAGTGCAGATTGCCTTAAGGCATCTCTTGCCCAAGCAGCTGAAAGAACACGGCCTTACCCGTGAGATGTTCAGCGTTTCCGAAAAAGCCATCCGCCGCATTATCCGGGAGTATACCCGGGAAAGCGGTGTGCGTAACCTGGAACGCCAGATTGCCACCCTTTGCCGCAAGGCTGCCCGCCAGATTGTGGCCGAAGAAACGAAAAAGGTGCGCGTGACGTTGCAAAACCTGGAGCAGTTCCTGGGGACGCCCAAGTTCCGCTACGGGGTGGCCGAACAGGAAGATCAGGTGGGTGTGGCCACCGGCCTGGCCTGGACCGAGGTGGGGGGAGACACCCTGGCCATCGAGGTGACCATTTACCGCGGTTCCGGCCGGCTTACCTTAACGGGTAAACTGGGAGAAGTGATGAAGGAATCCGCCCAGGCGAGCTACAGCTATGTGCGCAGCCGGGCGGCTCAATTGGGCGTGGATGAGGGAATGTTTGACAAGCACGATATCCACATCCACGTGCCCGAAGGGGCCATTCCCAAGGACGGGCCTTCGGCGGGCATTACCATGGCCTGTGCCCTGGCTTCGGCCCTCACGGGACGCAAAGTGCGCCATGATGTGGCCATGACCGGGGAGATTACCCTGAGGGGTCGCATCTTACCGGTGGGCGGCATCAAAGAGAAGGTACTGGCTGCACACCGGGCGGGTATCACCACGGTGATTTTGCCCAAGGATAACCGGAAGGAACTGGATGACATCCCGCATAACGTCAGGAATAAAATGCAGTTCATCCAGGTGGAGCACATGGATGAAGTGCTGGAGATAGCGCTTTTAGAAAGGGAGCAGGAACACGAAGCTACCGAGCTGGGTTCCCCTTCCGGGGAGGTTCCGGAGGTTTCCTACCAGCCAGTGATACCGGTCAAGGAGGATCCATCTGCGATCCATGAACATCGTTTCTGCTGAGTTTGTCAGAAGTGTAACCGATTTGAACCGGTGCCCGGCCGGGGGCAGGTCCGAGGTAGCCCTGGCCGGGCGTTCCAATGTGGGCAAGTCATCCCTGTTAAATTGCCTGGTCAACCGCCGGAATTTAGCCGTCACCAGCAATACCCCCGGCAGGACCCGCACCCTTAATTTTTACCTGATCAACAACCGGTTTTACCTGGTGGACCTGCCCGGGTACGGCTACGCCCGGGTGCCGGAGAAGATGCGGATCAGCTGGGGGCCTTTAATTGAGGGTTACCTCTCCCGCCGCCCGGAACTGCGGGGGGTGGTTCAGATTGTGGACCTCCGTCATCCTCCCACCGCCCAGGACGTGCAGCTGTACCAGTGGCTGAAACACCATCAGCTGCCCACAGTGGTGGTGGCCACCAAGGCTGACAAGCTTTCCAAAAGCCAGGGCCTGCGGCAGCTGCAAGTAGTCCGGCAGACCCTGGGCTTAGCCGGGGAGGACCCCCTGATTAAATTTTCCGCCCGCACCCGTGAAGGGCGGGACGAGCTCTGGCGCGTCATCGAGGGATGGATAAGTTGAGGAATCCGTTCATTGCAAAAGTCCCGGCTTTTTTTCGGGGCTTTTGTTTCCCACCGGGAAAACCCGCTTAAGGCACGGCGTTGTCCAGAGCGAACGTTAAACGTTCAAACCAGCGCGGTTTTTTCTTTTCCGGGACGTACTCCACCGTTTCCACGGCTTTTTGGGCAAACTGATTATTGACCATTTGTTCCGGGGGAATGTTCCGGGGTACTTCCCGGGATTTATCCAGTAAGTCCATTAAATAATTATACCGCTGGTACGGGATGACCGGGCTGGCGGCCCAGGTTTCCTGGCTCCGGTAGCGCTCAATGGCCCGCATGAGGAGGTTTTCGTCCATATCCCGCAAATAAGGGGTCACCACCGCGGCGGCCTCGCGGGTGCCGTTATGGGCCAGCCAGAGCTGTGCCTTGTAGATGGCATTGGTAAAACGCTGCAGGGCGACGGGGTTCTGGCGGATGAACTCCGTCCCGGCCACGTAAACCGCCGCCGGCAGGGGACCTGCTTCTTTACCCAGGGAAACCACCACCCTGCCCAGCCCCCGGTCTTCCACAATCGAGGCCTGCGGTTCGGGCAGGACGATGAAGTCGCCCGCACCTGCTGAAAAGGCACCTATGCGTAAAGACGCAGGGATGTTGGTGTAGAGGGTCACTTCCCGGTAGGGAGCAATGTTATTTTGCCGTAAAAAGCCCTCTAAAAGCACCGTCTCAATGCTTTCCGGCCGGCCGGCAATCACCGTCTTTTCTTTTAAGCTGGCCCACTCAAAAGGGGTTATTGCTTCCCTGGCCAGCAGAAAATGGCTGTCCCGCCGGGTGAGGGCGGCAAAGGCAACCGCATCGGCTATACCCTCTGCCCGGCTGTAGATGGCCTGTTCCAGGCCAACCAGGGCTATGTCGGCCCGGCCGTTGACCAGGGCGGTGAGCAATGTTTGTTCCGTGGCCGTATTTTCTAGACGCACTTCCAGTCCCTGCTCCTTGAAAAATCCCAGGGCCAGGGCAACGTACTGGGGCAGGTGATAAACCGAGCGCGGCCCTTCCATCAGCCGGATGGTTCTGGTTTCCGGTTGGGGTTGGCTCAACCTTTTAATAATTAGGGAACCCGCAGCCAGGATCAGGCTTAAAATCAGTAAGAGTACCAGCAACAGCCTGGGCCTGCCCACTTTATAACACCCCCAAATCTCCATGACCTCGTTTTTCTCCTTATTAATTATTTCTATTTGGTTATTAGCATTTCATGCCAGGAATTTGTCCCGAAGGTTGCCAAAGTGCGGGGATCACATTATAATGTTCACAGATTACAGGGAGGAGAGGCATTATGGCGCAATTTGATATGCCCACTACTTATGATCCCCGGGCAGTGGAAGAAAAGTGGTACCGCTACTGGGAGGAAAATAAATTCTTTCATGCGGAGGTAAATACTGCCCAAAAACCCTTTTCCATTGTCATGCCCCCACCCAATGTCACCGGGCAGCTGCACATGGGGCACGCCCTGGATAATACTTTACAGGACATTCTCACCCGCTGGCGCCGCATGCAGGGCTACAACACCCTGTGGCTTCCCGGCACCGACCATGCCGGTATTGCCACCCAGGCCAGGGTGGAAGAACAGCTGGCCAGAGAGGGCAAAAGCAAATATGACCTGGGCCGGGAAAAATTTTTAGAGCGGGTGTGGGCCTGGAAGGAACAGTACGGCGGGCGCATAACACACCAGCTGCGCCGCCTGGGGGCTTCCTGCGACTGGGACCGGGAGCGCTTTACCATGGACGAGGGGTGTTCCGGGGCGGTCAAAGAGGTTTTCCTGCGGCTTTACGAACAGGGCCTCATCTACCGGGATTATTACATCGTCAACTGGTGCCCCCGCTGCCACACCACCATTTCCGACATTGAAGTGGAGCACCTGGACAAGCCCGGGCAGCTCTATTACATCAAATACCCCACCAGGGACGGCAGAGATGCCATTACCGTGGCCACCACCCGGCCGGAAACCATGCTGGGGGACGTGGCCGTGGCCGTTCATCCCGGGGACGAACGCTACCGGCACCTGGTGGGCAAAACCCTGGTCCTGCCCCTTTTGGGCCGGGAAATGCCCGTCATTGCCGATGAATATGTGGATCCCTCTTTTGGCACCGGGGCGGTGAAGATTACCCCCGCCCACGACCCCAACGACTTTGAGGTGGGGCGGCGGCACAACCTGCCCCAGGTGCGGGTGATCAACAAGGACGCAGTGATGGATGAAGAAGCCGGCCCTTACCGGGGCCTGGACCGCTGGGAGTGCCGCAAAAGGATCATCAAGGATTTAAAAGAGCAGGGTTACCTGGTCAAAGTGGAAGATCACAGCCACGCCGTGGGACACTGTTACCGCTGCAGCACGGTCATTGAACCCATGCTGTCCCGCCAGTGGTTTGTGCGCATGAAACCCCTGGCCGAACCGGCCATCCAGGCGGTAAAGGAAGGACGCATCCGCTTCGTGCCGGAACGCTTCACGAAAATTTACCTGAACTGGATGGAAAACATCCGGGACTGGTGCATTTCCCGGCAGCTCTGGTGGGGACACCGCATCCCGGTGTGGTATTGCCAGGAGTGTGAGGAGGCCATCGCGGCCAAGGAACCGCCCCGGAAATGCACCCGCTGCGGCTCAAGCCGGCTGGAGCAGGATCCCGACGTGCTGGATACCTGGTTTTCCTCGGCCCTGTGGCCTTTTTCCACCATGGGCTGGCCGGAAAAGACGCCGGAGCTGGAATACTATTATCCCACTTCCGTGCTGGTGACGGGCCGGGACATCATCTTCTTCTGGGTGGCCCGGATGATTGTGAGCGGCCTCCATTTCATGCGGGAAGTGCCTTTCCGGGAAGTGTTCATCCACGGCCTGGTGCTGGACGCCCTGGGGCGCAAGATGAGCAAGTCCCTGGGCAACGGGGTGGACCCCATTGACGTGATTGAAAGCCACGGCGCGGACAGCCTGCGCTTCATGCTGGTTACCGGGAACACGCCCGGCAATGACCTGCGCTTTCACTTTGAGCGCCTGGAGGGGGCAAGGAACTTTGCCAACAAGATCTGGAATGCTTCCCGCTTTGCCCTGATGAACCTGGCGGATTACGACCCGGCCTCGGCCCCGGGAAGGGAAGCGCATACCCTGGCCGACCGCTGGATATTAAGCCGCTACCAGGCCTGCGTCCAGGAAGTGACCAGGTTCCTGGAATCCTATGAGCTGGGAGAAGCAGCCCGGGTCATCTACGAATTCATCTGGGATGAGTTCTGTGACTGGTATATCGAGCTGGTCAAGCCCCGGCTTTACCGTGCGCAGGACGGCAGAGACCGGGCCTGTGCCCAGGATGTGCTGGCCCGGGTGCTGCGGGGAGCCATGGAGCTGCTCCACCCCTTTATGCCCTTCATTACCGAAGAAATCTGGCAGCGCCTGCCCCACCAGGGGCGCACCATTATGCAGGCCCCCTGGCCGGTTTATCAGCCGGAGCTGCGGGATGAAAGGGCCGAGGCCGAAATGGCCGTGCTCATGGAGGTAATCCGGTCCGTCCGGCACATCAGGAGCGAAATGAACGTACCCCCGGGCAAGACGGCCGGTGCAATTCTGGTGGTAACGGACCCGGATACCCGGGATTTGATCCAGAAGTGGCCCGGTTACATCGAGGGGCTGGCCCGCTGCCGGGTACAGGTGAAACATGAACTGGATCAGGTTCCTCCGCAGGCCGCCCACGGGGTGGCCCGGGGGGTGGAAATTTATGTGCCCCTGGCCGGGCTCATCGACATTGACCGGGAGCTGGCCCGCCTGAAAAAGGAACTGGCCGCAGTGGAAAAGGATCTTAAGAGAGTGCAGGGCAAGCTGGGGAACGAAAGTTTCCTGGCCAAAGCGCCGGCGGAAGTGGTGGAAAAGGAACGGGCCAGAGAAGCGGAGCTGGCGGGCAAAGCAGCCGCCATCCGGGAAAGGCTGGCAATGCTCGGGGGATAAGTTTAGTTGATACCTCCGGTTTTATGAATACCTGGTATGCCAGTGAGTGCTGGGTCCAAAGCGAACGACTTGCATAAAGCACGTTCTTTGTTTGAGGTGACAGCGGTGCAATACGATGAAGCCATGAGTTACCTGCAGAACCTGACCAAATTCGGCATAAATTTCGGCCTGGGGCGAATAAAGGAGCTGTTGCGCCGGCTGGGGGATCCCCAGGAAAAGCTCAAAGTGGTGCATATCGGGGGGACCAACGGCAAGGGTTCCACCACCGCCATGGTGGCTTCCGTGCTCACTGCTGCCGGCTATCGTACGGGCACCTTTACCTCACCCCACCTGCATTCCTATACGGAACGGTACCAGATTGACGGAGTCCAAATCTCCCGCCGGCGGGTGGCTTCCCTGATCAGCCAGCTAAAACCCCACCTGGAAGCCATGGTGGAAGAGGGTTTTGAGCATCCCACCGAGTTTGAGGTCAGCACGGCCATGGCCTTCAAGTATTTTTACGAAGAAGGGGTGGATTTTTTAATTCTGGAGGTAGGGCTGGGAGGGGCCATTGATTCCACCAATGTGGTGGAAAAACCCCTGGTAACGGTAATTACCAACGTGGCCATGGACCACATGGATTACCTGGGCCATACCATCCGGGAGATTGCCACCGTCAAGGCCGGAATTATCAAGCCCGGGGTGCCCCTGGTGACGGCCTGCCGGGGGGAAGCCCTGGAAGTGATGGAGCAGTTTTGCCGCGAGAAGGGTTCACCCATGGTACTGGTGGAGAGTGTTTCTCCTGAAGGTTCTATTCCTGCGGTACCGGCCGTTGATGCAGGGCGGGGAAAAACCGGCGGAAGGGAAAATCAGGTGGTAGGGTCGGGCGGCCGGGTGGACCGTAAGAACGAGGAGGGGGCATATAGAACCGTTTTCTGGGAAGCAACCGCCGGCGGGTTTGATCTGGGAGGGCAGTATCTGGCCGTACGTGGCCTGCGCCGGACCTACCGGGATCTCTTTATCCCCCTGCTGGGGCAGCACCAGCTGGTAAATGCCGCCGGGGCGGTGGCGGTGGTGGAACTGCTTGTGGAGCAGGGGTATACCATTCCGGAGGAAGCCCTGTACGGGGGGCTGGCTGCCGTCCGCTGGCCGGCCCGGCTGGAAGTTATCTCCCGGGAGCCCCTGGTGCTCCTTGACGGTGCCCATAACTACGATGGTGCCTGCAGCCTGGCTAAAGCACTGGACGATTACTTTCCCGGCAGGCAGGTGGTGCTGGTCATCGGCATGCTCGGGGATAAGGAGCGGGGCCGGGTGGTGGCCGAACTGGCTTCCCGGGCCCGGGCAGTGGTGGTTACCCGGCCCAACAGTCCCCGGGCCGGTGACTGGCAGGATCTGGCCTGCGAGGCCAGGAAATATGTACCCGAGGTTTATACCATTGAGTCCGTTTCCGGGGCTGTGAAACAGGCCTTGTCCCTGGTTCGCCCCGGTGAAATGGTCTGTATTACCGGATCACTGTATATGGTGGCGGAAGCCCGGGAAGTGCTCATCCAGGAAGCAGGCACAAAAGAATGAGTGGAGGCGGATGATTATTTTAGGGTGGAATCTCAGTGGAAGCACCGGATAAGCCGGTGCTTTTTAAATTGGCACTGCTGGATAAAACCCCCCCCGCTGACCCATAATACCATTCTGAAGGGATGAAGGAAGAAATCTTTTGCCTTGCGGGGGTGTTTGCTCTGGTCAGAGTTTTAAAAAAGATGTCCCGGTTTTTGCCCAAAAGAAACAAAAAATCCGGGTCCCTGCGGGACAGCCTGGGCCAGTGGGAACAATCCTGCGAAGCCGGGGAATTGAAAAATATACCCATCAGGTCCCGGTTAGAGGATAATGTGGCCCTGTTAAAACAGATCCTGGGACATAGCAGCGATGTAGTCATCCGGGAGATCCAGCTGGGAGTTGACGGGCGTACTCCGGGGGTTGTTGTTTATGTCGATGGCCTGACGGATAAGGGTACGGTCAACGATACCCTGATCAAGGGGTTGACCCTGGAGTCCCGCATGGCCGGCCTGGGAGGGAAGGCCGCCGGGGATTTGTTCACCCTGGTCAGGAATTTTATGATCAACGTAGGTGGGGTAAAAGAGGCCACCGACTTTTTCGGGCTCCTGGACGGGATTTTATATGGTGACGCGGCCGTTCTGGTTGAAGGAGAAGCAACGGCCTTTCTGGTCAGCGCCAGCGGCTGGCCGGTGCGGAGCATTGAGGAGCCGACCGGTGAGGGCCTGGTGCGGGGGCCCCGGGAAGGGTTTACGGAGCTGCTCCGGACCAATACCTCCCTCATCCGGCGGCGACTGCGCAGCCCCAACCTGGTGGTGGAGAGGAGCAGCCTGGGGGAGCGCACCCGCACTCCGGTAGAGATAGTTTATCTCAAAGGACTGGCCGATCCGCAGCTGGTGCAGGAGGTAAAAGCGCGCCTTTCCCGCATTAAGGTGGACGCCGTCCTGGAAAGCGGGAACATCGAGGAACTGATCGAGGATGACCCCTACTCTCCCTTCCCCCAGGTGTTCCGCACCGAGCGCCCCGACCGGGTGGTCAGCATGCTTTTAGACGGGCGCCTGGCCATTATCACCGACGGTACCCCTTTTGTACTGGTGGTGCCGGCGGAGTTTACCGTTTTCATGCAGTCTTCAGAAGACTATTATGAGCGCTTCTTCCTGGCTACTGCCGTACGCTGGATGCGTTATGTCGCTTTTATTTCTTCGTTAACTTTACCTTCGCTTTATATTGCAGTTACCACCTTTCACCAGGAAATGATTCCCACCCGGTTGTTGATCAGCATTGCCGCTTCCCGGGAAGGGGTGCCCTTTCCGGCCTTTGTAGAAGCATTTTTGATGGAATTTACCTTTGAAGCCCTGCGGGAAGCCGGTATCCGCCTGCCCCGCAACGTGGGCCAGGCGGTAAGCATTGTGGGCGCCCTGGTGATTGGCCAGGCGGCTGTATCGGCCGGGATTGTTTCCAGCCTTATGGTTATTGTCGTGGCCTTAACCGGTATCGGGTCTTTTGTTGCCCCGGTATACAGCCTGGCCATCACCATGCGCCTGTTGCGCTTTCCCATGATGGCCCTGGCAGCCACCCTGGGAATCTTCGGCATAATGATCGGGTTGCTGGCCATCCTGGTGCACATGGCTTCTTTACGTTCCTTCGGCATCCCTTACCTGGCCCCTCTGGCTCCCCTGCACACGGCGGATCTGAAAGACGTGTTGATACGCTCGCCCATATGGGCCATGGATAACCGTCCGACGGAGCTGGCCAGGGACGATCCCATACGCCAGGGCCGGAATTTAAAACCCACACCACCAGAGCCGAAAGGGCAAAAGGGGGGCGGCGGTGGGCAGAGAGTGTAGGATAACCCATGCATGGTTTTCGGGGAGGCCGGCCCATGTATTTGTTCTTCTGTTATTGATGGTGCTTCTGGTTCTCGCCGGCTGCTGGGATCACCGGGAGGTGGAAGACCTGGGCCTTGTTCTCCTGACCGCCGTGGATGCCGCTCCGGAGGACAGGATCCGCGTGGAAGTACAGACCCTGGTTCCCGGAGCACTGGCGGGCGGGGGGGGAGGAGTGGGCGGTATGGGAGGCGGCGGTCGCGGTGGTGGCCGCAAGCCCTACCGCAACTTTGTGGCCGAGGCCCGGACGGTTTTTAACGCCTTCCGTCAACTGTCCATGGAAGCCCCCCGGCGGCTCTTTTTCGCCCATAATCAGGTGATCATTATTTCCGAGAAACTGGCACGGGAGCGGGGGGTCTCCCCGGTGCTGGATTTTTTTGACCGCAACCGTGAGATCCGGCGGGATACCTGGATCCTGGTGGCCAGGGGCGAACTCAAAGAAATTATAGATGTACCGGGCCATATGGATGTAATCCCGGCACAGCGCATCATAGGGTTGATTAACAACCGGCAACTTTCTTCCCATTTTGCCATCAACCGCCTGGGAGATTTTATTGAGATGCTGGAAAGCCCCGGTATTGAGCCCTATACGGCCATTATTGGAATGACGCCTAACAAGGCCATGAGCCGGGTGGGCCTTCAGCCCGGGACGGTAGGGGTTGAACCATCCCACAACATCAGGCTAACCGGGGCGGCCGTCTTTCGCCGGGACAGGCTGGTGGGCTGGCTGGACGAGCGCGAAAGCCGGGGGCTGTTGTGGGTGCGGGGTGAAGTGCGGGGCGGGCCAGTCACCTTTTCCCTCCCCGATGCCCGGGACGGAAGGAACATAGCTGTGGAAATCCTGCGGGCCGGGCGCGGGGGAGTGAAGCTGGAACCCCGTCTGGCGGGCGGGCAGCTGAGCATGACGGTGAAAATCGACACCCGGGTCAACCTGGTTGAATCCCAGGCCCTGGGAATAGATTTAACCAACCCTCAGGTCATTTCCCGGCTGGAAAAACAGCTGGCCGCGGCCATCAAACAGGGGATCACGGCCTGCGTGACCAGACTGCAGGAGGACTATATGGCCGATGCCCTTGGCTTTGGCGAGGCAGTGCACCGCAAGTATCCCCGGGTGTGGAGGCAGATAGAAGGGGAATGGGAGTATGTTTTTGCCAGCATGCCCGTGACCGTGGAAGTGAAAACCTCCATCAGGCGCACCGGCCTGATCAATAAACCCATGCAACCGTCCAGGAGGTGGGAAGCGGCTCTCATTTTTTATAACAAGGAGAATGCTTTGAGCTTCCAAAAGGAAGGTGATGTATGTTGGAGATCGTTATGCTCAGCCTGGTCTTTATCATCATCATCGCCCTGCAGGTTCCGCCCCTGGTGAAAAGGAAAATGTGGCGGGAATTGATCTCCTTCGGTGTGCTTTTGTTCCTGAGCATGATCTACAGCTTTGGCCTGGTACTGGGATTACCACTACCCAATCCGGCCAGGGCCGTGGAGGCCGTTTTCACGCCGCTAACCAGCTTCATGCAAAAGGTGCTCACCTGAAGGACAAGCCGCCGGTAACTGGCAGGCAAAGCGCCACTGGACTTTGTGGGATAATGGGGCTATAATTTATTCCAGAATAAAGGCCCGTCGTTTAAATGGCGGTGGGCCTTTTTATGTGGAGGGAGTCTCGATGGGTTTTGACCTTGCCCTGTTATTAATCAGTCTGGGAGTTGTTCTGGTCAGCGCCGGTTTTTTTACCAACGGTGTGGAATGGCTGGGCCGAAAGCTGCATCTGACCGAGGGGGCAGTGGGGAGCATCCTGGCCGCCGTGGGTACGGCCATGCCGGAAACGCTCATTCCCCTGATTGCCATCCTTTCAGGCAATGGTGACGTGATGGAAGAGATTGGCATTGGAGCCATTCTGGGAGCGCCCTTCATGCTGGGGACCCTGGCCCTTTTGATCAACGGAGGGGCGGTACTGGTTTTTCGCCGCGCGCGGGTGGAAAACTACCCGCGCCTGGAGCCCGATGCGCTGGTGATCCGGCGGGATCTGTTTTTCTTTCTGGTGGTTTACACCCTGGCCATTGCCGCCGCCTTTTTACCCCGTCCCTTAAAACTGCTCGTAGCCCTGGGGCTGGTTGTTTCCTACGTGTATTTTGTATATCAAACCATCACCAGGGGACGCACTCTCGGTGAGGAGGAGGAGGAGGGGGAGGTGGAACCCCTGTATCTCGCCAGAAAATTTGCCGATCCACCTCTGGTCCTGGTGGTGGTGCAGGTGCTGCTGGCCTTTTCAGGGATTCTGGTTGGGGCAAAGTTTTTTGTGCAGGGTGTGGCGGATCTTTCCGCTCTGCTTGGGGTGCCTGCTCTTGTCTTCTCCCTTCTGGTAGCGCCCCTGGCTACGGAGATGCCCGAAAAATTTAATAGCGTAATCTGGCTTGCCCAGCGCAAAGATACCATGGCCCTGGGTAATATTACCGGAGCGATGGTTTTTCAGAGCTCCGTTATTCCGGCCATCGGTATCGTCTTAACCCCATGGGTGCTTACGGAAACGGCCTTTTTAAGCGCGCTTTTAGCGCTGGCTTCTGCCTTGCTGACTTATTTGTTGCTTTTGCGGCGGGGCTTTCTTGATGCGCGTCTTCTGGTCGCTTACGGCGGGGTTTTTTACGCTGCCTTTGTCATGGCAGTGCTTACCGGGACCGTAGAGTGAACTGGCCGCCATCCCCTGAAAGGGGTAGTGGCAGTGGCTGAAGTGGAAATGCTTAGCAGGACCGAATTGCAGCTTGTCACAAAAGAGGCAAAATGATAAACTAGTACAGATAAGTGTTCAATTTTCGCTGCCGGGTGATTGTAGTGGCCGCTGTGTACAAGCCCCAGAGGAATTTGTGGTTGCTGGTCGTTCTTATGCTGGTGGGAGCCCTGGTGGGTGATGCCCTGGGAGGAGCTCTCATTCCTTTTTTGCCCGTGCTCAAGCCTTTTACTTCTGTGGGCCTGGCTCCGGCCACGCTGGATCTGCATTTTGTCCGGCTGACGTTTGGTTTTACCTTTACCCTGGGACCCCTCACGGCGTTGGGTTTACTCCTGGGATATCTTTTATACCGTAAACTCTAACATGGTCACTGATGGAGGTTTGAAAGTGTTGCCTGTTTACCTGGCCTCTTCATCGCCCCGCCGGCGCATGTTGCTGGAACAGCTGGGTTTACCTTTTACCGTAGTGGTGCCCCGGGTCCAGGAAGAGGTGGAAGAAGGGCTGCCCCCCCACCACCTGGTCGAGATGCTGGCGTTAAGAAAGGCAAAGGCCGTGGCGCCATCCATTCCCCGGGGGGTGGTGGTGGCGGCAGATACTGTGGTGGTCTGGGAAAGAAAGATATTGGGTAAGCCGGCTGATGCCCGGGAGGCCGGTGAGATGCTGAGTCTCCTTTCGGGTAATGAACATGAAGTTTTCACCGGCGTGGCGGTGATGGAAAAACCATCCGGGCGCCGGGTGGTTACCCACGAACGGACCCTGGTGAAATTCAGACCTTTATCTAAAGAAGAAATTGATAAATATGTGGCCACCGGTGAACCCCTGGATAAAGCAGGGGCCTATGCTGCCCAGGGGCTGGGGGCAATTTTTATTGCCGGCATCAAGGGTTGTTATTTCAATGTGGTCGGTCTTCCCCTGGCCCGTTTGGCACTGGTACTGAAGGAATTTGGCGTCGATCCCCTGGAGTATGTTCAAAACAACTGAGATTTTCCCCGAAAATTTCCCCGGGAACCCTTTCCAGTATCTTTTAAATGTGTTTGGAGGCCGCAAGAAGCCTTGGATTCCCCATCGTACCGTATTACCATTAAGGACATGCCCGTAGAGCTGCGCCCACGGGAGCGTATTTTGCGTGAAGGGGCCGGTGTTCTGACGGATCTGGAGCTTTTGGCCGTACTCTTACGTACCGGCACGGCCACGGCCAGTGCCATGGAACTGGCGGCGGCCCTGCTGGGGCATTTCGGCAGCCTGCGGGCTCTGGTCCAGGCCAGTGTAGAGGAGTTGAGCAGCGTCCGGGGTATCGGGCCGGCCAAGGCGGCCATGTTGAAAGCGGCCCTGGAACTGGGCCGTCGCATAGCCCAGGCCAGCGGGGAAGCCCGGCCGGTGATCAGGAGTCCCGAAGATGCAGCCTGTCTGGTGATGGAAGAAATGCGCCACCTGGACAGGGAGCATTTTCGGGCGTTGTTGCTGAATACCAAAAACCAGGTGATTGCCCGGGAGATCATTTCCATCGGGACACTTAATTCCTCAACGGTACATCCCCGGGAATTGTTCAAGAACGCCATCCGCCGCAATGCGGCGGCGGTGATCCTGTTGCACAACCATCCCAGCGGGGATCCAACTCCCAGCCAGGAGGATCTGGAGGTGACCAGGCGCCTTGCCGAAGCCGGGCGCATTATCGGCATCGAGGTTCTGGATCACCTGATTATTGGGGATAATAAGTACGTCAGTTTAAAGGCCAAGGGCTTGATTTAGATTTAGAAAGGAGAGAGAACATGCGTATCGGGCTGTTCTCTAAAGATATGGGTATAGATCTGGGCACCGCCAACTCCCTGGTTTATGTGAAGGGCAAGGGTATCGTTTTAAGGGAGCCCTCGGTGGTGGCTATTCAGCGGGATACCGGTCAGGTGCTGGCGGTGGGGGAAGAAGCCAAGCAAATGATTGGCCGTACGCCCGGTAATATCGTGGCCATCCGTCCCATGAAGGACGGGGTAATTGCCGACTTTGACGTCACCCAGAGCATGATCAAATACTTCATCAACAAGGCCCTGCGCAACCGCACCTATCTCATTCGTCCCCGGGTGGTGGTTTCCGTCCCCTCCGGGGTGACGGCAGTGGAGGAGCGGGCCGTGCGGGAAGCCGCCCTGCAGGCCGGTGCCCGGGAAGCCTACCTCATCGAGGAACCCATGGCTGCGGCCATTGGTTCCGGTCTACCCGTTCATGAACCCACGGGCAATATGATTGTGGATATTGGTGGAGGCACCACCGAGGTGGCGGTGATTTCCCTGGGGGGCATTGTCACCAGCCGCTCCATTCGTATTGCCGGGGATGAGATGGATGAAGCCATTATCCAGCACGTGAAGAAGGCCTATAATCTCATGATCGGCGAGCGTACGGCGGAAGAGATCAAGATCGAAATCGGGACTGCCTATCCTGCCGGGGAGGTCCGAACCTATGACGTCCGGGGGAGGGATCTGGTGACCGGCCTGCCCAAAACGGTACGCATCACCTCTGAGGAGGTTTACAAGGCCCTCTCCGAGCCGGTATCGGCCATTTTGGAGGCCATTAAGGGCACTCTGGAACAGACTCCGCCGGAGCTGGCTGCCGACATTATGGACCGGGGTATTGTCATGGCCGGAGGGGGTTCCCTGCTGCAGGGGCTGGACCGGCTGGTGAGCGAAGAAACGGGCATGCCCGTTCACCTGGCCGATGACCCTTTACTGTCGGTGGCCTACGGTACCGGACGGGTGCTGGAAAATATCGATGTTTTACGCCGGGTACTCATTCACCCGCGCAAGTTATCGTAATCTGCAACTGTAATCAGTATGCAAGGATAGGTGTTGATCCCGTTGACTTCCGGTAAAAGGCTTTTTTTTCTGGTCATTTTGCTCGTTCTGGTCCTGTATGTTATGCGGGTGACTGCCTTTGGCCGGGTGGGGGCAACGCCCCTGGAAGGGACCCTGGTGGATACCTTTGCCGCTTTAGAACAGGTAGCCACCCAGCTGGGCTGGGGAGTGAGGGATGTTTTCGGTTTTCCCCTTTCCCTGGTAACTGCGGCGCGCCGGGCGAATGAATTGTCGGAACGGGTGGCCCGGCTGGAAGGTGAGCTTGAGCAGGCAAAAGAATACCGGTTAGAAAACGAAAGACTGAAAAAACTGCTGGATTTTAAAAGCGGCCCTGCTGCTGCATCCGGCCTTGAAGTTACTGCGGCGGCCGTGGTGGGACGGGATCCGGGTAACTGGTTCAGCACCATTACCATCAATAAGGGCCGGGCCCAGGGTATTAGAGAAAACATGACGGTACTTACCCCCCGGGGTCTCGTGGGGCGGGTGATCGCCACCACCGACCGTACTGCCACCGTGCTGTTAATTACCGACCCGCGCAGCGCGGTAAGTGCCTTAATACAGGACAGCCGTACGCCGGGTCTGGTAGAGGGTTCCGCCGGAGGTGCCGGCAGCCTGCACATGATCCATATTCCCAATGACCTGCCCGTGCGACCGGGGCAGGTAGTGGTTACTTCCGGGACGGGAAGCATTTTCGCAAAGGGTGTGCCCATTGGTGAGATAGCCGATGTAAAAAGGGATCCCACCGGTCTTTTCTTCGAAGCCTCTGTGAGGCCCTTTGTTGATTTTAACCGGCTGGAGGAAGTGCTTGTAATTACCGGAGTGCGCTCTCCGGTCCCTTAAGCCGGGTGCGCGTCCCCAAAATGACCGTTCGGGAGGTTTTTTCTTTGTTGGGCTTGCTGGTCCTGCCCGGGTTTTTGTCGCTGGCCCTGTTGCTGCAGGTAACGGTGGTTGATCTGCTCCGCGTCAAGGGCGTGGTACCCGATCTCATTTTTTTGCTGGTAGTTTTTTATTCATTCTGGAGGGGGCAGCGGGAGGGTGCCTTCTGGGGTTTTGTTGCCGGTTTGATGAAGGATTTTATCACCGGCAGCTATTTGGGCCTTAACGCCTTGAGCACTGGCGTAGCCGGTTACCTGGTGGGCTGGGCCGAATCCCGCCTGTACAAAGAGAGCAGCCTGGTGGTCATGGTGATTACTTTTCTGGCCACCCTGGTCAGTCAACTGGTATATTATCTTTTGCTGGTCTACCTGGAGATCAAGGTGCCTTTCGGGGTGGCCCTGTTCCAGGTAGTCTTTCCCTCAGCCATGTACAATGCGCTTCTGGTCCCGCTGTTTTACCGCAAATTTTACCGCCTTTACCTCAAGGGATGGTTCAGGACTGGGCAACCCTGATTATTTGTAGGAGAAGGATGCGCCGTGGCAACAAACGGGGTAACAAAAAGGCTGGAAAAAAAGTTACAGGTGTTGCTGGGCCTGGTGGCCGCCGCTTTTGCCGTGTTGTTTGTCCGCCTGGCCTATCTGCAGCTGGTGGAGGCGGACAAATATCAGATGATGGCCCAGCAGAACCACCTGCGCTTGATTCCCATCATTGCCCCCCGGGGGGAAATTCTCGACCGCAACGGCGTGCGCATCGTGGGCAACCAGCCGGTTTACACCGTTTCTTTTGCCTACCTGGGTATAAAAGATACCGACCGGGTGATTGCCAGGCTGGCCCGCATTCTGGAGGGAGAAAAAACCTTTCAGGGAATGAGTGCCGCGGAGATTGAACAGGAGATCCATAAAAAACTGAACGAACAGAAATTGCGCCTTTATGAACCGGTGCCAGTGGCCGATAAAGTATCCAGTGAGACGGTGAGCCGTATTGAGGAACAGCGGCTGGAACTGCCGGGGGTGCTCATCGATGTGCGGCCGGTGCGGCACTATCCCTATGGGGACCTGCTGGTACCCACCCTGGGTTATGTGGGCATCATGGATCAGAAGGAGCTTGAGGAGAATAAAGATAAGGGTTACAGGCTGGGGGACTCCTGGGGCAAGGACGGCCTGGAAAAATCCTTTGAGTCCTATTTACGGGGCGAGCGGGGGGCCCGTCAGGTGGAGGTGGACGCCCAGGGGCGGCCGGTACGGGATCTGGGCGTGAAAGAGCCCGTACCGGGAAACAACCTGGTGCTCACCATTGATGCCCGGCTGCAGCGGGCGGTCCAGGATGCGCTGGCCCGGGGTATCGCCCGGGTGCAAAAGGAGGGTTACAGCCAGGCCAGGGCCGGGGCGGTGGTGGTGCTGGATGTGCGGACCGGGGAAATACTTGCCCTGGCCAGTCATCCCACCTATGATCCCACCATCTTTACCCGGGATCTCTCCCGGAAGGAATGGAATGCCGCCTGGGCTAAAATAACCCGGGATCGATCACTGCTCAACCGGGCCCTGGCTTTATATCCTCCCGGCTCCACCTTTAAAATGGTGGTGGCGGCAGCAGCCCTGGAACTGGGCAAAATAACTCCCGATTTTGCCATTAATGATTCGGGACGTTACAAATACAAAGTGGACTGGAAACCCGGCGGGCACGGCCGGGTGAATGTGGTGCGGGCCATTAAGGTATCATGCGACACGTTCTTCTGGACGGTAGGGGTAATGCTCGGCCCCGAGCCTATTGCCCGCTATGCCCGGGAATTCGGCCTGGGCCAGAAAACGGGGCTGGAATTACCCGGGGAGCATGCCGGTCGCATCCCGGGGCCGGAGCAGAAATACAACCTGTGGAAGCCCCTTCTGGACAGTGTGCAAAAACAAATGGACGATATCCGCAAGGAGTACGAGAAGCGCCTGGCCAGTGCGGGCGAGGGGGAAAAGGCAGTCCTGCAGCGGGAAATGAATGCGCGCCTGGCCCCTTTGCAGGATAGATACAACAAGATCGAGTGGGAGTTGAAATGGCGGGAGTACGATACCCTGGATATGGCCATCGGTCAGGGAAACAACTACTATACGCCTTTGCAGCTGGCCAATTATGTGGCGGCCATAGCCAACGGCGGTATTCTTTATAAGCCTTACCTGGTGAAAAAAGTGGTCGCTCCCGACGGTCAGACGGTGGCTGAGTTTTCACCGCAGGAGATCCGCCGGGTCAACGTGTCCGAACGGACACTGGCCATATTACGTCAGGGTATGCACGAGGTCCTTTTACCTCCCGACGGTACCGCCGCAGGGGTATTTGCGGGGGTTAAATACAGTGCTGCTGGGAAAACCGGGACTGCCGAGGTCCATGGTCATGACAACCACGCCCTTTTTGTGGCCTTTGCCCCCTATGAAAAACCGGAGGTGGCCCTGGCTGTGGTGGTAGAATACGGCGGCCACGGGAGCTCCGCTGCCGGTTCGGTTGCCCGGGAAATCCTGGACGCTTACTTTGACCTGAAAAACGCACCTCCAACTGCAGGCTTATCTGCAGCCGGGGAACAGGCAAAAGAGGGGCAGGCAGCAGGCGCCGTCCGCCGCGCCGCACCTGCGCCTTCCCCCGGTTCCCAGCCACCCCGGTCTACCGGCGGGTCCGGGAATGTCCGGCCCCGGCGCACAACAGCACCGGCTGACGTTCCCGGCGCGTCACCCGGAAGACAGGGGCAGGACGGCTCTCCTGGGCCGTCGGCGGGCGGGTCCACACCGGATGCCGGTACCGGGGAAAGCCCGCCGGGTGGTGTGCAACCGCCGGCTCAAGGGAGCGGGCAGGCTCCGGCAAATGGCGGCGTGCAATCCCCGGCGAACGGTGGTGCTCAGGAACCGCTCGACGACCGGGCCAACCACCAGCCCAATGGCTGAAAGTAAAACAACGCGGGCATCCCGCCCTTTTTTTTTCGTCTAGCAGGATTTGGTTATACCCTGTAGAATTTAAAAACCACTGGGGGGATTGCACCTTGGTCAGGGAGAAAGGGAATCCACAGCACCGGTGGCCGGCCTCTGCTGATGAACTGATCGATGATAATACGATTTTAATCCAGCGCACTTTGCGTTCCGGTCAAAGTGTGCATTATGACGGCAATATCGTGGTTATCGGTGATGTCAATCCGGGGGCGGAGGTGGTGGCCACGGGCAACATCATCGTCATGGGTACTGTAAGGGGGGTAGTGCACGCCGGCGCCGGTGGAAATGAGAAGGCCATGGTGCTGGCCTTTCGCCTGGAACCCACCCAGCTTCGCATCGCCGGTCATATTACCCGCCCCCCGGATGAACAGAGCCAAAAGCCCGAACAGCCTGAAGTGGCCCGGATTAAGAATGGGGTAGTAACGATCGAAATTTTTAATGGGGAACGCCAGGGATGAAAATGGGAAACTGCTAAAGAGGAGGCTCTTTTATGGGTGAGGTCATCGTAGTTACTTCCGGCAAGGGAGGAGTTGGCAAAACCACCACCACGGCCAACCTGGGGGCCGGCCTGGCCACTCACGGGCACCGGGTGGTACTGGTGGATGCCGATATCGGCCTGCGTAACCTGGACGTGGTCCTGGGGCTGGAAAATCGCATTGTTTATGATATAACCGATGTGACCGGGGGGCACTGCCGCCTGCGCCAGGCCTTGATCAAGGACAAGCGCTTTGAAGGATTGTTCCTGTTGCCTGCGGCCCAGACTAAGGATAAAACAGCGGTCAGCCCGGACCAGATGAAAGCTCTATGCCGGGAACTGAAGGAAGAATTCGACTACGTGATCATTGACTGCCCCGCCGGCATCGAGCAGGGCTTTCGCAATGCTATTGCCGGGGCGGATAAGGCCATCGTGGTGACCACCCCCGAGGTAGCTGCCGTACGGGATGCGGACCGGATCATCGGTCTTCTGGAGGCGGCCGAACTGCGGGACCCCAGGCTGATCATTAACCGTATTCGCCCGCGTATGGTGCGACATGGGGATATGATGAGCATTGAGGATATTATCGACATCCTGGCCATCGATCTCTTAGGGGTGGTACCTGAGGACGAGATGGTGGTGATCAGCACCAACCGGGGGGAACCCGTGGTCCAGGATGAGCGTTCCCGTTCGGGACAGGCTTATCGCAATATTGTCCGGCGGATCAAGGGGGAACAGGTACCGATGATGAATCTGGACGAGGGTGGTTTTGTATCTCGCTTTTTGCGGCGGATGATCGGTTTGTCCTAATTTACTGGTAAGGGGGGTTGGCCTTGCTGGAGTTTTTAAACCGCATGTTCGGGAGGGAAGCCAGTGGCAGCAAGAATGTGGCCAAGGAGAGATTGCGCCTGGTGCTGGTGCACGACCGGGCCAGTGTTTCGCCCCAGCTTTTGCAGACCTTAAAGTCGGAATTGATCAGGGTTATTGAGAAATATATGGACATTGACGAGGAGGCGCTGGAGATAAGCCTGGACAGCAATGAAACCCAGGTAGCCCTGGTGGCCAGCATTCCGGTTAAGGGCATGAAACGCATGACGAGGCACGTGGCGTCGGGTATTTAGGGGATAACCGCACCACCCTGACCCTGTGGTAATTTTGGTATTACCCCGGGGCTTTTTTTGTGTCCGGCGGTGGTATATAATTAAACCTGTAATTTTACGGACGAAAGAAGCGGTGATTTTCCTTGGTTTATAAACGGCTCGTGCGCAGTCTCGATCACGTCCTCCTTCTGGCTGCCGCAATGGTGCTTCTTTTTAGTTTGGTGGCTATCGGCAGCGCTACCCTGGAGTTTACCGATGAATCATTCAGCCAGTTGAAGAATCTTTTTTTTGTGGTCAAACTCCTCCACCTGGACTACACCTATGTTCTCAGGCAGTTGCTCTGGATTTTTTTAGGCCTGCTGGTTATGGCCGTGATGGTGTATATCCCCTATGATGATTTTTGCAAGCATGCCCGGGGGTTATATATACTCAATCTGGTCATGTTGACCGCGGTGATCTTTTTCGGACGGGAAGCTTTGGGAGCGCAGCGCTGGATTTCTATCGGTCCCTTTAGCTTTCAGCCTTCCGAGTTTTCCAAGCTGATCATGATCATCACCTTTGCCAGCTTCCTGTCCGCCCGGGAAGGCCGTTTAAACCACCTGCGGGATCTCCTGCCCTGTTTTTTGTATGTAGGGATACCCACTCTTCTGGTGCTAAAGCAGCCGGACCTGGGTACGTCCATGGTGTTTGTGGCCATCATGTTCGGCATGCTCTTTCTGGCCGGAGCCAGGCCGTCCTTGCTCCTTTCTCTTTTAGGGGCCGGGATGGCCCTGCTGATCGGTCTGTTTGTCCTGCACATGTACCTGCATAACGCCGATGTCAACCTGGAAAAACAGTTGCTGGCTCTGGAACAGCAGAAAAAGGTGGCCGTTTCGGCGGCGGCCAGGGAGGAGTTACAACAGAAATATAACCGGGTTTCGGCGGAATACCGGGTGGCCCACCGCCGGCATGAATTATTTCACCGGTATGCCCTCAAGGAATACCAGGTAACCCGGCTGACCATTTTCCTGGACCCCAAAAGCGATCTGCTGGGGGCGGGTTACCACGTGTGGCAGTCCCTGATTGCCATCGGATCCGGAGGGTTGCTGGGTAAGGGGTTGCTGGGCGGCACCCAGAGCCACCTCACCTTTTTGCCCATCCGCCATACGGACTTTATTTTCTCTGTTGTGGGTGAAGAATTCGGGTTCCTGGGGGCGGTGGTGCTCCTGGGCCTGTATATGCTCATTTTATACCGGGGAATAAAGATTGCTTCCCAGGCCAGGGACCTGCAGGGTACGTTACTGGCCGGGGGAGTGGTTTGTATGTTTGCCTTTCACATCTTTGTCAATATTGGGATGACGTCCGGTATTATGCCGGTGACCGGTATCCCGTTACCCCTTTTCAGTTACGGTGGCAGCAACATGATCATGAACCTGGCGGCCCTGGGACTTTTGCTCAATGTCTACAACAGGCGCAAGAAAATCCTGTTTTAGGATATGGGCATGGGTGGGGCCAGCAAAGTCTTGAAAATCAAAACTTCCAGGGTTTTGTCATAAACTAGAAAGTCCAGAACAGTCCAGATTGGACCCCAGATAAAACAGGGCCTGCCGGTGCTGGATGCCAGATTACTGAGGACGGCTTATTTGCTATTTTTAGAAAACCTGGTCGAAAGGAGGCGCTGGTGCCGTTTTTCTTCGCGATGACCGCCGCCCATGCCTTATAGCCATTATAGCCACAATTTGATATAATGGGGATAAGACTTTTAGAAGGGCGGTGACACCGTGCTTCAGGTATCTGTTCACGAAGCGAAAAACAGGCTCACGGTTCTGCGCCGCGAGGCCGCTGCCGGTAAAGAATTTCTCCTGTCCGACGCCAGGCGGAAGGACGACTGCCCGGTATCCCTCATCTCCACCGGTTTACTTGACGAGCTTTGCGAGACAAAGACGTTTAGTTACGAGTGGCTGGACCGTCCGGGAGGGGAGAGCGACCACTACACGCTGTACAACGTGGAGACGGGCGTTTACGGGGTCGGCCCGACCAAACAGGAGGCGGTTGAAGACTTTATCGACAACATTCTGGATTACGCGCGGGTTTATTTTGACGACTTGCCGTTTTATTTAAGCCCGTCCGGGGGTAGGCGGGAGCATTACTGGTACTTAAGGCGCGTCCTCCGGTGCGAAGGGGACAGGGAGAAACTTTTCCGCGTCCTGGGTTTGGAAAAGGCGCTGGTGGACTGATGGGATATACCTTCACATGGGACGACATCGAGAAAATCTGCCGGAAGCTGGGGATGAAAAGACAGGGCAAAACTTCGGTATGGAAGGGCGTGGGACCGGACAGAATAAAGCGTACGTGTATAATCCACGCGAAGCACAAAGGGAATGTAGGTTCGGGGCTGGTGCAAAAAATTGCCACGAAGTAGTTGGGATTCAGTTCGGTTGAAGAAATGTACAGGTTTTTAAAAGAGGAATGTTAGTGATTTTGAACGTGTCGGGCTACGCGCCCGGCTTTTTATTTTTGGGGAGCCTTTTTCCATGCCCAATCTTTTCCGGCGGGAAGGGGGGATCGGTTGTCCGCCTGACCCGGAGACGATAGTGTCTTACCACATGACTTTGCCTGGGAGTCTGTTCGAACATTACCGCCAGGATTTGTACCTCGTAGCTCTTTCAGAAGCAGTCGAACTGCCAGGAGATGAAATCCTTTTCCCGGAAACCTTGAACTATATTTTGCCAACTTAGTTGAGCATTCCTGCTCCTAAGTTGAGTTTAACAGATAAGGAGGTGATTTTGATGTTATACTGTTAATGCTCACGCTATTTGACCGTCACTTGTTCAAATTTCGTGACCGCTGTAGGGAGTGAGAAGCCGGCCAAGTAGGCCGGCCTATGAATCGTCTTCGAACTCTCCGAGGGCGCGTCTGGCCGTGGCCTCGTCAATGATGGGCTTTTCCTGCAGGAACCCATCCAGGAGGCAGGCAGTACAGATGTTGTTTATCTTTCGGGGTATGCCCTTTGAGAAGTGATAGATAACGTTTATAGCCTCATCAGAAAACAGCGCATGTTTTACTCCTGCCAGCTGGAGGTGGTGCTGGATGTAGGCTTTGGTTTCCTGGGCAGAGAGGCCGGTGAGGTGAAACCGCAGGTTTACCCGCTGGGTAATGGCCTCAAAAGTTTGCAGCCGCAGCCGGTGGCGCAGTTCGGTTTGGCCCACCAGAATCAGGGCCATGGGAGAGGCAGCGTCCATCTGGAAGTTAGTCAGGAAGCGTATTTCCTCCAGCATGGCAGGACTGAGCAGGTGCCCTTCGTCGATGATGATTACCGGCTGTTTATCGTAGTTTTTGTAGGCGTCCCAGAGGGCCTCGGTCAGCTGCCGCCGGGCATCGGCCGCGTGAAAGGCGGGCTTCAACCCCATCTGGAAGCACAGTTCCCGGTAGAGGTGCCGGGGTATGAGGCCCGACTGGGAGACGTAAAGCACGCGGTAGCGCGCCGGGTCAAGCTGGTGGGAGAGTGTCCGCACGGCAGTAGACTTACCCGCTCCCACCTCGCCGGTCAGGAGCCCGAAGCCGCGGGTTCTCACCAGGTAGTTCAGGCGGGCCAGAGTTTCCCTGATCTGCGCCGAGGGGAAAAGATTTTCCGGCGCGATCTGGCGGCTGAAAGGAGTGGTGGTAAACCCGTAAAAGGCCTCAAACATGATTTTCCTCCTCTCCGGGGACGTAGAAGCGGATGCGGCCCAACTCCTCCTTGAGCGCGTCAACGTGCTTTTTGCGCAGCAGTTCGAGGTAACTCAGCTTCGGGACGGGCTTATTGGTTTTGTCTTCGGGCGGTACTTCCACCCGCTCGTCGGTCTTCCGGTGGAGCTCCAGAGGACGGGCTTCGCCCACGGCCTGCCCGTTGTGAAAAACCTGCAGGCGGCTCAAGTCAAAGGGGTCATAGCGGATTTCGATAGTTGCCCCGGCCAGATGCGCCGGCACCTCGTAGCGGTTACCCTGGAAGGAAAAGCAACCGGTCTTGTCGACCTTGCGTTTTTCCCGCCAGAGGAAGGCAGCGGTAAGTGCCAGGGGGTCGGCTAATCTGATTTCCCCGGGTCCCCTGGCAAAGCGCGTGGCCGGGGTCTGGCCGGTCTCGGTATGCACGTGGTGGTGGTAGAACTGCTCCAGCCAGGCCCAGAAGAACTCGTTGAGCTGCTCCAGGGTTTTGGGCGCCAAGCGCACCACCTCGGGGATAAAAGACCGCTGCACCGTGCCGAAGAAGCGCTCCACTTTGCCCTTACCTTCCGGGGCATAAGGCCGGGCAGAGAGGTGTCTGATGCCTAAGTTGGCGCAGACAAGGGCAAACTGGCGGGACTGAAAAACCGCGCCGTTGTCGCAGTACACTCTGGCGGGCACACCCCGTTTTAAGATGGCCTGCTTAAAGCAGTGCAGGAGGCTCACCAGGTCCTCGGAAAAGTAGAACTGGGCGTGGCAGGCCAGTCTGGAGTAATCGTCGAGGAAAGCGATCAGATAGGTGCGGCGCTTCTTGGCGGGGTTTTGGGGGTCCGGCAGCCAGGGCCCGTAGCACACGTCGGCCTGCCACAGGCGGTTGGGTCCCTCCTGTTCGAAGCGGCGGAAAGTCCTGGCCGGCTTGGCGAGGAGCCGCCTGGTCTTGCCCAGGAGCCTCAAGTGCCGGGCCAGGGTAGAGACCTTCAACTCTCCGGGGCCTACGGGTGTTTCTGGGTCCAGCGCCAGCATTTCCGCTATCTGCCGCACGCTGCGCTCGGGGAGCTCCTCTTTAAGAGCCACAGCTTTAGCCAGCACTTCCGGTGTAATTACCCGTGGTTTTGAGCGGTCACAGCGGGGCTTTGGCTTCAGGGCTTCAAAACCGCCTTCGCGGTAAGCCTTCAGCCAGCGGCGCAGGGTGCGCGGTGAAACCCACCGGTGAGTGCCGTTTGGTGCAGCATGCAGGCGGCTCAGGATTTCCTTGCGCCGGCGGCTCTTCTCGGCCCGGTCGAGGTCGGGCTCCAGGAGCGGGCTAATGACACCGTAACGGTGTCAATTCTCACTTTAATTTAGCCCAACCCCTGCCCATTTTCGCAGACTAAACAATCTGCAACTATTTCCGA
>DYEX01000094.1 GCA_020725525.1 Desulfovirgula sp.
CACCAGCACCGCCGGGTCCCCCGGGCGACGGTCCCCTTCCACCACCGGGAAATCGCGGCCGGTAACGCAACGGGCGATCTCCACCACCTCCCGCACTGAATATCCCCGTTCATTGCCCAGGTTGTACACCTCCGACGAATGGCCGTTTTCGAGGGCTTTTAACGCCAGCACATGGGCCGCAGCCAGGTCGGTGACGTGGATGTAGTCCCGCACGCAGGTCCCGTCCGGCGTGGGGTAGTCGGTGCCAAAAACGGTGACTTCAGGTCGCAGGCCCAGGGCCGTCTGCAGCACCAGGGGAATGAGGTGGGTTTCGGGTTGGTGGTCTTCGCCCAGTTCGCCTTCCGGGTCGGCACCGGCGGCATTGAAGTAGCGCAGGATGATGTACTTTAAACCGTAGGCCGTGCCGTACCAGCGCAGCGCCTCCTCAAAGGACAGCTTGGTGGCCCCGTAGGGGTTGGTGGGCACCAGGGGGTGATCTTCTTCAATAGGTACATTCACCGGCTCGCCATAAACGGCGGCGGTGGAGGAGAAAATAAAATACATGACTCCCGCTTCCCGCACCGCCTCCAGGAGAGACAGGCCTTTGACCACGTTGTTATGGTAATATAAGGACGGTTCGGCCACCGATTCGCCCACCAGGCTCAGGGCGGCAAAGTGGAGCACGGCCTGAATGCCGCGCGATCTCACCAGCCCCACCACCAACTCCCGGTCGGCAATGTCCCCCCAGACGAATTCCGCACCATCA
Source organism: Desulfovirgula sp. (assembly GCA_020725525.1). Lineage (GTDB taxonomy): Bacteria > Bacillota > Desulfotomaculia > Desulfotomaculales > Desulfovirgulaceae > Desulfofundulus. The sequence goes on from DYEX01000094.1 coordinate 746, forward strand.
AGCACCCGCGCCACCGCCCGGTGCCCCCGGGAAAGGTTGTCCAGCACCGTTACCTTATAACCCGCCTGGAGGAGTTCTTTCACAGTGTGACTGCCGATGTAACCGGCCCCGCCGGTAACCAGAACGTGCATGGAAGCACCCCTTTTGTCCCTGTTTTTTCATGATAAACTCCGCCGTTTTATCAATCGCACAGCCAGTCGAGATAAAAAAGCCAAAACCACAAACCCCGCCAGGTCCACCAGCACGTCCACCGCCCGGCCGGTACGGCCGGGAACAAATGTCTGGTGCCACTCGTCCAGGGCGGCCACCAGAACCAGAATCATCCCGGCTAAAAACCAGCGTCTTTTGCCCACCCTTTCCAGAGCAGCGGCCAACGACAGGCCCAGTGCTCCGTAAATTACCACATGGGCACCTTTACGCAGCCAGAACTGGATGAAATCCGCCGGGGCACGGCGGTTGTCTACCACTGACCGCTGTAGGAAAAGCTGACCGGGGGCAGTTCCCGCACCTTTTCCACAAGGCCAGTGTGGTGCCCGATCTCCGGCCGCAGACCCTGCCCGGCAAAGTGCTGGCCGGAAAAATGAGCGATGGCCAGCAGGCAGGCCCCGACCAGCAGCCACCGCCACCATTGTTTTTGAACTCTGGAAACCACCTGGCAACACCTGGCCTGACCATTTTCCCTGGAAAAACAATCAACACGCCTTTACCTCGCTGGGCTTCTCGGTAAAACCCAGCGCCCGGTAGGCCGTCAGACCTTCGAATATGCCGTATTCTTCTCCCCGGCAGATATAACCGCAGCCTGTTTCCGGACGGTGAGGAGGTAGTTGACAGCAGAACCTTCTTGCACCGCCCATATAAAGGATATTATAATAGCCGAAAAAGACCGGATTTTTTCCACCGGTCAGGCAGGTTAAAAGGAGATGAAACAATGAAACCACCGGCAAGGCGCCTGGGAATGGTAACCACACTGCTCCTGGGTCTGCTACTTTTAGCCCTGGCCGGTGCCCGGTTCACCGGTTTATTACCACCACTGTCCACCCTGTGGGGGCCGGCAGGTATCATTTCACCGGACACCGGTGACTACAAAACCTACCCCCTGGCTGATACGCCTGATTACCCCCCGGCCACTTCCGGAGGAAGGGTCAGTGGTCCGGGAACGGGCTTGGCAGGAGAAACGAACAATACCGATCCAGTACATAAGATATCTGGTGGCGGCAATTCCCTGTACGGAACTGGTGATACCGGATCAGCAGGAATCCCAAACAGCAATCAACCACTCCTCCAGCAACAAATAGAAGCCCGCTATATAGCCAGGCTGCAGAAAATAGCTGGTGGCTATGAAGGCCGCCTCTACGGCCTGGTGGGGCAGGCCTGGAACGAATACATCACGGCAAAAAAGCAGGGACAAAATATATCTGTTATCTCCCTGGCGCGCAAGTACATGGCTGCAGGCACCGCCCTGGAGAAACAATGCGACGCCGAGTTTTACGCCACACTGGACGAGTTCAGGACCGAGCTGCTGAAAAATTCTCTGCCACTGGATACGGTTATTCAAGCACAGCGGGAATATGAAAGGGTTAAGGCCGCCCGCAAAAGGCATATTCTTACGGCAGCGGCAAAGCTGCTGTGAATAAGCCGTCAACTATAAGCATTTTCCTCCAACGAGCAGTAACCCAGCAGAGCCTTCAACCCGTTAACCATAAAACGCTGTGCCCAGGGGGGTGCCAGGGCCAACCTGGCGGCCAGGCGGGAGTGATAATCCAAATCGCCATACTTGAGGATCAATTTGCGCCAATAAGGCTTATCAAAAAAGGCGATGAGCATGTCCATCTCCCGGTCGCTCAAACTTAAGAAAACTTCCCGGTGCCTTATACCGCAGCGAATTTCCAAACCGATGGCCTTTTCCCAGGCCCGCTGATATCGGGCCAGGAAATCCTCGCTGTAATTGCCCGCTTTCAATGCCGTCACTACGGTATGGGCACATAGCCGGGCCGCTTCCAGGCCCAGGTAAAGGCCGCCGCCAGAGATGGGCTTTACGTGGCAGGCAGCATCACCCACCACCAAGGCATGGGAACCGTAGGTCCTGGGCATGAAACCCACCGGCACCAATCCTCCGGTACCCCTGACTATGCGCATTCCCCGGAAAATATCCGGGTGAAGCCCGGCCAGCTTCTCCCAAAGAAGCCGGGGGGGTTCACCGGACAAGCCTTCCAGTACATCTTTTTCACTTTCAAAACGCACACGATCCTCCGGTTTACCGCTCAAATATCCCCGTGGGAACGACAAACCACACCGCGGCCGTGCAGACCCCACCCCCACCCGGGCCCGTCCGGCGCCGGTGGGGATCACCCAGGCAAACCAGCCAGGAGCCACCCGCCGGCCCAGAAAGATGTCGATCAACTGGCCGCTGCTGCCGGGAAGCTCCACCTCCGCAGCATACATGGACACTTTTTCCGGCGGCGGGGGCAGGTCCAGCCAGCGGGCAACCAGGGAATTATGCCCGTCGGCACCCACCACCAGACGGCAGGTGACATAACGGCGATAGGTCTCCCGACCGCTTACCCCATCGCTTATTACAGGCCCCCTGCCCGCTGCTCCGCTCAGTATGGCGGGCAGGCCATGGGCACCACCTTCCTGAGCGGCGGCCTGGCGCAAATGCAACTCCACCTCTACTCCACCCGTTATATAGCGCAAGCCGGTTGCCCGGGCACAAAACCAGATCTCAGCCCCTGCCGAGAGGGCCTGGGCGGCCAGATCCCGGTCGAAAGCAATGCGGTCAATCGCCAGGGCATATGGCCTTTTACCGGCCAGTTGCAGTACCCTACCTCCGGGGGCGTGCACCCGGGCGCCGGTCAACTTATGTAAAATCACCTGTGGTGAAACCCGGGAAAGCTCCAGTGTGCGGGGACTGATTAAACCGGCACACTGCAGGGGCTCTCCCACCCGGCGGTGTTCTTCCACCACCAGCACTGTAAAGCCCGCCGCCGCCACATCCCGGGCTACCGCGCAGCCTACCGGTCCACCTCCAATCACAACCACATCATAGTCCATCAATTTCTCTCTCCCTATCACCAGCGGCCGGTTGCGCCACAAGCTCCACCGCAACCCAGGCACCCAAACTAAAGGTTGCGGGTCATCGCCTCCGCCTGGAATCATTAAAAAACCACCGGAATTACGGTGGTTCAACGCCGCCACGGGACGGCAAACATAACAAATAATTCATCCGCACAAAGACGGCCGATACTGGAGCTACCCACTCAGCCACCCACCGCAGGCACTGGAATTTAACGAAGCACCTCGAGAACTTTTACGATGACAATCAAGCTGAATACAACAAGCAACGGCACAATGGCCACATTAAGGACACGGTCGATGGAACGGGACAGGGCTACCGTACTGGTGTTTCCTGCAGAATGCATTCCTGCACCGGCCAGTTCCTTGGCAACGAGCAGGACAATCAACACCAGGGTGGCCAAAAGCCCCAACCCGGCGGCCATGGTGGTGCTGGCTACGGTGGTTACTGTAGTGGTGGTAACGGTGGAAATCATGGCATGGGCCTCCTTTCTCTTATCTCTAAAAATAGCAAATTCGACGCAACACAGGAAAATCCTTCTTCTCCAAGGTTAATATTCCGTAAAAAACTCAATCGTCAGGCAGTCACAAAATAAAGGGCCAGATCAGATACATGGTTATATTAGTCAAACCGTGGGCCAGAGTTACCCCCAGCAGGGATCCGGTGCGCCGAACTATAACCGCAAAAAGAACGGCCACGCCAAAAACGAAAAATACATCCAGGGCAGACAGGTGGGTAATGTGCAACACGGCAAAGAGAAAACTTACGTAGATCAGCGCCGGACGCCGGCCTAGGTAGTCCTGGGCAGCCTTCTGCAATATACCGCGGAAAATCAACTCCTCGGCAAATCCGGTAAATACCAGCAGGATGAAAGCAGGGAGCAATATCCGGCTCAGATCGAACACCGGCACCAGCGGGGTGGGATGCAGTATATAAAACTCCATCAACCCCAGGGGCAGGCCCACCAGGCCGATGGCCAGCTGCAGCGGCAGCCGTCCCGCTCTCAGCCAGATGGACCGCCCCGCATAACCAGCCAACCGAACGACCACAAAGGCGGCGGCAAAGAGGGGTATACCGACGATCATGTACCAGTACATGAGGGGAAAAGGCGCCAGGGGCATGGTCAGGCTTAAGATGCGAATCAGGGGACACAGGGTCATGGCCAGGTAGAAGCAATAATCCTGGTTGAATTCCCCGGAGGTAACGGCAGCATCAGATGAAGAAGACATCTTTCCATCCCTGCCCGGGTGGCCGGCCATTCTTCTGGACCGCGGGGACCCGGCTATAACTGCATGAATTAATAGTGCCAGCAGGATGGTGAAGTGTAAAAGCAGACCAGACCGTACATTTACCAAACCAACCAGCAGTTCAGCAGCTGTGATGGCCAGGGCGTAAACCCACGGCATGGGCCCGCCCCATGCCGTTAGAGCCGGCACACGTTTTCTACCAGTACGGATCGCCAGACCACTCTCCAACATGGTCTTTCCTTTCATGATTGATTTTCACGCCCGTGTACATTTACCCATAAATGCAGGGTACGGTAGGGTTCCCGGTCTCCCTGCCGGAAAAGTAGAAACTCCACCTTCAGATCCTTATGCGGCTGGCTGGCAAAAAAACTCACCGGGTTTTCCCATTTCTGCTCATGGCTGAGGGTAAACGGGCCAATTATGGATTTGAGATTACCGCCCATGCGCAGCTCTATATAATAATTCACCGGCTGGTATTCGTGGTTCACCACTCCTACCATAACCCGGCCCTTTTCCCCCACGGTCAGATCCCGGGGATAGCCTTCGGCCTTGCCACCCATCCCCAATATATAAAACTCGGTAAACTTCTCGCCTACTTTAGGTGTAGTGACCACGTAATAAACGCTGCCGGCAGCAAAAAGAATGGCCAGCACCAGCACCAGGGTCAAAACCCTGTCCAGCCGTGACATTTCCCGCCACAAGGGCAAATTTACCGTAAAGACAGGGAAAAACCTTTCCTCCTCCGGCAGCCGACCCCGCCGGTAAAAGGCCAGGGTTGACATGGCCAGAATGAAAAGGATCAGGGAAATCAGAATGGGCGCCAGGCGGATGCCCCATGGCGTATAGTTCAAACCCAGCCCGATCAAGGGCACCACGGCAATGCTCAGGCCGAAGCTCAGGGCCACCCGCTCTATGCCGTCCAGGTCTTCTTTCCGGGGAAAGAGGGCAGCAATCAGGGTATAACCGGGGAAAAAAAGAACGAAGGGCAGCCCCAGGGCCACCCGCAGGTAGTGCAGCCAGCCCGCTCCGCCGGCGGATATAATCAGCACCAGAAAAAAGGACAGGAGTAAAATGCAGTGCAGTTCACGCTTAATACGATAGGTTTTCTTCAACGGCATAAAAAAAGTGACAGCCCCTTCAAGAATAGGCCTTTTTGACAGTTTGACAATTCGACATCAGTCATCAAAATCCTGTCGGGCAAGGATCATGGAAAAGCAGTTCTACACCTGTTTATCCAGCACCCGTCGGAGTACCACTGCCGCTTCGGCCCGGGTGGAGTGGCCGGCCGGGGCAAAGACCGCGGCCTGCCGGCCTTTCATCAAACCCTGGCGGCAAACAACCGCCACGGCATAACGGGCCCAGGTGGAAATGGCGGCATTATCGTTAAAGGTAGCCAGGATACCTTTGACCTCTGCATCAGTCATCTGCATGTTGGCCAGATTCTTATGTTGCAGTACCCGCAACAGCATTGCCGCCATCTGTTCCCGTGTAATAGGGGCACCGGGATCAAAGGTGTTCCCCCCTGTACCGGCCACCAGGCCTGCGGCAGCGGCGGCCCCCACCATGTCCCGGTACCAGGCTCCTGGGGGGATATCAGAAAAACGTTCCGCCGCACCCGGGTTACCGCTCAAGCTCATCATGCGGGCCAGGATTGCAGTAAATTCTGCCCGGGTAACCGTATCATCAGGGGCAAACCGGCCATTCCCCACGCCGCTGACCAGTCCCCGGGAAGCCATGAATTCAATGTCCTTTTGTGCCCAGTGACCGGCAATATCGGTGAAGGTTTTGACCGGTCCGGCCTGAGGTTCCGGCATGCCGGGGCTCCCCGGTTGAACGGGTGCCGGCGGTTGGGCCGGATTTTGTTCTGTTGACGGATTGGCCGGCTCAGTCTCCCCGGGCTGAGATGTGGCCGGTGGTTGCCCGCCGCCACCGCCGCCGCCGCCACCAGAAGTCCCCCGGTTTTCCCCGAACAACTCCCGCTTAAGGGCATCCCTAACCCCTGTCAGGGAGGAAGGTAATTCACCCTTCCGGATCAATTCCCAATCGGCAGCAAAGGCCTGGGCACAGGCATCCAGTACATGTTCGTACCTTTCTTCCAGAATAAGGCTTATGGCAGCACTGCGAAACTGGCTGTCAAAATTATCTTCGGTGATCTTCCCCTCCAGCCGGTCGCTCAGTTCCCTGACAAATGCACTTATTTCCCCTTCGGTAACTTTACCTGTGTTTACCAACTGGTCAACAAACCGGCCGTATTCCGGCTGCTGCTTCAGTTTCTCATAGGCTTCCAGCACCGTTGTGGCCGCGGCTGGTTGGCTAAAGGCAAAAAAAATATACAGCATCAGGAACATGGCCACAGGTTTAAATAGTTTAAACATGACTTTTAAAAACCCCCCGGCAATGAAATTCCCCAACCGGTGAAATAAGTTTCCGAATACCGCCTGCCGGCGGGACGGGCTTAACCCCGTCCCGCTGGCGGCATAAACGACCAGGCTACTCAACCACAACAACATTGAACCTGCACAACCATTCATTATTCTGGTTGCCCTTATAAGTAATAACAGTGATTTCTCCTGCCTTCTTGGCTTTCAGTGTGTTCCTATCCATTTGGGCTACGCTTTCGTCGGTACTCGCCCAATTCACAACGCCTTCCACGCCGGGGAAGCCCAGAACGGTCAGGGTATAGTCCACCTGCTGTCCAGCGGCCACATACCGGGGGCCTGTGCATTCCACACCGGCACGCACATAGGCCTTGGCCAGGGCAATTTCTCCCCGGTTATCGGCATCAACGGCATTGCTCAGATTTTCCCTCACCGCAACCAGATCATCCGTGGTTAACCCTATGGCAGCCAGGGCACCCTTAAACCGGCTATGCTCGGGTTTATTTACAGCATTATTTAGAGCTTTGAGCAGCCAGTCATCAATTTTATCGGCAAAATAGCTGTAGGGGTTATTCATTAAAGCCCTTACATCATTCAGCGAAAGCACATTGGGTACTTCTTTTTCCACATCCAGGAACAGGGCAAAAAGATCCTCCACATTTACATCAGAATTACCAGATACGGCAAAGAGGGCGCTTACAGCCGGCCCGTATTTCGTCCGGTAATCATTCAGGTTGTCCTTTAATTGGGCTGCATCCGGGTTGTAATAGATGCCGGCGGCGTCTTTAATCATGTTCTTAAATACATCCCCGGCGCCGCCAAAGGGAGCCAGGGCCTGACGGGCATTTTCGTTTAATTTATCAACAACCGGGGCGACAATACTATTAAGCTGCTCATCGCTTAGACTACCTACCTTGCCCTGCACCGCCCTTAAAGCATCCTTATCCATCTCGTCCAGGTGGGCGTACATCTTCTGCAACCGGTCAACCAGCTGATCCATGGCCGGTGCGTTTTCAACCACCGGCGGCACGGCGGTGATGTCACCGAGATCCAGATTTTTTCCGGGGGCAATGGAGACGGAAACTTCCGTCAGCTTAACAGGTTCTTCCCCGGTGACGGCCAGCACCTGATATGATTTTCCGGAAAGCTCAACAATACCGCTGACTACAGGCAGTTTAAACTCACCGTTTTCATTTGTAAAGGTACGGAAAATGGGGTTAACCGTAGCCACCACCGGTATATTTGGCAGCGGATTGCCATTTTTATCCTTCAATGTACCCGTCAGGACCAGGGCGCTTTGAGCAGTGAGAATAACATTCTGGTTGCTGCTCAAACCTGTGATGTCCTTGTAGGCTGCCAGGTAACCGGTACCATCCTCCTTTTTGGCACTGATCTTGTAGTCCCCGGAACTGAGACCGGTAAAGCTGAAACTACCATCCATGCCGGTGTTAACTGTTTTGGACGGGGCAAGACTGCTTCCGGAGTACAGTTCCACAGTGGCACCGGCCACGGCATTCCCCAAGCTGTCCTGCAACTTACCGGTTATGGCGTAGGTTACGGGGCCGCTGCTACCGCCACCACCGCCACCACCACCGCCACCGCCTCCACCACCGGTGCGGCGGATCCATTTAACGGTGGCCGTTGCGGAGAGAGCACCTGATTGAGCTTTCACCGTATCCGTGGCTGTTTCGTCCGGACCTTTATATTCCAGCACGGCCTGACCTTTGGTATCGGTCTTTATTTCCTTCTCCAGCACGGTCTTTTCATCGCGGGTAACGGAGAATTTTACGGCTTTATCGGCAACACCCTGGCCCTTATCATCCAGCAGGGTGGCCGTCAGTGTGGCCGTTTCTCCTAAATATTTCTCCTGTTCCCCGGGCTCCAGGGTCAGAGATGGGGCTTTGGGAGACAGACCTTCTTTATA
>DYEX01000009.1 GCA_020725525.1 Desulfovirgula sp.
AGGATCAAACTCTCCATCAAAACTTCAAGTTCGCCCGTGCTCTTCGGAATTACTGCTCGCCTTCCTACGAGGTTCAGGCCGCTTCCGCACCTCTTATGGCGCTTCCACCAGCCTTCCCCCCTGCCTTCTTCCTCCCTGTTTAGTTTTCAAGGACCGACACTTTTGTATTTTACTCGCCCATCCGACCTCTGTCAACACTTTTTTCATGCCGGCAGGCAAGCCTGTTAAAAACATGTTAACATTCCCATTGCAACTTCGTCAAGGGGGTTTTTCCCCTGACGCTCTTATGACGCCCTTTCAATAGCGACATCCTTTACTCTAGCATAACGCATGATACAGATCAACATGTAATTACTGGTATCGGCTGTGTCCACCCGGAACGACGATTAACAATATAGCACAACGTATGTAACGGCGTCAGTAATTTTTTCTCCGCAAAAAAATTTTTATACATTATTCTTTTAGGATTCTTTAGGGATTGTTACCGGGATTAATGCTCTGCCCGCCCAAAAGGCCTCCCGGAATGCTGACAAAAGTACCCGGCACCTGGCCCACAATAATGCTTTCCACCAGGGGCACCCGGGTAGCTACCTGCGTGGTGGCACTGCGGGGAGGAACTACAATGCGCACTTCGGCAGTAAAGTCCAGATATATGCGGTGCCGCGTCTGGTTGATACCCGCCTGTTCAAAACGGTCGTCCACCTTCACCCGCACACTGCCCACCGGTACTATGCCCACCGGAATGCGGGGACCGTAGCCGGCCAGCAACTGGGTGCCGGTAACCTGACCCAGGGGAATGCGAAACGATTCCCGGGACAACTGCCGCAGGGCAGACTGCACCATCAAAGTGACGTCTGTGGCAAACTGGTTTATCATAACCGTATTGGCCTGCATTAACACTATATGACCCTGGCTGTCTTTATGCACCTGAATGAAGTCCTGATATTGCAGGTTGCTGTCCAGAACCTTCTGCTGCACCGACCGGTTGATGGACTCGGTAGCCACCTGGATGGCCCGCACCTCGGCTATTTTAAAGATGGTGGGCTGCAAAACCCGGTCAACCCACAGGAACATGCCCAACAGCAGGAAAAAGATCATGGTCCAGGCAACAAAGGCCCGGTAATGCCTGCGCCTTCTAAACAAGCGGGTCACCTCTTTCGTCCCAGAGGCTCCGGATTTTATTCCTGAGGGAAAGCAAACTTCTTCCATCCTCCAAAAGAAGCTCGCATGATTGTCCCCTGGAACATTATATGTAACCCGGCCTGGACACCTGGACGAAAAAAACAAAAGCCGGCCCAAAGCCGGCAGCACATGTTTGTCTTTTCTTCAGGAGCGGCAGGCCAATCTTAAAAACTTCCGTTTCCCCGCCCGGATGATCATGCCGTCGGCCGGGATCAGTTTAAAGTTGGGGTCTTCGACTTTTTCTCCGTTGACCTTGACTCCTCCCTGCTGGATCAACCGCCTGCCCTCGCTGGTGCTGGACACCATGCCGGCCAGCTGGAGCAACCTGGGCAGCCAGATGCCGCCGTCTTCCAGCATGTCCGGTGAAACATGAAATTCCGGCACTTCATCGGGCAGATCATGCTGCTGGAATACGCGCTTGAATTCTTCCTCGGCCCTTAGCGCCGCCTCCTTCCCGTGATAAAAAGTTACTATTTCCCGGGCCAGGCGCATTTTGACATCCCGGGGATGCAGGCTGCCACCGGCCAGTCCGGCGGCAATGCTGCGGACCTCGTCCAGGGGCACGGGTGTGACCAGCTCAAAGTAACGTACCATAAGCTCGTCGGGCAGGGACATGGTTTTCCCGTACATTTCCCGGGGCGGCTCATCGATGCCAATGTAGTTCCCCAGGCTTTTGCTCATCTTCTGCACCCCGTCCAGGCCTTCCAGGATGGGCATCATTAAGGCCACCTGGGGCTCCTGGCCGTATTCCCTTTGCAGCGTCCTGCCCATGAGCAGGTTAAACTTCTGGTCGGTACCACCCAGCTCGATGTCCGCCTCTAAAGCCACCGAATCGTAACCCTGCATGAGGGGGTAGAAAAACTCGTGAATGCTGATGGGCAGGCCTTCCCGGAAGCGGCGGGCAAAGTCTTCCCGCTCCAGCATCCGGGCAACGGTATATTTTGCGGCCAGTTCAATTACCTGCGCAAAAGTAAGGGGTGCCAGCCACTGGCTGTTAAAAACCAGTTTGGTTCGTCCGGGATCTAAAATTTTATAAATCTGCTTTTCATAGGTGCGGGCATTGGCCCGCACCTCCTCTTCGCTGAGCTGTTTGCGGGTTTCTGTTTTTCCCGTGGGGTCGCCGATGCGGGCAGTATAATCACCCAGAATAATAATTGTTTCGTGGCCCAGCTCCTGAAACTGCCGCATTTTTTGCAACACCACGGTGTGACCCAGATGAATGTCGGGAGCCGTGGGATCCAGGCCCAGCTTCACCCGCAAAGGGCGGCCCGTAGACAGGGACCGCTTGAGCTTCTGCACCAGCTCCTCTTCGGAAATGATCTCTGCAGCACCCCGCTTGATGACCTCCAGCTGTTTATCTATGCCGAGCATCTTTCTTCTCCTTTCGCCTTGCCTTTCCAGGTCACTCCATTATATCAAAATGCACTATCCCCTGACAAGGCAGGTCTGAGACCGGGAACAGGGGTCAAACTTTATGTCAGTTATGTTATAATGCTGGTATGAAAGTCAGTAGGAGGCATGCACATTGGCCAGAAGAAAGAAAAGAAGGTTAAATGTATTTCGCCTGCTCATGTTTTTGTTCCTACTGCTCATGATTGCCGGTAGCGGGGTAGCAGTGGGCCTGATCATCATCAGCATCAGGGATCTGCCCGCCTGGAGTGAAGCTAAACTGCTCTCCAGCGCATCTACTTCGCTTTATGACCAAAACAAGGACCTGATCACCAGGGTAGGCGAGGAAAACTGCATACCGGTGCATCTTAAAGACATACCCAAACATGTGCAGGAAGCCTTCCTGGCCGTTGAAGACGTGCGCTTTTACGAGCATCATGGCGTGGACCTGCGGGGGATTGCCAGGGCGGCCTGGACAAACATTACCGGTCGCCGCATCCAGGAAGGTGGTAGCACCATTACCCAGCAGCTGGTCAAGCTGTCTTTCCTCGGCCCCGAACGGACCTTTAAAAGAAAGATCCAGCAGGTTATCCTGGCTGTAATGGTGGAACGGCGCTACACTAAAGAGGAAATCCTGGAGATGTATTTGAACAAGGTTTATTTTGGTGAAGGGGCCTATGGTATACAGTCGGCCGCCGAGACCTACTTCAATAAACCGGCCAGGGAGCTTACTTTATCGGAAGGTGCGCTTTTAGCCGGTCTGGTCCAGGCACCCAGCGCCTACAGCCCTTTCCGCAACCCCGAAGGGGCCACCAGGCGGCGCAACCTGGTTCTGGACAACATGGCCCGCTACGGGTTTATTACCCCCGAACAGGCGGCTCAAGCCAGGGCCATTCAACTGGATGACATGCTAAAGCCGGGAAAAGGGCGGCAGTATCCCTATCCCTATTTTGTGGACTATGTAACCGAACAACTGGTGAACAGGTATGGGACAGAACAGGTTTTCAAGGGGGGGCTGCGGGTATACACCACCCTCGACCCGGTCATACAGGATGCGGCAGAGAAGGCCCTGTCGGACCCCCGTAATTTCCCGGCCTCGGTACGGGATAACCAGGGTATTCTTCAGCCCGAAGGGGCTGCAGTGGTACTCGATCCCCATACGGGATACATTAAGGCCATTGTCGGTGGCCGGGAACACACCCACAGGCTGCAGTGGAACCGGGCAACCATGGCCCCGGGGAGACAACCCGGTTCCACCTTCAAACCAATCATTGCCTACGGCCCGGCTATCGAATATAAAGGAATGGGGCCCGCTTCGGTTATTGATGATATTCCTGTAACATACGGTAACTATACACCCCGTAATTACGACGGCCGTTACCGGGGCCTGGTTACCATGCGCACCGCCATAGCCAAGTCAATCAACGTGGTGGCTGTCAAGGTGCTCATGGATCACGTGGGAATTGCCAATGCCCTCAAGTTTGCCCGGGGGCTGGGCATCAACCTCAACCCCGGCACCCACGGCGCCAGCATGGCCCTGGGAGGCCTGCACGAGGGCGTCACCCCCTTGCAGATGGCCGCCGCTTACGGTGCTTTTGCCAACCAGGGCATATATCTTGAGCCCACGGCCATCACCCGGGTGGAAGATGCCAGCGGCAACGTTCTTTATGAGTATCAACCAAAGCCTTCCCAGGCTATGAAACCAACCACCGCCTACCTGATTACGGACATGCTCAAAACCGTTATTGAAAGCGGTACCGGTACCAACGCCAGAATTGGACGCCCGGCGGCGGGAAAGACGGGCACCTCGGATCAGGGCAAGGATCTCTGGTTTGCCGGATATACCCCCGAACTGGTGGGTGTGGTGTGGATAGGCTACGACAAGCCCAGGGCCATGCCCCACGAATTCGGCGGGCGCTACCCGGCCCTCATCTGGCGTCAAATCATGACCCAGGCTCTTAAAAACACACCGGTACGGGACTTCCCCAGACCAGGCGGGATCGTCAGCGCCACGGTGGACAGCAAATCGGGGCTGTTACCGGGTCCCAATACGCCTCCTTCCGACCTGGTTACCGATCTTTTTGCCCAGGGAACCGTACCTACCCGGGTTGATGATACCCATGTGCTGGTAGAAGTATGTGCCACTACCGGTCAGCTCCCCAACCAGTATTGTCCGGACCGGATCACCAGGGTCATGATCAAGTTGCCATACAACGTACCCAGCTTTGTCGAGGACTATGCCCAGCGGGTACCCACGACGGTCTGCACGCTGCACACAGCAGGTGGACCAGTACAACCGTCCGACAGTCCCGGCCAACCAGGACAGCCGGACCAGCCCGAACAATCCGGTGAACTAATTCCGGGCACGCCAGGCCAGCCCCCTCCGGAGCTAAACCGGCTTCCGGAACCGCAAGGGCAGACGGGAAACAGCCGGGAACCTGCACAGGTGTTCCGGGAAAAAATTAATCCCGGTCTGGAATGGCTCCGCGATAGAAAATGGCCGAATAATATTTGACGAAAAGCAAAGGGGCCGGATTATACAGGAAAAACCGGCCTCTTTACCTCAATCTTCCAGATACGCTTTCAGTGAAAATCCGGCAGATTCCTCAACATAACCCTCAAGCCAGTTCCACGACGGTGACCCCCGCCCCCCCTTCGCCATGTTCGCCCAACCGGAAGGATTTTACGCGCCGGTCTGTTTTCAGCTGCTGCTGGATGGCGGCCCGCAGGGCTCCGGTACCCTTGCCGTGTACCAGGTAGATCCGGGATAACCCGGCTAAAGTGGCATCGTCCAGGTACTTCTCCACCTCCTGCAGGGCTTCTTCTGCCCGCAGGCCCCGCAGGTCCAGCCTGGTGGAAATGGAGCGGGTTTTATCCTGTACCAGTGAAGCCACCCGCACCTCCCCCCGGGATGTCTCATCTTCTACTGGCAAGCGCAGTTCTGCAAGGGGTACATTGATTTTGATCATACCTACCTGTACCTGTACCTCCCCTGCCTCCGGCAGGGCCACCACAGTACCCCGCTGGTTAAAGCGGGGCAAAAAGACTGTTTGACCCACGCTCACCGATTCGGGAATCACACCCGGATCCGGTCTGGAAACTGCAGCCCGGGGTTGCAGGCGCTCCTGCATTCCCGCCAGCTTCTCCCTGGCCTCCCGGATGGCCTCCTCCCGCACCCTGGCCGCTTCATCGGCCAGCCGCGCCCGCAGTTCCTTTATGGCCTCCTCTGACTCCTGCCTGGCCCGTTTAACGAGCTGCCGGGCCTCTTCCCGGGCCCGGGCCAGAATGCTTTCCCGCCGCGCTGCCAGCTCATCCCTTAAGGCCTGGTACCGTTCTTTCAAGCCTTCTGCCTCCTGCCGCATGCGCCGGGCCTCTTCCAGCTCCCGTTCGGCCTGCTGGCGGGCTCGTTCCAGCTGCTGCATGAGGTCGGCCACCTGTACTTGTTCTGCGGTCATGAAGCTCCTGGCCCGCTCGACCAGGTCCGGGGCAAGACCCAGCCTGAGGGCTATCTCAAAGGCATTGCTCGACCCGGGCCTGCCAATCAACAACCGGTAGGTAGGCTTCAACGTGACGGCATCAAATTCCACGCTAGCGTTCTCCACCCGTTCCCGGGCATAGGCAAAGTTCTTTAATTCGCTGTAGTGGGTGGTGGCCACGGTTTTGGCGCCCATTTCGTGCAGCCTCTCCAGGATGGCCTGGGCCAGGGCCGCCCCTTCGGCTGGATCGGTACCGGCGCCCAGTTCATCCAGGAGAACCAGGCTGCCCGGGCCGGCCTGGTTTAAAATCTGCACAATGTTGGTCAGATGAGAAGAAAATGTGCTCAGAGACTGCTCAATGCTCTGTTCATCCCCGATGTCCGCAAAGACTTCGTCAAAAACGCCAATTTCACTGCCCTCGCCGGCGGGGATGTGTAAGCCCGACCGGGCCATCAGGGCAAGCAGGCCGACTGTTTTTAAAGTCACGGTTTTTCCGCCGGTGTTGGGGCCGGTGATAACCAGGGTATCAAACTGGTAACCCAAGTGAATGGATATGGGAACCACGCTGCCGGAAAGCAACGGGTGCCGGGCCTGCCTTAAATTCAGCCTGGGCGCCGGAAGCAGCCGGGGCTCCACGGCATCCAGGTGCTCGCTGTAACGGGCCCGGGCCATAATAAAGTCCAGCTGCCCCAGGGCCTCCAGGGACAGGGCCAGCTCCTCACCCCTTGCCGCCACGGCGCCGGAAAGCTCGCCTAAAATCCTGGCGATTTCCTGTTTTTCCGCCACCTGCAGGCGGCGAACCTCATTGTTGCTTTCCACCACGGCCATGGGCTCGATGAAAAGGGTGGCACCGCTGGCCGACTGGTCGTGAACTATCCCCGGAACCTGGGCCCGGTATTCCTGCTTTACGGGCACCACGTAGCGCCCTTCCCGGATGGTCACTATCGGGTCCTGCAGGTACTTCTGGCAGGCAGGGGAACGGACGATACTTTCCAGCTGCTCCTTCACCTGCTGCTGGGCGCGCTGGAGCCGGCGCCGGATGGTGGACAGGGCAGCGGAGGCGTCGTCGGCGATCTCCCCTCCGGGTAGAATGGCCCTGGTGATTTTTTTCTCTAATTCTGTAAAATTACCTATGGTTAAGGCAATTTCTTCGAGGAGAGGATAGCGCCCCGAGCGTTCGGTAAAAAACTTCCTGATGCGCCGGCAGGCCCCCAGGGTCTGGCCTGTTTCAAAGAGTTCCTGGGGTTCCAGCACGGCACCCCGGACGACCCTCTGGAGGTACTGGCGAATGTCATGCCACCCGCCCAGATCGGCGCCGGGCTCCAGGCGCAGGAGTTCCCTGGCCTGGGTGGTTTGGGCCAGCCAGGTCACAATGGTCTGCCTGTCCGTGACCGGGCGTAAAGAGAAAACCCGTTCCCGGCCCAGGGGAGAAATGGTGTACCGGGCCAGGTGTTCCAGCACTTTGTCGTATTCCAATCGTTTTAGTGTGCGCTCATCCATAATTGATCCCCTATTATCATAGCACTTCCGCCAGTTAATTGCACCCGGAAAATTAAAGGGGGGGTTCATTCCACCCCCCGGTAGTAATGGCCCCTGGTGAGGCCGGCGGGACTGTACTGCTGCAGGCGTTCCCGCAGCCGGGAAAGCTCGCCGGCATCCCCGGCCGGGTTCAAGGACAGGGCCCGGCGGTAGGCCTGCACGGTAGCCCGGGCATACTCAGCCCCCCGTCCCCGGGCATCAATGCGCAAAGAGGCCACCCCGATCTCCACGAATTTATGCACCTCATCCACCAGGCAGAGATCCCGGGAATTAAACAGATGCATGCGGCAGAACTGGTCCACTTCCAGGGGGAAAACGGCCCCCACCCGGTCCTTGAGGCCGCAGCGCCGGCCCTGGCAGGGACCTGCGCAGTTCCGGCCGGGAGCCAGGCCCCCCAAAAGGCTCCCCAGGGCGCAATACCGGGAAACCATCAACTCCACCGCCCCCTGGACCAGGACCTCGGCGGCAAAGTGACCCCGGGCCACCAGGGCGGCCACCCGCTCCATGGTCAATTCCGGGGAGAGAGCCAGCTGGACGGCACCCTGGTCAAAAAGATAAGCGGCGGTACGGAGGTTGAAAACGTTGAAGGCCAGGTCGGCATACAAGGGCAGGCCCGTGCGGGCCACCCGGTCAATTAACCCGAGGTTCCCCGCCAGTACGCCCTGGGCCGGCAGGTTGGCAGCCAGATCCAGCAGCCGCTCCACGGCAGCCATTTCCGGGTCATGGATTATCCGGGGCGTGGAAAGGATAAAGCGAACGCCGTGTTTTTTGCAGATTTCTGCCCCCCGGCGGATTTCCTCTTCCCCCACGGGAGGACCGGAACGAAAACTTTCTCCCCCAAAATAGACCTGATCCACTCCGGCGGAAACGGCGGCCTCCAGGGAAGCCAGGTCGGTAACCGCTATGGAAAGCAAAGGCCGCCTGCCGGGGGACCAGCCGGTAGGCAGGGCCCGGCCCGTGGCCTTCACCCGGGCTCCCGCCAGCCTGCGCGCAAAGACGTCCTGCGGCAGTGGCGGCGCCGGCCTGGCCGATTTGATCCTGGACGCTTCCAGTTCCTCGACGGCCCGGCGGCGGGCCTCATTAATTTCCCCCACGGGTACAATGACATTATCGTCCAGCTCGCAGCGGACATCCTTCAAGGCAAAGGGGGTGTTCCCCAGGCGGTCGAGCTGTCCTTTTAAAAATTCCGGGGTTAGGGGTCTTTTGGCGGCAGGCTGGGCGGGAGTAATACCGGTCCCCACCCCGCTGTGCCCGGCTTCATCCTCGACCCGCACCCGGACAGGCTCCCCCAGCCGGACCCGCACATGGAACACCACCGGGCTCTTGTGCACTTCCCGGGGGGAGGCAAAGGTAGCCCGGGCCCGTTCCATTAAAGACGCATCGTGGGTTTTAAACAGGCGGTCCTGGGGCCGCACCTCCCGGGGCAGGGAAATCTCCACCACCGCACCGGCGGGGGCCTGTTCCACCTGCCGCTCCTTTTCCCAGATGGCGTGCACTTCTACACCCACCCGGCCGCCCCGGCTCACCCAAACCTCCACCCCGTCGCCCACCCGCAGGGGTTCTTCCAGGGCCACTTCCGCCCGGCCGGTGCGGGGATGGTAGCGAACTACCCGGCCGAGAAACAAACCCCGGTTGTTGGGCCGCTTATAACTCATCAGCTCGTACCCGGGACGGCCGTAGAAGTAGCCGGTGGTAAAGTCCCGGTTGAAAATCTGGGCCAGATCCCTGGCTTCTTCCGGCGTAACGCAAAAATCCTCCTCTACCATGGCCCGGTCGATGAGGTTCCGGTAGATCCGCACCACTGTGGCCACGTACTCCGGCCGTTTCATGCGCCCCTCTATTTTAAAGGAGTTAATGCCGGCGCGGATGAGATCGGGGAGGTGACCGGAGAGATTGAGATCCCGCGGGCTTAGCAGGTACTCCCCCACCTCCCGGGGATCCACCACCGGCCGTCCCCTTTCATCCACCAGGGTATAGCGCAGGCGGCAGGGCTGGGCACAGCGGCCCCGGTTGCCGCTGCGGCCGCCGATCATACTGGAGAGCAGGCACTGGCCGGAGTAACAAACGCACAGGGCACCGTGGATGAAAACCTCCAGGTCTGCCCCGGTAGCCTCCTTGATGGCCCTGATCTCCTCCAGGCTCATTTCTCGAGCCAGTACTACCCGGCGAAAACCCAGGGCCAGGAGTTTTTCCACCCCCGCCCGGTTATGGACGGTCACCTGGGTGCTGGCATGCAGGGGCAACTCCGGAAGCACCTGCCGGGCCAGGGTGGCCAGCCCCAGATCCTGCACGATCACCCCGTCGGCTCCGGTCTGCTGCAGAAAATGGAGAAAACGGGCCGCATCTTCAAGCTCTTCATCCGACAGGAGAATATTGACGGTAACGTAGACCTTAACACCCCGGATGTGGGCATAATCTACGGCCCGTTGCAGATCCTCGCGATCAAAATTGGCCGCACCCTGGCGGGCGTTATAAAGTTTGCCGCCCAGGTAAACGGCATCGGCGCCATTTTGTACCGCCGCCACCAATGCCTCCCAATCACCGGCAGGGGCCAGCAGTTCAGGTTTACCGGTGCGGCTCAAGGAATAAGTCCCTCCAATGCTAAGATCTCCGGCTGAATCTTAAAAGCCCCGCGCAGGGGATGATTTCCACGCCCCTGGCCTCCAGTTCGTCCAGGAACAGGTTCATGCCCAGGGAATCGCTGGCCATGTGGCCGGCAATGATCACGTTGATGTGGTTTTTTTCCGCCTCTTTGCGGTGTTTTTCGCCCATATGCATGACCAGAAGCGTTCCCACTCCGGCCTGGGCCAGCCTGGCGTAGGCATCCTCCGAGCCGCTGGTGCCCCCGGTCATGTCCACCATGATCCTGCCGGCACGGCGTTCCCTGGCTCCCACCACAATGGTCGGGCCGGCCTTATATTTCATGGCCTCCCTGTATTCCGGCTGTTCTTTGAGCAGTTTTAAAACATCCCCCAGAGTTTCCGGCTGCTTTTCATCCATCAGCTTCTGCAGAAAAGTAGCCACCAGGTTATCGGCGGCCGTGTGCACGCTCATGAAAGCCAGCCCTAAAATCCGGGCGGCATCCACGGCCCGGTTGTGGTTCAGGGGCAGGATGCCCCGCCTGACCTCGGCAATGCGGGAGGACATGATTCCCTCGGCCACGTTAATGGGCACGCCGAAGCGGGCCAGCACATCCTCCTGCAGGTGCATCACCTGGTAAAGGGAGGCCATGGCCTTCCCTTCCGGGTGGTGGGAGATGATCAGGTCCACCGGTTGCCCCTTTTCCCCCAGCCGGTCGGCCAGCAAAACTTCCCCCACTTCCATATCAATACCCACCAGCACCCGGCGCACTTCCTTTTCCGGATCCCCTACCAGTATGCGGGTATCATCGTAGGGGTTGACCAGCCGCTCCAGGTCATATTCCTCTTTCTCATCTTCCTTCATTTTTTCGTACTTTTCCTTTTCCCGGGCCAGGAATTTTTGCACGGCCTCCAGGCCGCGGGGATCGTTTTCCATGCCTTTGGCAATGGCCAGTTCGTAGATTTCCCGGATCTTCATTATTAATCCTCCTGTTCTTGAAAAAAATCAAGGTTTGATGCGGCGTGCGTATGGCACAGGCAGTGGAAATGTATGCCGGGCACCTGCTTCGCGGGCAACTTTTTGGACGGCGTTTCCCATCACTGCACTCCTGAACGGTATCCCTGTTTCTGACCGAATACCCGCTGAACGGTTTTTTTGGTTTTTCTTTTTGTTATACTCCCTTTCTCGTGAAAGGTTATTCCAGCTGGAGCCGGGCAGGACAGAATTAAACTTCGCCCTGCCCGGCGGGATTTCCTCCGATAAAAAACTGTTTTTACCGGTCACGCAGGATGCACCCATCCCTACACCTGATATATATTCCGGCGGAAGCAACGACCACGGGCACGTACTTCCTAAAAGAATTGAGGGGGATTATAGCTCCCCCCCGCACTTTCCTGTTTTTTCTCAAGACCAGGCCTCTTCTACTTCTGGTCCCACCACTTGCGAGGCTTGGCAGGCGGAACCATGTAGGTAAGCCGGCTGTGTTTAACCCCCATAGCAATGTAATTTTCCACCATCTTCATGGCTGCAAAGGCAGGATCGATAACCGGCACGTCATATCCCGCCCCTTTCAGCCTGTCATGGAGATTTTTCGCCATCCCCATCATTCCCGTACACCCCAGGATGAGTACATGGGCTTTGTCTTTTATAATTGCCTCAAGGCTCTCCTGGTAAAGAGCGTTTTCCAGCTTTGTCCGGTCCCCTAAATCCAAAACCGGAATATTAACGTAGCGAATAGAAACGAGTTTACTCATCAAGCCTAATTTTTTTGCCAGGTCTTCAATCATAGGGACCACGTTAGGTAAAACAGTAACTATCCCCAGGTGCTGTCCCAACCCCGCCGCCAGCAGCATAGCCGGCTCGAATCCTCCGCATACCGGTATGTCCACCACTTCCCGGGCGGCTTTCACTCCCGGGTCACCAAAACAATCGATAATCACCCCGTCAAAACCTTCTTCAGCAGCCTTTTGCACTTTATTTAAAATGTCTGGTACCGCCAGGGCTTCATCGTATTCGCTTTCGATGGATGCCGGCCCGTAATCGAGGTGCTGAACATCAAATTCCACCCCCGGTCCGGCGTAACTCCGGAACTCACGGCGGATTTCTTCATCAAATACGTCGGAAGTGATGGGCATTATTACCTTAATTCTCATTTAATTCTTTCCTCCTTTTTGATATTTTATACTGACTATACTTGCCTCAAATCGCCCGCCGCCTTAACCCTTATGCGCGTCGCGTTGCCGGGAAGGTATGCCAGTGGCACATCCTCCACCTCCACAACCTGCACTGTGGAGGGTTCGGCCCCGGCCTTTACCGCCTCTTCACAGGCCATGGCCCTGGCTTGTTTTAGAGCCTCTTCGCGGCTTATTTCACTGAGGGCAAATATCCGCTCCACCTGACCGCTTACCTGGGCAATGGCGGCTCCCAGGGCATTGGCCACATCGTAGTGGGCCGGACGAATTATCTTTGATACTCCCTCTATCTCATCTGTAACAAGGATACTCCCACCCCCAACGAGTATAAGGGGTAAGGGTTCGGCTGAAAGTTTCATTTTATCAATTGCCTCATTAACAAGCTGCATCATTTTGTGCAGGCAACGCCGGGCAAAACTTTCCTCTATATGGCTTACCAGCGAAGGATCGCCAATCTCCGCCAGGCCCAATCTTACGGCAATGTCGGTAGCAGTCAGGACGTTACCACCAAAAACAAGGG
The DNA here is from genome assembly GCA_020725525.1 of Desulfovirgula sp. GTDB lineage: Bacteria > Bacillota > Desulfotomaculia > Desulfotomaculales > Desulfovirgulaceae > Desulfofundulus. Next base: position 12,879 of record DYEX01000009.1, read on the forward strand.
CTTCCTCCGTTAACCGGTAACCCACGCTTTGGGGGCCGACCCGGATATCCCCATTTACTTCCTGTATAATCGTTCCCCCGCCCAGCCCAATGGAAATCAAATCAGGCATGCGGAAGTTGGTGCGCACCCCTCCTATTTCTACGGCCACTGAGGATTCCCTGGGGAAGCCGTTAACAATTACCCCAATATCACTGGTGGTGCCTCCTACGTCCAGAACAATGGCATTTTGCTGCCCGCTTAAAAAGGAGGCCCCACGGATGCTGTTGGTTGGCCCGCAGGCAATGGTAAGAATAGGATAACGGATGGCGTAGTCAATGGACATAAGCGTACCGTCGTTTTGACACAGGTAAACCCGGGCGTTTTTAACCCCTTCCTGCTCCAGAGCGGTCTTAAAACCGAGGGCTGTGGTCCGGGCCACTTCTGCCAGCGCCGCATTTAGAATGGTGGCGTTTTCTCTTTCGAGAAGCCCAATGGAACCAATTTCATGGGATAAGGAAATGGGGATGTTGCCCAGTTCGTTCTCTATTATCCCGGCCGCCCGTTTTTCGTGATCGGCAGATATGGGAGAAAAGACCGAGGTTATGGCTACTGCATCAACCTTGCCTTTGAAGGCCCGGGCTGTAGAGCTTACCTCCTCAGGGTCAAAGGCCGCAATCTCGCGGCCGTCAAACTCATGGCCCCCGCTTACCAGGTAATACTCTTCACCAATTGCCTTTACCAGGTCAGGCGGCCATGCAGCCATGGGAGCTATAGCCCCGGTAGCCGGTTTCCCAATGCGCAGTATGCCCACGCGGCATAGTCGCTTGCGCTCGACTATCGCATTGGTGCAATGGGTTGTTCCCAGCATGGCGTAAGCAATTTCATCTTTGTTGATGCCTGCCTCGCTTAAAACTCTGCTCAATGCCGTATAAATTCCCGTAGTTACATCTTTGGTAGTGGGGGTTTTAACCCTGGCCATGAGGTTAAGCTTCTCATCAATAATTACTGCATCCGTGTTGGTACCACCTACGTCTATGCCAAGCCGGTAACTCACTGCTTTTCTCCTCCTTGCGCCAGCACTTCCACCGGTACATAATCGAGATCATAACCGAAATAGCGGGGCCCTACTGTCTCCAGACCTTCAGGTGTGCGCCATTTTTCGTCGCAAGGTATGCCCAGTACAAGAACACGGTTGCCATACCTCAGCCCTTCCGTAGTAATGGGTATGGCCGTTTCCAGATTGACAATGCATATCAGGTCGGGCACGGTGGCCACTACCCTTTCTCCCCTTATGGCAACGAGGTTTTCATTCTGAAACTTGACCTGTAACACTTCGCCCCTGTATTCCTCTATTCCCTCGATTTTAGCTTCACCCCGGGCAAAGCCACCCTCCGTCCGCCGCAAAACATCTACTACTTTACCTTTGAACAGCTCAAAACCACCGGTTGCTTTGAGAAGGGCTTCAGCCGGGTTTTCCCCGCGCTGGCGGGCTTCACGAATCACCTTACCTATTTTCGCGGAATAAGATACAATATTTTTTATGCCGGCCTTTTTCAGTACCTCTCCCGTCATGGGGTAAATGCTCAACATAACCGAACCGCCCATGACCACGGTGGCGTTCCTGGCCAGGCTTTCGGTCCAGAAATTGTTAATAGTTTCCAGAATAATGGTATTTCCCTTCTCATCGGCAATGACCATGGGAGTGGCCGATACCCCGTAGAGGTGAAAAGTAACCATCTGCAGTTCGGGGAAGGCACGTCCCATGCCATCGCAATCCACAAGAGGTATACCCAAACGTGCGGCAACGGCAATAGGGATCATGGAATTTACCCCGCCTGCTTCAATGGGCAGGGTGGCAAAAATATCTTTGCCCAGGTAGTTTTTAAGCCCATTAAAGGCCCGAAAAACTTCCTCACCGTTTGGTACTTTTTCGATCAGGACGGTAGGAGCTCCCATCATGGCCGTTGGCACTACCACCGCCTCGTCCGGCACCTCGTCGGGGCTTATAAGGGTGACCGGGCCGCATTCCTTTACGGCCTGGAGAGCCATAAGTTTTCCCAGGTAGGGGTCGCCGCCCCCACCGGTACCCAGGAGGGCGGCACCTATGGCAATGTCTTCAATGGTCTGCGCGTCAATCCTGGTCATTTTAATTCCTCCTTACGCTTTCGAATCTATGAAACGAATGGTTTCCCGGCCGCTAAGGGCAGCACACAATTTCATTCCTGCCCAGTAAACTATTCCAGCAGCGATCAGGGAATTCAGGGCTGGAATACCGCCCTTGATAAAATAACCTACCAGGAAGCCTGCCAGCCAGGCCAATAAGGCCAGAGGATTCAAACGTTCGGAGACTGCCGGTAAACTGTTTTGCAGGCGGCTTTCTTCCAGTTCCTTTCTGAACCGTTTGAGTATAAAGTAGTCAACCACTATAATACCTGCAATAGGAGGTACAGCTACTCCCAGTAAGACCAGAAAGCTAATAAATTTATCAAGAATGCCCATAATTGAAAGTATAGTTCCCAGTACCCCAATAATAAGGGTAATTACGCCGCGATTGGCTTTATACCCAAAAGCCGCATCCAGAAAGTTTGTTACTCCTAATGAAGCAACATAAAGATTAAGGTCATTTATTTTAATTGTGGAAAATATTACTAGAAGAGCAGCCAGCCAGCCTCCGAGTTTATACATGATCACAACTATATCACTGCTCTTCACTGCATGAGCCATCATGGCCCCGAGGAAATTGATAATAATCTCTCCCAGCAATAAACTTAGCAATGTCATCCAGAAAACATCCCTGGCATTGCGGTTGAATCTGCTGAGGTCAGGCGTTACAACTGCGCCTACCATAAAGCCTCCGGCAACCATGGTGGCTCCCACCCCTATACTCAAAGGCGAACCAGAAGGAGCAGAAGTAAACAGCTCTGATATGTTATAATGTCCTATCATTTGATAGGTGGCATAGAATAAGGCCAGCAAAAAGGCAGGAACAGCTATATTTGCCGTGTAACTCAACATGCGGTAACCATAAACTACGATAACGGTAATAGCCAGGCCGGTGATGAGAGCCATCAGCTGGAAATTGCCCCTGCCGCCAAAGGCAGCGATAAGTCCATTGGCAAAAATGGAATTTTGAATACCAAACCACCCGATACAGGAAATGCCTATTATAAGGCCGATGATACTGGAACCGAGTTGCCCAAAGCCCGTCCACCTGGTGAGAAAGCTGGTAGACATCCCTTCCCAGGCCCCAGCCACCCCCACCAGGAAACTTACAATTTCCAGTATCACTACCCCCAGAATTGTGGCCAGTATGGCATCTCTTACCGTCATCCCATGCCCCAGGACAGCTCCTGTCATGAGAAGGGGCAAGCACACCACTCCGCCAAAACGAATCATAAAGACCTCCCACATGGGGCGCCGCGCACCTAATGGTATGCGGCTTAAAGCGAAATCGTCAGTACCTTGTTTAAGCACTACCATCCTACCTCCCTGAAAATATTCTGGACACCGCAGCAGTTAGAGCAAGAATTGTACCAGCATTTTCAGCACCGGAAAATGATGTGGATAACGGATTCCGGGCGGCAAGCCAGGGTTGAGAACAGGAAATTAGAGATTAGAAATGCGAAATATAACCCTATCAGCAGGCTTGTTTTTTTTCATTCATTTCTCATTTTTCTCTTGTTTTTTCATGTTTTCATAGCTAGAATAAATGATAAATAATTGAAAGCGGAAAGTATGGTGTTGAGCGTTGAAAGGTAAATTTAAAGTAGATTCTTTTCTTCATAACCTTGCCTCGTTATTCAATTGCCAGGTGGTCTGGTGGGATGCTGAACAAATTCGCGGAATTTTTGCACCTCTAAAAGTACCGGCTCCTTCATTGGACCACCTCAAGAGATTTCTCTCTTTTTCTCATCCTGTGGTTGTTACCAGGGGCCGACACTTCCTCTGCACTGGTTGTCCTGATGAACGGTTTTGCTCCTGGCATTATGAATTTTTTGTTCCCCTTGGACTTTGGGGTGAGGCAATGGGTGTTGGATGGCAGTTTGGGGAACCCGCGCCTTTTGCCGACAGCTCTTCCTGGCTCAAGCTTATGATAGATATAAGCAGTCTCCTGGCTTCCATCCTGCAACAGGAAAAAAGCCGGTCCCTGGGAGAGCTCTCGCGGCAAGCGGTGGAACTATGCGGTCAACTGCTGGGGGAAGGGCTTATACTTTTTGATGACCGGGGGGAAGTGATTTATCAAAACGAAATTGCTAACGAACTAAATCTTTACAGGCAGTTCAGGGAAGGGACCGACATAAATAAGCTGCTGCAGAACAGGAAAGAAACGGAGTTGCTTTTAAATAATTCTTTACCTGTACGCTTTCGCCCGTTTTATTACGGTCGCGATTACCTGGGGGGAGCGGTATTTACCCGGCGGGAAAGGCGAGAGGTTAAAAACGGTGCTTTCGAGCCCCGAGAACAGGCAGGACTGCCGAAGGTGATTTGCAAAAACCCCAAACTCGTCAAGGCTATATCTATCGCCCGGCAAGTGGCACTTACTGATTCCACCATTCTGCTGCGGGGAGAAAGCGGTACGGGGAAGGAGATGTTCGCCCGGATCATCCACGAGAACAGTCCCAGAAAAAAGGGGCCGTTTATAGCTATTAACTGTGCAGCCATTCCCGAAAACCTGTTAGAAAGTGAGCTTTTCGGTTATGAAGAGGGATCCTTCACCGGCGCGCGCCGGGGAGGCAAGCCGGGTAAGATAGAACTGGCCCACAGGGGTACACTCTTCCTGGACGAGATTGGCGACATGCCACCGGCCCTTCAGGCCAAGCTGTTAAGGGTGCTTCAGGAGAAAAAGATTGAAAGGGTAGGAGGAACGAGGCCTGTTCCCATTGATGTCCGGATTATTGCTGCCACCCATCGCAATTTAGAAGAAATGATTGCCACCGGACAGTTCCGGGAGGACCTGTTTTACCGGTTAAGCGTAATTCCCATATATATTCCCCCGCTGCGGGAAAGACCGGAAGACATTGAACTATTGCTCTACTATTATGTAAAGAAATACTGCATCCTTCTTAACAAGGAGTTTAAAACCTTTACCTACGATGCCCTGCAGCTTTTGAAGACCTACCCCTGGCCGGGGAATATCCGGGAACTGGAAAACACCGTGGAATACATTGTAACGGTAGATGATAAAGAAGAAATCGGAGTGGAAAGTTTACCCTTGCCCATCAGGAGATTCTACCCGCCCCGATCTTCGTCTGAAAGGAAAAATATGCATACTGGCAGGGTCAGCCGCGAAGAGCTGGCCGAGCTTTTGGAACGTTTCGGGTATTCTACGGAAGGAAAGAGGGAGCTGGCCAGGTACCTGGGCATCAGCCTGGCGACCCTTTACCGGTGGCTTAAAAAATACAAGCTGTAAGGGGTGCATGGAATGCAAGCAATAGACGATAAATGGATAGAACCCCTTCTGTACGGAGGCATTTTTCTCGGCTCTGGCGGCGGAGGAAAAACCAAAGTCATGGCTCTCCTTTTGCAGGAACTATTAGCTGATAAGGGCGCGGTCGGGCTGATTCAGGTCGAAGATCTCGAACCGGAAGGTGTGTACGCCGCTGTGGCCATAATGGGCTCCCCGGAACTGGCGGAAGAAAACCTTCCTGCCGGGCACGAAGGGGTTAGAGCCTTAGAACAGCTTAAAGGCTTAACGGGGAAAGAATTTCTGGCCCTGGTAACGGTGGAAGGTGCAGGTGTGAACATCCTGTATCCTCTCCTGGTTGCCAGGCGGACAGGGCTTCCCCTGGTGGATGCCGATGCCATGGGGCGTGCCTTTCCTGAATTGCAAATGACGACTTTTCATTTTGCCCAGCTTACGGGTACTCCCCTGGTCCTTATCGACAGCCGCGGCCGGGAACATATTTTTTCTGAAGAAGATAATTTTTTGCTGGAGCTGAACACCCGCCAGGTGGTGGGAGAAGGAGGCGGGGTTGGCTTTTTTGCCGGCTTTCCGACCACGGGCAGCGTACTCAGGAGAATACTTATTCCCAGGACCATCTCCTTTGCCGCCGAACTGGGCCAGGCCTTTATTAATCCCGGTTCTTACTCTCACCTGTTAGAACATCTAGTTGTGATTACCAAAAACTCGCTTTACGGCAGTGTAATTGAGCTTTTCATTGGGTTTGTCCAGGATATCGGCAAAATAGAAACCCTCAAGTGGCGTACCATCACCCTGAGGGGAAGCGGTCCCTATACGGACGAGGAGTTTAAAATCTTAATACAGAACGAAAACCTTATTGCTTACCGCAACAACCGGGTGGCAGCGATGGTGCCGGACCTGATCTCACTCATAGACCTGGAAACGTTAAAGCCCATAAATAATAACGACGTAAGCCCGGGGATGGAAGTAGCGGTGATTGGCATGCCCGCACCCGCCCAGCTTAAAACCAAAAAAGCCCTCAATGTAGTGGGGCCCCAATGTTTTGGCTATAAATCCGGATACGAACCGCTGGAAAAGCTGTATTTCTCCTATTACTATTAATTATCCCGCATTAATTATCCCGACCAGGCGTGGTGTTAAACAGTGAAGGGAAATCTTGTCCTGATTTTTCAAGGAAAAGAATTAAACCTGCTTTTTGGCCGGGAAGGAATTGTGCTGGCAGAAGAAAAATGTCCCGGTGCGGTCCATCCCGAAAACCTGAAGAATTTCCTGTGTAATAACGGAATAATTCCTGCGGGTGTTGAAAGGGTGCTTGTTGTAGCCGACCTGACGGTCCTGCTCTCCAGGACAGAAAGTCCTTTAGGGTATTTCCGCCTATCTTCCACTCCTATCGAACTGTCGCCGGTAAGTGAGTTGCTAAAGAGAAAAAATTTAAAACTCTACAGCTTTCACTTACCTTTACCGGGCCAACCCGGATATCGCTCTCAACTGGAAAGAGCCCTGGCGGATCTGGCGGAGCTTCCGGTTAAGAGCATTGCCGTAAACTCCGCCTTTTCTCCCATCGATTCCAGCCCTGAGCAGAAACTGATAGAGGCGGCGGAAAAACTTTTTCCGGGCAGATTTTCCTTTTATCCTTCATACCATTACAATGTTTTAAACTTTCTCTTAAGGGAAAATGCGCTTTTGATCAATACCTTTCTTTTGGAAAGCGTGAAATCTTTCCGGTCCTGGTTGGAAAACTTGCTCACCTGTTCCGGCATACCAGCTCCTGTTTATTTTTTGAAAGGTGATGGTACCTTGACCAGCTGCCGCGTGGCAACTACTTTTCCCCTGTTGACCTGGCAGGCCGGTGTTTCTTCCTACCTGCTGGGGAGCAGCTGGTGGCTCGGCCAGGGTGAAACCTTTGTTGTTCTCCCCGATAAGAAGGGGGTAAGATTGAGTATTACAGAACGTTATCTACCCAAATTAGCGACGGGCTTTACGCATTTTTATGGGGTGGAACTTGCCGGTAGCTATCCTTACGTAATTTATTTTAAAGAAAAACCGGGCCCCCATAAATGGGAAGAAACCCTCGATGCCTTGAACCCTTTCCCGGGTCCCCTTCCCCTGGTGTGCTTTGCACCGCCTGCAGAGATTCCCCGGGTATTCCGGTACCCGGTTTTGCTGCCACCCGCAGGCCTCACTTTACAGGGGGCGGGGGTGCTTGTTGCACCCTACGGGATAGAAATAGAGAAGGTTTTATTCTTTTCCCATCACCGCCGAATTCAGGTGGAAAAGCAGGAACTTTGGGATATGGCCCTCTGGCAACTGAGGGAAGATGGAGTGGAGCTTAAGGAAATCAGCCATCAATTTGAAGAAATCCCCTTAAGGTACCTGCCGCAAAATGCCTGCAGGTTAAGGCTAAAAGTTTTGGGGAGGCTTTAAGCCGCCGCCCTCCAGGCTGCCGGATAGTCCGGCCAACCGTACAGTTTTTCCAGGAGCAGGGAGAAACGGGCGCTTCATTTTTTAGAAACATAAGCGCTATCCTGCAGATAAAAACGCAGGGGCAATGCAGCCCCTTCTTTGATCCCGATGCGGGTGGTGGTGACCACCGGGAGAGGTTTCCCCTCCCCCCGGCAGAGGAAAAGCGGGCCTTTAGTTAAATCGCAACCGTTGTGCTCCCGGGTGATGCCCATGGCCTGCACCAGGCGGGCCGGCCCGCTGCACAACTCGGCCAGTTTTTCCCGCCCCCGCCTGGCCCGCATGAGCTGAATACCGGCCACCGGCTCCAGTGCCCTGATCAGCACCGCCTCCCCCACCCCTTCTTCCCGGGTGACCACGTTAAAGCAGTAGTGCATGCCGTAAATAAAATACACGTAGGCATGGCCGGGTGGACCGAACATCACCCGGTTGCGGGGGGTCATACCCCGGGAGGCGTGACAGGCAGGATCCCCCTGCAAATAGGCCTCCGTTTCCACAATCAGGCCGGCCGTCAAGCCTTCGCCGCTGTCATGAACCAGGTAGTGCCCGATTAACTCCCGGGCCACCAGAACGGTATCCCGCTCGTAAAAGGAGCGGGGCAGGACCAGTGAGAAATCGATTGTCTTTTCCCCCATACTACCCCCTACTGCTTCCCAAAAGTTTTAATAAATCCGGCAGGTCCAGGGTGTTCACCACGTCCTCCGGACCCAGCCAGGCCCGGCGGGCCACGGCCACCCCGTAGGGCATCTCATCCAGGCGCCTTAAATCGTGGGCATCGGTATTCACGGCCAGCTTTATACCGTAGTCCCGGGCCAGGCGGGCATAGTGCTCGTTGAGGTCCAGGCGGTCGGGAGAAGAGTTGATTTCCAGGATCTTTCCGTATTTTGCCGCCGCTTCCAGGACCCTTTCCATGTCCAGGGCATAGGCTTCCCGTTCACCCAAAAGGCGGCCGGTGGGGTGCCCGATAATATCCACGTGCTCATTTTCGATGGCCTGCAGGACCCGGCTGGTGAGGGTCTCTTTATCCTGGCGAAAGCCGCTGTGCACCGAGGCCACCACCACGTCAATTTCGGCCAGCACTTCGTCGGGAAAGTCAAGACCACCCCTGGCCAGAATGTCCACTTCAATCCCCGTGAGGATGCGAAAGTCCTTCTCCTTTTCGTTCAGTTCCTCTATCAGGCGGTGCTGTTCCTGCAGGCGCTCCAGGGACAGGCCCCGGGCAACGGTGAGGGAACGGGAGTGGTCGGTAATGGCCACGTAACGGTAACCCTTCTCCTTTGCCCGCTGCACCATCTGGAGGATGGAATTGGCCCCATCGCTCCAATCGGTGTGCACGTGCAGGTCGCCCTTTACGTCTTTAACCTCTAAAAGCCGGGGCGGAACCCCTCCGGCAGCCAGTTCCACCTCTCCCCGGCCTTCCCGCAATTCAGGAGGCACGGGCCACAAGCCCAGGCGGCGGTAGATGTACTCTTCCTCCCACGGCAGGGGTGCCCCGGGAACCGGAGGAACGGGGGCGGGTGCGTCTTCAAGGGCGGACTCATCATTGCCCGAAGGAAAGTCTTCACCAGCCATTCCCCGCACATCCAGATGACAGCCCCTTTTTTCGGCCAGGGCCTGTAACTGGCGCCAGTGTCCGGCGCTTCCCGTAGCCCACAACAGGGCAGCCCCGTAAGCCGGCAGGCCAACCACCCGCAGCTCCACCGGCACCCCCCACCAGGTCTGTACCCGCATCCTGTCCTTTTCCCGCACCAGCACTTCCCTTACCCGGCGGTATCCCACCAGGGCGTTAAACAACGGCTCCGGGTCTTCCGCCGCGGCCACCAGCAGGATTTCATCAACCGTTTCCTGCCAGCGCCGGATCCCGCCCGCCACCCCTACTTTATGCACACCAGGAGCATCCTGAATGCAGGAAGCCAGTTCAACGGCTATTTCCCGGGCCAAAGGCAAAAGGATGCGCCCCTGCCGGCTGCGCACCAGCTCGATGCTGCGCAGGATTTCCTGTTCGGTTTTGACCCCCATTCCTCTAAGCGCCCGCACTTTTTTCTCCCGGGCCGCCTCTTCCAGCTCAGCCAGGGAGGTGATGCCCAGCTGTTCGTGTAAAAACCGCGCCCGTTTCGGTCCAATGCCCGGCAGGGCCATCACTTCCAGAATTCCCGGAGGCCATTTCCGGCGGAGCTCCTGCAGTTTTTTCATCTCACCGGTGGTAATTAATTCACCAATTTTGGCCAGGATGTTTTTGCCGATCCCCGGAACCCTGGCCAGGGTACCCCGCCGGTACAGCTCCACAACCGGTTCTTCAAGGCCGGCAATCGCTTTGGCCGCCCGGCGGTAGGCCCGGATTTTGAAAAAATCCTCGCCCTCAAATTCCAGAAGATCTGCCAGCTCCTGGAAGGCCCAGGAGATCTCCATGTTCTGCATGGTCCTTGACTCCTTAGAAAACTTAAGCTATCCGTTCCGACATATTTACCATACCAGGAAATTTTCCTTTCGGCAAACCGTAAGATGCCCATGACGATAAGTAAAACAAAAACCCGCCGACGCAACAGGGCGGGTAACAGAAACTATTTCGCTTTTCTGTCCATCTCCAAAAGTTCGGCCAGTTCGTCGTATTCCTTCTGCAGTTTCATCAGTTCATCGGCGATATTCAGGGCAGTGAGCAGTGCCGCTTTGGACAACCCTAAACGAGGGTTGCGGGTTACTACCTGGCGTATTTTCTTGTTAACATACTGGGCCAGCATCCGCAGATATTCCTCCGGTTCATCGCCCTTTAAAACATAGTATTCGCCAAAAATCTCCACCTCGACCCGGGTTTCCTGCTTGCCCATAGCCGTTCCCCCTGGTTTTCAAATTCTTACCCCTTTCGGCGTTGACCGGGGAAACTCCTGCCGGCACGACAATTTTTTCTGTCGTGAATACCTGATCTGCCCGGCTCAGTGTCGCTCGCTTCCGTGCAAAACGGCAGTGACGCTGAAAGCGTCATGGGTGTCTACTTTCTCAGTTCGGCTCCCAGCTCCCTGACCAGGGCGGCAGATATGGCCTCGGTTTGAGCGGTTACTTCCGCGTCGGTAAGGGTGCGGTCGCCGGCCTGGAAAAGCAGGGAAAAGGCCAGGCTGCGGCAACCCTCCCTCACCTGCTCTCCTTCATAAACATCAAAAAGTTCCACCGACCGCAGCAGATGGCCGCCGGCCCGGCGAATCACCCGCAGCACATCGGCCGCCGGAACTTCCCGGCTCACCACCAGGGCTATATCCCTCTTCACACCGGGGAAACGGGGCAGGGGACGGTATTGGGGCGGCTTGCCGGCCAGGGCAAGGACAGCGGCCAGGTCCACCTCAAAGGCGCACACCCGCACATCCAGCTCATATTCCTCCAGCACATCGGGGTGCAGCTCTCCCACTATCCCCAGCGTTTCCCCCTGCGCCCTGATCCGGGCGGCGCGACCGGGATGGAAGGCGGGGTTTTCCTTTTCCCTCTCGAAGGTCAGGCCGGGCAGGCCCAGTTTTGCGGCCAGCACTTCCAGAACCCCTTTGAGGTAATAGAAATCCAGGGGAGTAGCCGGCCGGTTCCACCCCGCGGCCCCCTCGCCCATGGCCGCCGCGGCCAGCATCGGGCGCTCCTCGGGAAGGGCTTCCCCGCCCTGGGGAAGGAATACCCGGCCCACCTCAAAGATAGCCCCACTGGTTACCCGGCGGTTGAAATTGCGCTCCAGCACCTCTAAAAGGCCGGGTAAGAGCATGGTGCGCATGACCGATTGCTCCACGGAAAGGGGGTTTTGCAGCTTCAACGTATGGCGCAAGGGGCTGTCCGGCGGCACCTTAAACCGGTCAAATACTGCGGGATTCACAAAACTGTACGTAACCACCTCGGTGAGGCCGCACTCCACCAGCACCTCTTTTAAACGCTTGAGCAGTGACTGCTCCCTTGTCCTCGCTCCCCGGGTAGTGGCCCCAAAGGGCAGGGTGGCCGGTACCCGGTCATAACCGTACAGCCTGGCCACTTCTTCAATCAGGTCGATCTCCAGGTTGATGTCCACCCGGTAGCCGGGTACGTTTACCAGCAGGTCCTGACCGGCGTCCTGTACCGTAAAGCCGAGACGGGCCAGGAGGTTAGCCGTCTCTTCCCGGGGAATGTCCGCCCCCAGGATGTATCCCACCCGCTCGGGGCGCAGGATGATGGGCTTTCTGGCCACCGGGGAGGGGTAATTATCCACCGCACCGGCCACCACATCCCCGGCACCAATTTCCACCAGCAGGGAGGCGGCCCGGTTGGCGGCAGCCAGGCATCCTTCCAGATCGATCCCTTTTTCAAAACGGGTTGAAGACTCGGAACGCAGGCCCAGGGCCCGGGATGTACGGCGGATGCTGGTGGGATGGAAGTAAGCCGATTCCAGCAGGACAGTGGTGGTGTTCTCCGTGACCTCGGTGTCCAGCCCTCCCATAATCCCGGCCACGGCCACCGCTCCACCGGGATCGGCAATGACCAGCATTTCGGGTTCCAGATGCCGTTCCACCCCGTCCAGGGAAACGATTACTTCCCCCGGGTGTGCCCGGCGGACAATGATGTGACCGTCCTTCAATTTATCGTAGTCAAAGGCGTGCAGGGGCTGGCCCAGCTCCAGCATGACATAGTTGGTAATATCAACCACATTGCTGATGGGGCGAATGCCGGCGGCCCGCAGGCGTTCCTGCATCCATAAGGGTGAGGGTCCCACCCTCACATTGGTGAAAAGCCGGGCCACGTAGCGCCGGCAGAGCCCGGGCTCCACAATGTCCACCCGCACCCGCCCCTCAAGGGAGCTGCCCGGAACTTCCTGAGCTTCCAGCCGGGGAAAACGCAGGGGCTGCCCGAGCAAGGCGGCCACTTCCCGGGCCACCCCGATCATGGACAGGCAGTCGCCCCGGTTGGGGGTGAGATCCAGCTCGAAAATGACATCATCCAGCCCGAGGACCGGCCGGATATCCAAACCCAGGGGGGTATCTGCAGGGAGGATCATGATTCCGTGGGCCTGGTCGGCGGGCATGGTTTTGGGGTCAATACCCAGTTCCTGGCCGGAACAGAGCATGCCCCGGGACTCCACCCCCCGCAGCCTGGCCCGTTTGATTACCAGCCCCCCGGCCAGCCGCGCCCCTTCCAGGGCTACGGGAACCACGTGCCCTTCCCGGACGTTGGTGGCACCGGTAACGATCTGCCGGGGCTCCGGCTCACCGGTGGAAACAAGACAAATCATCAGTTTATCGGCATTGGGGTGGGGTTCTATTTTGACAATGCGTCCGGTAACCACGTTGCTGATCTCTTTTCCCGGCTCCTCCAGGCCTTCCACAGCCAGGCCGGCCATGGTCAGCCGGTCGGCCAGTTCCGCCGGGCTGATGGGTATATCCACATATTCTTGCAGCCATTTAAACGAAACCCGCAAAGCTTAATCCTTCTCCTTTCAACTAAAACTGGGCCAGGAAACGCAGATCGTTATCAAAGAAAAGGCGCAGGTCATCTATGCCGTATTTGAGCATGGCGATGCGCTCCACACCCATGCCGAAGGCAAAACCGGTAACCTCCGCGGAGTTATAGCCGGACATTTCCAGAACCCGGGGATGCACCATGCCGCAGCCCAGAATTTCCAGCCAGCCGGTGTGGGAGCATACCCGGCACCCCTTACCGCCGCACATGACGCATGATATATCCACCTCGGCGCTGGGTTCGGTAAAGGGGAAATAACTGGGCCGGAAACGGGTACGGGTGCCGGCGCCAAACATTTCCCGGGCAAAGACATCCAGCACCCCTTTTAAATCGCCAAAGGTTACCCGCCGGTCCACGGCCAGCCCCTCCACCTGGTGGAACATGGGTGAGTGGGTGGCATCGTCATCCCGCCGGTAAACTTTCCCCGGGGCAATGATTTTCACCGGCACCGCCGGCGCAGTACGCTCCATGGTACGCACCTGCACCGGAGAGGTATGGGTGCGCAGGAGCACCTCCGGACCGATGAAAAAGGAGTCCTGCATGTCCCGGGCCGGGTGGTCCTTGGGCAGATTCAGGGCCTCAAAGTTGTAATAGTCCAGTTCCACCTCGGGCCCCTCGGCAATGGAAAACCCCAGCCCCAGGAAGATTTCCTCGATTTCCTCCTGCACGGTAGTAAGGGGGTGCTTTTTGCCCGGCAGAAAGGGCGTCCCCGGAAGAGTCACATCAATGCTCTCAGCCGCCAGGCGCGCCCGCTTGACCCGGGCTTTAATTTCCGCCGTGCGCTCTGCCAGTTCATTTTCCAGGACTTCCCGGATGCTGTTGGCCAGCTGGCCGATCCTCGGCCTCTCCTCGGCCGGCAGGGCGCTCATTCCCCGCAGCACCCTGGTAAGTTCACCTTTTTTGCCCAGGTACCGGATGCGGATTTCCTCCAGGGTTTCCAGGCTATCCGCCCGGGCCAGAGCCTCTTTTGCCTGGGCTGCCATTTTATGTAACTGTTCTTCCAAGACCCAGTCCTCCTTTGTACCCTCTCTTCTCTTTAAAAAACATAAAAACCGCCCCTTTTTCGGGACGGAAATTGTTCCTTGTTGCGGTACAACCCTTATTGTTTATGCCCAGACGAAACCTTCAATCCGCACAATGGAGAATTAAACTGCCAAGCGTCCCACAATGCAGCTTACTGTAAAAGGGGTGACCGTTCATTATTATTATTATTTTCAAACCAGGCCCTCAATGCACGGCCAGCCTCCGGTACAGGATGTAGGCTCGGATAGAACCAGTCGCCTCGAACAGCCTCCAAAAAAATTCGGCGGTTAAAAACATTTAACCACGACCTTTCCTCTTTTTTGGGGACCCTTCGGTGTTGATTATATCACAAGCCCCCGCTTAAAACAAGGAAGTTTCCAGAAAAATTCGGGAACAGGCTGCTACCGTGGGCGGGCTTTAAAGCCTGGGTGAACTCTGCTGGATGCGGTGCTGTCCTCGTCATAATGGTTTTGATGAACACTTACAAACCCGGCCTGGTCCTGACCGCAGCCCATCCGCTGGCGCACCGCTTCATAAAGCATGATGGAGGCGGCTGCCGCCACATTCAGGGACTCGGCCCGGCCGGGCATGGGAATGGTGGCCAGGAGATCGGCGCGCTCAAGCAACCACGGGGAAAGCCCCCTGGCCTCATTGCCCACCGCCAGGACCACGGGACCGGTCATGTCCACAACGGGCAGGGGAATACCGCCGGCGGGAACACCGGCCACCAGCATAAAGCCGGCCGCCCTTAAACGGGCCAGCACACCCTCCCCTTCCCGCACGGCGATAACGGGCAGGTGAAAAAGGGAGCCCATGGTAGCCCGGATGGTTTTCGGGTTGTATAAATCCACCGTCCCGGGAAACAGGATCACTGCACCCGCACCGGCGGCGTCGGCACTGCGGATAATAGTGCCCAGGTTGCCCGGGTCCTGCACACCGTCAACCACCAGCAAAAGAGATGGCCCTGCCGCCAGGGTTTCCTCCAGGGTGCAGCCGGGTTTTTCCACCACGGCCAGCACCCCCTGGGGAGTTTCCGTATCTGCCAGTTCACCAAGGAGTCCTTCTTCCACCGGTAAAAGTTGAATCCCCCGCTCCCGGGCCGACTCAAGAAGGGCACCGGCCCGTTCACTTGCGGACGGGGTGTATACAAGCATTTTTACCGGCCACCCGGAACAAAGTGCCTCCTCTACCAGGCGCACCCCTTCCAGGATGAAATGACCCTCTTTTTCCCGCCAGCGCCGGCGGGTCAGACGGCGCAGGTATTTTATATGCGGATTGGTTTTGCTGCGAATCATTTAAACTAGCCCCCGAGGGTTCTCAGCTTCTCGTTACGCCCCAGGGCCACCAGTATATCTCCTTCATTAATCACCTGCCTGGCACCGGGGGAAATGATAATCTCCTCACCGCGACGGATGGCCAGGACGGTAACACCGTATTCCCGGCGCATGGCTGATTCCTGCAGGGTTTTACCCACAAACTCGGGAGGAGCCATAAGCTCAACAATACTGTAATCAGGAGAAAGATTGATCTGGTCCAGGATATTTTTGGAGACCAGGGCGTGGGCCACCCGCACCCCCATATCCCGCTCGGGGAAAACCACCATATCGGCCCCCACCCTTTGTAACACTTTACCG
Source organism: Desulfovirgula sp. (assembly GCA_020725525.1). GTDB lineage: Bacteria > Bacillota > Desulfotomaculia > Desulfotomaculales > Desulfovirgulaceae > Desulfofundulus. The sequence continues at coordinate 28,851 of DYEX01000009.1, forward strand.
TGAAGTTCGGTAACCGCCTTGGCCACCACCCGGGGAACACCCATTTCCTTTAGCATAACGGTGACCAGAATGCTGGACTGCACTTCCTGGCCGATGGCCACAATGACCACATCGAAATTTCTCAGGCCCAGGGACTTCAGCGCCTGCTCATCCATGGCATCCACACACACGGCGTAGGTAACCTCGTCGGTAATGGCATTTACCCGCTCTTCGTTGGTGTCCACCGCCAGAACGTCATAGCCCATGCGGGCAAGGGTCCTGGCCACGCTGGAACCAAACCGTCCCAGCCCGATAACGGCAAATTGCTTCATGATCCACCCCTACCCCACCATAATTTTTTCTTCGGGATATCGAATAGCAGTTTTGCGCCGGCGCTGGGCAAAGGCATAGGCCAGGGTCAGGGGACCCAGGCGGCCGGCAAACATGGTGAAAATAATGGCCACCCGGCCCAGGGGAGTCAGTTCGGGAGTCAAGCCCATGCTTAAGCCGACGGTACCAAAGGCGGAAACGGTTTCAAACAAAGCGGCCAGGAAATTACCGCCTTCGGTAATACTTAAAAGCAGGGTTACCGTGCTTACCAGCAGAATGGCCCACAGGGTAACCGAAAGGGCCTTGTAAACCTGCCACGGGGGGATGCGCCGGCGGAAAATCTCCACATCCTCCTTCCCCTTGGTTAAAGACCAGAGGGTAATACCCAGAAGGGCAAAGGTGGTGGTTTTGATTCCACCGCCGGTGGAACCGGGAGAGGCCCCTATAAACATCAATATAATTATGAGAAACTGGGTGGCTGCATTCAAGTGTCCAATGTCCACAGTGTTAAAGCCGGCCGTACGGGAGGTAACGGCCTGAAAATAGGAGGCCAGAATCTTTCCGGATAAGGGTAAATCACGCAGGATATGTCCCCACTCCAGCAGGCCAAAGAGAAGGGCACCGCAGAGAATGAGCCATCCGGTTACCCGCAGGACCAGTTTGGTGTGCACGGACAGGCGGCGGGTGCGCGGGTAATTGTAGAGTTCCATAACCGTGGCAAAACCCAGCCCGCCCAAAATAATGAGAGTGGTCACGGACAGGTTAACCACCGGATCGCTTACATACCCGGTAAGGCTTCTGAAATCCCCCAGCAGATCAAAACCGGCGTTGTTAAAGGCCGAAACGGCATGAAAAACACCCAGCCACAGACAGCGGGGAAAACCGTAATCAAAGTAAAACCGCAGGGATAAAATTATAGCGAAAAATCCTTCGGTGAACACGGTAAACAGCAGAACGGCCCGCACCAGCCGGACCACTCCCGCCACCCGCAGCTGGTTTAAGGACTCCTGAATGATCAGGCGCTCTTTGAGGCCAATACGCCTGCCCATGAGGATAAAAAAGAAGGTGGCCATGCTCATGAAGCCCAGCCCGCCAATTTGAATCAGGGCCAGGATCACCGCCTGCCCGAAGGTAGACCAGTAAGTGCCCGTATCCACCACCACCAGGCCGGTGACGCACACCGCCGAGGTGGCGGTAAACAGGGCGGTTAGAAAGTCCGTGGCTTGACCGGAGCGGCTGGATACGGGCAGCATGAGTATGAGAGCGCCGGCCAGTATTACCGCAGCAAATCCCAGCACCAGCACCCGGGGGGGACTCAATTGCAACGGAAAGCCTTTTTTTGTATCCAGCCGGACTGTTTTGCGCCTGAAGTCCAACGAAATCGACCTTCTTAAAAGTAACTTTATTACACTAGGATATTATAGAAAAGTACTGGTAAAAAGTCCACAAAAAACTAAGAGCATGGTTATAACCATGCTTAGTTTTTTGCTCTTTAGAATTTAAAAATACTGCCGGCGCTATTAAGTTAAGAGCCAGCCTTTGATTTGGCCACTTCCACCAGCTGCCCGAAGGCCCGGGCATCGTTGACGGCCAGGTCGGCCAGCATTTTGCGGTTGATTTCCACCCCGGCCTTGCGCAGGCCGTTCATCAAACGGCTGTAAGTGATGCCATTCATCCGGGCGGCGGCATTGATGCGGGCAATCCACAACTTGCGGAAATCCCGCTTTCTGGCCCGCCGGTCGCGGTAGGCATAGGCCAGGGACTTCATAACCTGCTGCCGGGCTATCCGGTAAAGCTTGCTTTTCGCTCCCCGGTAGCCCCGGGCCAGTTTGAGAATCTTTTTGTGTCTTTTGCGGGATACCACACTGCTTTTGGCGCGTGGCATGGTCATCTCCTCCTCGAAAATTCTTGGGACTTAGTAGGGGAGCAGCCTCTTGAGCCTTTTCATATCCGCGGTACTGACCAGGCCGGTCCGGGCCAGCCGGCGCTTGCGCCGGGCACTCTTTTTACCCAGCAGGTGACTGTGAAAGGCATGCATGCGCTTTACTTTGCCGGTGCCGGTCTTCTTGAAACGCTTGGCTGCACCACGATGCGTCTTGATCTTGGGCAAGGAAGGCACTCCTTTCTATTCCTGGTTAATTTCTTGCTGAATTTCTTGTTCTTGTTTAATTTCCTGCTTGCTTTCCTGTTTATTTTCCGGTTTCATATCCTGCCGCGGGGCCAGGATCATAACCATATTTTTTCCTTCCAGTTTGGGCTGTCTTTCAATAATGGATAAGTCCTTAACCTGTTCGGCCAGGCGTAGTAAAAGCTGGTGCCCGAGCTGGGTATGCATAATTTCCCGGCCGCGGAACATAATGGTGACTTTGACCTTGTCACCTTCCTTTAAAAACCGGGCTGCATTCCTGGCCTTGACCTGAAAGTCGTGTTCCTCGATGCTCGGCCGCAGTTTGACTTCCTTGATGTTTATGATACGCTGCCTTTTCCTGGCCTCTTTTTCCCGCTTGCTCTGCTCGTACTTATACTTGCCGTAATCCATGAGCCGGCAAACCGGAGGTTTGGCCTGGGGGGCAATTTCCACCAGATCCAGCTGCCGTTCCTCTGCCAGCCGCAGGGCTTCCCGCACGGGCATAATCCCCAGCTGGTTGCCCGAAGGGTCGACCACCCTTACTTCCCTGGCCCGGATTTCCTCATTTACCCGGAAGTTTTTGGTAATATTTATGCACCTCCTGGAATTGATAAAAAATAAAAACGGGCGCACTCCACCCGCTTAAAACAAAAGGACATATGTCAACGCAAACCCCGAGACAGCCTGCAACCGGGCGTCATGGGGTGAGAAGCGGATGGCTTCTACTTCAGGTAGCTTTATCCCTGAAATTATAGCATGGCCGGTAGTCCCCAGTCAAGGGGCCTGAAAACAACCCCCTTCATACTTTCCTAACCAATAGCTTTAGTACGGATTTCCTCCAGAATGCGGGCGACAAATTCCTCCAGGGGCAGGGCACCCTGGTCCCCCCGGGCGCGGTGACGCACCGCCACGGTACCTTCCCGGGCCTCCCTGTCACCCACCACCAGCATGTAGGGTATTTTTTGTGCCTGGGCCTCGCGGATTTTGTAATTTACCTTTTCATTGCGGGCGTCCAGCTCTACCCTGATGTTTTCCCTTTCCAGCCGCTCCACCACCTGCCAGGCGTAGCCGGCATGCCGGTCGGCAATGGGCAGAACCCTCACCTGGACCGGGGCCAGCCAGGTGGGAAAGGCGCCGGCAAAATGCTCGGTAAGGATGCCGATAAAACGCTCAATGCTGCCGAATACCACCCGGTGGATCATCACCGGACGGTGCTTCTGGCCGTCCTCACCCACGTAGGTCAGATCAAACTTTTCCGGCATGAGGAAATCCAGCTGAATGGTGCCGCATTGCCAGGTGCGCCCCAGGCAATCCTCCAGGTGGAAGTCAATTTTGGGCCCGTAAAAGGCGCCGTCCCCTTCATTAACCTTATATGCCATCCCTCTGGCCTTTAAGGCCTCCTCCAGGGCGCTGGTGGCCATCTCCCAGATCTCGTCGGACCCCATGGATTTTTCGGGTCGGGTGGAAAGTTCCACCTTATAGTTAAAACCAAAGATGCTGTAGAAATAATCCACCAGGTCAATGACTCCGATGATCTCTTCCCGGATTTGGGAGGGCAGCATGAAGATGTGGGCGTCGTCCTGGGTAAAGCAGCGCACCCGCATGAGGCCGTGGAGCACACCGGAAAGCTCGTGCCGGTGCACCAGGCCCAGTTCCGCCAAGCGAATGGGCAGTTCCCGGTAGCTGTGCAGGCGGTTCCTGTACACCAGGATACCACCCGGACAGTTCATGGGCTTGATGGCGTATTCCACATCATCAATGCGGGTAAAGTACATATTTTCCCGGTAATGCTCCCAGTGCCCCGACCTTTCCCACAGGGAGCGGTTTAAGATAATGGGCGTGCGGATTTCCTGGTAGCCCCTCTTGTAATGCTCCTCCCGCCAGAATTGTTCCAGCTGGTTGCGCAGGACCATGCCCCTGGGATGGAAAAAGGGAAAGCCCGGCCCTTCTTCCTGGATGCTGAACAGGTCCAGTTCCGCGCCCAGCTTCCGGTGATCCCGGCGTTTGGCCTCTTCAATCCGGAAGAGGTATTCCTCAAGCTGGGATTTCTTAGGAAAAGCGGTGCCGTAAATACGCTGGAGCATCTTATTTCTCTCGTCGCCCCGCCAGTAAGCCCCGGCTACCGAAGTAAGCTTGACGGCTTTCAGCCTGCCGGTGGAAGGAATGTGGGGACCGGCGCAGAGGTCCACGAATTCCCCCTGCTGGTAACAGGAAATTACCGCCTCCTCCGGCAGCTCATCAATCAGCTCCACCTTATAAATTTCCCCGGCGGCAGCAAATCGCTGCAGCGCTTCTTCCCGGGACACTTCAAAACGGGTAAAGGGCAGATCTTCCTTTATGATAGCCTGCATTTCTTTTTCAATTTTCTCCAGGTCCGCAGGGGTAAAGGGCCTATCAGAATCAAAATCGTAGTAAAACCCATCGGCAATAGCGGGACCGATGGCCAGCCTGACCTCCGGGAAGAGGCGTTTTACGGCCTGGGCCAGTACATGGGCGGCGCTGTGGCGAAAAACGTCCCGGCCCGGTTCGTCTTCAAAGGTGTAGAACTGCACGGCGGCATCCCTGCTCAGGGGATAGCTTAAATCCACCAGCCGACCGTCCACCGCCGCCGCCAGGGCCTCCTTACCCAGGCGGGGGCTGATATCCTGCGCCACCCGGCTCAAAGGAGTACCGGGTTCGTATTCCCGTACGGAACCATCTTTTAATGTTACCTTGACCATAGAAGACCCCTTTCTTTTAATACCGAAATAAAAAACGTCCCTGTTTCAGGGACGAAATAATCCGCGGTTCCACCCTGCTTGGCAGCCGCAAAAGGGCGGCCGGCCCGCCTCAAAGGTGATAACGGTACCACCGGCCCCGCTTAGTAACCATGTGTCACGGCGTTCGGCAGGGCGGCTCCGGGATGGTTTTCAGCCCCTCCCATCCAGGGATGCTTCCAGCCGCGGCACCCCCTCTCTGGGGACGGGCGTTTCAGGGCCTACTCTTCCCCTTCATCACCATTGCTTTATGCTTCGTTACGTTATTATATTGGGAATCTGTGCCTGTGTCAACTGAAAGGCGACCCGGAGGCTTTCAGCACAACGCCTATCTATACAGCCAAAAAATGCCCACCTGCAAAAGGCCTATCACAAAACCCAAAAATCCTCCCAGAATTTCGATATGTTTTAGCTCCCGGGAAGCGACGGAGGTGATGATTTTTTCCAGTTGCTCCAGGGAAAAACTGTTAACCTGCTCCTCCACTACCTTCGACAAACAAAAATCAACTTTCAGCTTTTCACCAAAGCGGTTCAGGAGTTCATTGACCAGGGGAGGTAGTTCCCTTTTTACCTGTTCGGCCAGGGCATCGGAAATCACCCGGCGCAGGGATAGGGGCATCCAACCGGGCAGCCTGTCCATCACCCGGGTACGGACTGCCGTATCCACGGAACGAATCAGATCTTCGTTCAACTGCTCCGAGCGGAAGTAATTGAGCAGCTGTTCCTTGGGAAGCAGTTGCTCCTCAATTACCTTGCCAATGAGCCTGGCCAGTTCCCCACGCCTTTTGGGGACCACCCCCTGGATGGTGTAACCAAACAAATGAATGGGTTTGTAGGGACGAAAGATCAGCCGTACCGCCAGCCAGTTGGTCAGCCATCCGATCAGTGCTCCCACCACCGGCAACAGCACGGCCTGTGTCCAGTGCAAATCCTTCTCACCCCGTTCCGGCGCTCCTTTAAGAAATATATCAGAACAGAAAAAAACAGGCAATAAATTATTTTTTTCGACACAACGGGCAATCAGAACATTCCCGTACCCGGCCATAAAATACATGGTTGATGGTTTCCATCACCGTGTTTCTTTGCTCGCAATCCGCGTTATGAATCACAATTTGTTTGGGCGCCAGGGTAATTAAGGTGCTGATCAGCATGTCCTCGTAATTAATTTCCCCTTCCGTCAAATCCATAAACAAATTCTCCAGGTAATCGATCCTGAGCACCTGTTTCTGCCCGTCTAAAAGTTGAAAAGCCCCACCGGGCAGTTTGAGCACATGCACCAGCTCAACCCGCGATTCCTGAATTTCCACAAAATATTTAAGCAACTGGATAAATTCCTGATACTCCCTATCCATCAGGAAATCGTCCACTGCTCTCTCCACGGCCTGTTGTAATTCTTCCACATAATCCTTCAGCCGGAAGCGGATAAAGCCCTCCACAATGATCTGGTTGTTTTGACGTAAAAATTCTAAAATTTTTTCCATTATTTTATTCTTAACCAGTTGCTGGTAAGCCGCTTTTTGACCACCTTTACCATAACCCAGATGGCTCAGGGCATACCGCAAGATGTTTTGCCGTTCTTCCTCGTTAAAATAGTAATAATTCTCCCGGATCATATCCTTGAGCAGCAACTTCTGCCACTGGCCCAGGATTAAATCGGAAAGAGAGCGGGCAATATGGTGTCGGATAATTGCCTGGATGTCTCCCTTTTGCCCTCCACCGGGCATTACCTGGCAGGATAAAAAGTTAAACCTGCCGGCCGAGCTCTCTTTCAGCCTGACCTTTAGTCCCTCTTTTTCTAAATTTTTCATTTCCCGTCCCAGCCGGACCTTAATGAGATCTATGTGCCGGGCAGTCCCGATGGAGATGTCTGCCATCAATTTCACCGTCCTTTCTTTAATCTAGTATATGTGCGGCTAAAAACCGGTATACAACCAGCCTTTCCCGTAACAATGTGGTTACGTGGAATTCAACCTTATGGGTCAATTGCCTCCGGCGTTTAAATTCGAGCCATTTATCTAAAAATAAGTATATGAAAAAGAAAAAGCCGCTTTCCGTTTTCACAATCGCCGCCACCTACATTGGAACAGTGGTGGGAGCAGGTTTTGCCTCCGGCCAGGAAGTACTGCAGTTTTTCGGTTACTTTGGCCTGCCCGGAATGCTGGGACTGGTATTGACTACAGTTCTCCTGGCCTTTTTTGGTTATCTGATCCTGGACCTGGGAAGGAGGCTTAACGCGGATTCCCACTTACCTCTTGTTCGTTACGCCGGCGGGAAATGGGTGGGTACGGCTATAGATTGGGTGATTACCCTTTTCCTGTTTGGCGGCCTGGTCACCATGGGAGCGGGGGCCGGGGCAATTTTTACGGAACAATTAGGGCTGCCCTTCTTTTGGGGCAGCCTGGCAATGATTGTCATTTCCCTTGTCACGGTGCTTACCGGCATTGCCGGGGTGGTTACTTCCATCAGTTTCGTAGTGCCGCTGCTGCTGGCGGCAGTGTTTGGGGTGGCCATATATACCATCACCACAGATTTCGGCGCCCTGGCATCGACACTCAGGGTCTACGCCAACCCCGGAAAAGCACCGGTACCCTTCTGGCCCTTGACGGCCCTTTTGTATGCCTCCTATAACCTGGTGCTGTCGGTGGCCATACTTGCTCCCCTGGGCAGCATGTCCGGTGCCCGGAAATTAAAAACAGGCGCCATTCTGGGAGGAATCGGCCTGGGAGTAGGGGCCACCGCCATTAACCTTTCTGTTTTAACGCATATCGGCCGGGCGGCAAACTTTGAAATACCGATGATCTACGTGGCAGGCACCATTTCACCCCTGGCCCGTACCGGGTATACCATTGTACTTCTCGCCGAAATTTATACCACGGCGGTCAGCAGCCTCTACGGTTTTGTGGCCCGGTTGGCCAGACAGGGTACGTCAAAGTACCGCCTGATAACCACCGGGGCAGGTGTTATGGCCTTCGGCCTGGCCCAATTTGGCTTTTCAAAGCTGGTGGGCACCCTATTCCCGGCGGTGGGCTTTGCGGGGCTGTTGCTACTGGGTTCCCTGGTATACGGTTTTATTAAGGATAGAAAAGTGGAGCCGGCAAGGGAAGCAAGAGAAAGTGTCCTGGTCCGCCAACCCGCCCCGGCCATGACCTTCGAAGTGGCTGAGGAACTGGCGGGGGAGGAAAAGGAGGAACCACCTGGTCCCTAACGGAAATAATTGCAATACCCGGAAGAGACATCCGGTGACAATCTTCCCACACCCGGCTAGCAATAATTACGAATAACCAGCTCCGGTACCGGACCACGTTTATCCGCCCGGCAATTGATGGCCCTTCTGGCGTAAACCACCTGCACGTCGTAGCCTTTATAAAGCCCGCGGATGAATGGTGTATCCGAATTGCTCAACATGACGAGGCAGCCAATTAAGTCCAGCTTTCGAAAAACTTCCGCCAACCGGCGCTGGTCGTCTTCTCCAAATGCATCAGGGGTATAACTGGTGAAATCGGCCGTTTCCGAAAGCGGGTGGTAGGGTGGATCCATATAAACGAAAGCGTCCGGCCCGGCATATTCCAGCACCCGGCTGAAGTCGTCACAAAGGATTTCCGCGTCTTTCAAAACCCGGCTCACCAGGCGCAGGTTCGTCTCGTCCATTATCCTGGGATTTTTGTACCGCCCGAAGGGCACGTTGTGCTTCCCCCGGCTGTTAACGCGCCACAACCCGTTGTAAGCCGTCTTGTTCAGGTAGAGAAACCGGGAGGCCCGTTCCACAGGGGTAAGCTGTTCGGGATCCAGGGCACGGATACGGTAATAATATTCAGCCGTGTTCTCATGTTTCCTCAAATCTCCAAGGAGGGCTTCCAGGTCGTTCCGGACAACATGGTAAAAGTTAATCAACTCGTCATTGCTATCAATCAGTATCGCCCTGGAGGGCAAAAGGTGGAAGAAAACAGCCCCGCCGCCGACAAAGGGTTCTATGTAGAGGCCGTACTCTCTTTTAGGGAACAACGGCTCGAACTGTAAAATGAGCTGGCCTTTGCCACCCGCCCACTTGACCGGCGGCCTGGGACCGCCCCCCACCATGCGGGCAGGGAATGTCTCAGACATAACCTATCATCGTCCTTCCGGATCAACTTATGCGAACAAAAATTCGCCCTTAAGGGGGTGAATTCCTGCGATGTCCACATCACGAATCACATCCAGGAGCTGTTCAGGAATGCTTATGGTTATTCTCTGAGTCAATGGAAACACCCCGGGACTCAGTCAAACCAAAATAATTAACCCTGCTTCTTTTTTGAAAAATCTGCTGGCTCTTCCACGAAAACGGCCAGCGTGCCGGCAAGGAAGTTGTCGTCCGTCCTTGCTTGCCGGTAGCTTACCGCCTGCAGGGGCTTTACAAATGGGTAGACTTCTCGATCAAAAGATCTCCGGTCCAATCTGTCCAGGTTACCGCGTAATGTGTCGACAATTCTCTCTACGTCAATGAAAATGCAACCCTCGTATTCGGGCTTAAGCCCTGCAAATGCTTTTTTATACGTATCGCTGTCGGCCAGGGAACTGCCGTCGCCCGTGACGGCCTCCTTAACCAGTTCTTCAGAGGTCCCAATGACCAAAAAATTATCAGTAAAACCGTAGCCCAGTATAAATGCCTCCGTATACGGGTCGTAGAAATATTCGACGTCCTTGCCGCTGACCTTCACAGAATCCGAAACAAATCCTTCTTTACCTAGCAAATCAGCTATTTTGTCCATTAACCTTTTGGCCTTCTGGACATCCTTTACTGAAAACATGGCGAGCATCCCCAGGTGAGTTTCTTCACCCAACAACCCGTCTCTGTCCGGGACAATAGCCAGGCCATATTCACTGCCCAACCAGGAAAGGAGATCACGTTCAAGGTCTATCCCCAGTTCATATTCGATTTCTTCGTCGATGTCTTCAAAATCGGGTTCTTTCTGAATGTCTTCCAGAGCCTTTTCCATTATGTAATTCAGGTGTACGCCCCCTATAAACACCAGGGAGTCTTCAGGGGTCAGGGCAATGGTCTTCTCAACCTTCTTGGGAGGGGGAAGGTCTTTTGGTAATTTTTCCCGATCGTAGGCCAGCGCGTAGTCAAAGCGCGCCCCTTCCCCGGTAAAGCTTATGGAAATGCCGAACCCCTGATATGCTTCCAGATGGTGCAGGCTTTCAACCGGAAAATCAGTTTTCAATTCGTCCTTTATAATATCGGGAATGTTTTCAGCGTTGATATAGCAGGCGCCCGACCTGTTTGCTGGCAGCTTTTTCATTACTTTTTTGTAGTTTTTATTTTTGGCCAGGGTGGCCGCACCTTTTTGCCTGGTCATATCTATTGCCTTTTCAATGGCTTCCTCGCTTTCCGCCAGCAGCAAAAATCCCTCATGCAGGGCGTAGGCTACCGGTGAGGAACCTCCGGTTTCAACGGTTATCTCGACCCCCTGATAAGTCCGGTCCTTGAATGCCATACCTTCGTTTTCCCAGTGCTGGCGCACTTTTTGTAAACAGGCCGAAGTTTTTTTCATACTGGTGGTAGAAACAGCGAGCAGGTATGACTCCTCGTGGCTGTAATCAGGGACAATTAGGGCTATTTCCCTGCCAAGCCAGGGTTTCACGTCTTCTTTGAAGTCCAAACCGAATTCATCCTCAAAGTCCCTTCGCAAATCGTCGAAAGCATCTTTAACTTCCGGGATAGAAAGGTAAATGTCTCTGATACGGGCAAAATTTTTTACCTGGTTCAGATTGGGGTTAACGACCAAAAATAGGTCGGTATCGTCTGGCGCCAGTTTGGCTGCACGGGCACTGTTAGACGGGTTGAGGAAAGGAAGTATTTGAGCGAGGGATTCTCGGGCAACAAAACCGATAACGAGAAAAAGACAGGTGAGTACGCCGAGCACAATCCAGATGGCCTTTTTCGATTTCGGAGGACTGGGCGGCGGCGCGGACTCATGCAGGGGAGTGCCGCAGAAGGGGCAAAATTTTGCCTCCTCATTTTCGACCGTGGCGTTGCATTTCGCACACTCCACTTTGAACCAGCTCCTTTCTTAAAGAAAGGATTTTTTATCTAGTTGAGATTGCTTTATATGAAGCGGACGGCGGCTAAACCGAACGAACTTCTGAAGGCAAAAGAAAAACCTTCCCTAAATCAGGAAGGCGAACGTTGAGTCGATGCCAGGGTAACCTGCTACGAACCTCCCATTGTCGTAAGATTATCGTAAAACCATCTTTTGCCGTAAGTCTCCAAACCCACGAAGCCTTGATTTTACTGGTGGGCGGGGTAGGAATTGAACCTACGACCTTCTGCGCGTCAAGCAGACGTTCTCCCACTGAACTACCCGCCCGTATGCGGTTATAACACCTATATTATGACGTAAACCGGGCAGGATGTCAAGGGGTGCCCCCGGGAAAGTTGCAGCCTGGCCAGAAAGTCAGCCAGCATAATGTGAGCCTCTTTGCGCCGGGTCATTCGCGAATAATTTCCCTGCCATGGGTGCGTTTGCCCGGGTACCTTTTCGCCAGCGGGCGAAGAGGCCTTTTTTCGGTACGTCCCGTGCGGTCACCAGGGCCGCCCGGCCCAGTTCCTCATCCTTTAAGCGAAAGATTACTTCCCCTACCCTTTGTCCGGCCCGAACGGGGGCAGCAAGAGACGGCACCATCCTCACTTCCCTTTGCACCCGGGAAAGCTGGTCACGGGTCAGGTCCACCTGCAAGGCGTCGGCGACCACAACGGGCACCGTACCGGCCAGGCCGTTGGAAACGGGTAGCCGGGCCACCTCTTCCCCTTCAGCACACAGGGCCACCCGTTGAACCTCGTTAAAGCCATAGTCCAGAAGGGTGACGGCGTCCCGGTAGCGGCTGGCACTGTGGAGCACCACCGCAATCAACCGGCGGTCGCCCCGGGTGGCCGATACAATCAGGCAATTGCCGGCCCGGGGGGTGGAACCGGTCTTTACCCCGTCAATGCCCGGGTAACTGCCTTCGCGCAAAAGGCGGTTGGTGTTGAAAATGGTTTCTTTACGATTGGAATCGCAGAAGCTGATGGTAGTTTCCCGGGTGCGTACCATCCGGTTAAAAAGAGGGTTTTGCAGAGCGTAACGGGTAATCACGGCCAGGTCGCGGGCGCAGCTGTAATGCCGGGGATCATGATAACCGTTGGTGTTGGCAAAGCGGGTGTGCAGGGCCCCCAGGACCAGTGCCTTGGCATTCATCATCCTGATAAAGTCCTCTTCGGAGCCGGCCACATGTTCGGCGATGGCTACGGTGCTGTCGTTGGCCGACATGATCAGGGCCGCCTTGAGCAGGTTTTCCAGGGTAATTTTTTCGCCGGCGCGCAGGTCCAGCACGGAACCCATGCCCACGGCGGCGGCACTGCGGCTTACGGTTACCACGTCGTTTAAACGGCCGTACTCCAGGGCAATGATGGCCGTCATGATCTTGGTCAGGCTGGCCGGCTCACGCCTTTGCAGACCATTTTTGTCATAGAAAATTTGGCCCGTCCGGGCATCCATCAACACGGCGGCATCTGCAGTAACCGGAGGTGGGACTGCTCCTGCACGCCCGGGGAAGGAAAGAAGCACAGCGCCGGAGAGGAACAGTATCAGGCTGAAAATAAACGCAGAACAACACATGATGGCTGTGATTTTAAAGGGCAGTTTGTCCCCCGTTTTTTCACCTGATTTCCGTTTCAAAGCGACCCCTTCCTTTCACCCCTTTATTTTTCCTCGCCTGCCGGGCGCTTTATAAGGGCAAAAAAAACCAGCCGGTAAAAGGCTGGTTATAACATAGATTCGTTCAATGCCCGTCAGCCGGGCAAAATCCGGCCTATCTTTTCCGTTTGCGCCACAACAGGTAAAGCACAAGCGCAACCAGCACAAGGGCCACCGCCAGGTCCAGGCGGTGAAACCAGTATTTCAAATCCTGCCAGTGCTGGCCCATTTTTACACCCAGGTAGGTGAGGAAAAAGCACCAGGGCAAGGAACCAAAAAAGGTGTAAATGACAAAACGGGGAAAGTTCATGCCGGAGATTCCCGCCGGCAGGGAAATAAAGGTACGCACCACAGGCACCAGCCGGGTGAAGAATACCGTTGCCTCACCATAGCGATGAAACCATCTCTCTGCCAGTTCAAGGTGTTTGTGGGAAATCCCAATGTAGCGCCCGTAACGCAGTAAGAAAGGGCGTCCACCCCACAGACCGATAAAATAAGAGATAATCGACCCCACGGTACCGCCAATGGTACCGGCCATTGCCGCCCAGAAGAAATCCAGCCGGCCTGTGGATACCAGGTAACCACCGAAGGGGAGAATGACTTCACTGGGCAGGGGTATATTGGCACTCTCAATGGCCATGCCAATGGCAATCCCCCAGTACCCCAGGTCGGAAATAAAGGCAACCACCCATTCGACAACCATTTCCAGCAAAGAAGAAAGATAACCCAACCGGCAATCCCTCCGCCTGAAAAAGGGCGGGTTGAGCACCCGCCCATATACTCTCAATATCTAACCCAGGGTTATAGTTTCAGGTTCTCCAGTATTTGCGCCAGGAGAGGATCAGCTTCCTTCAACCCGGCCAGCGGCGATTTTTTTGTGGAGTAGCGTTTGTCGAAGGCTACCAGATCCAGTGCCCGGCACATGGCCCGGAAATTGGCCGAAATGCTGGAGGGAGCTACCCCGTACTGCTTTGCCAGTTCATGCTGTCTGACTCTATGATCACGCTCCAACCGGGCCATGGCGTATACCACCGTGGCCACCCACAGGGCAGGTTTGCGAAAGGACGGCCGCACCTTGGAACAGTAGTCATACCACAGGTGCAGGGCTCCCTGGACCTGACCGGGCCCGTAACCTCTCACCCGGAGGTCCTCCACCACACCCCGGGCCACATCGGCATGGGTTACCGCGGGCCACTGGTAATCCTCGGGCTTTTTAAAACTCTCCTGTTCCCGGACTTCCGGCTCTATATGACCATCAGCCGGCAAAAGCTCCAGCTTACGACGCACCTTCTGCAGATCATAATGGGGTTCACCCTTTAATTCCCGGCTGGCCTCCACCATTTCCAATTCCTCGAATAATGCTTCCAGCCTGGCCCTCCCCTCGGCGGTACGGCACGCCTCCCGGGGAGTTTTCCCATCAAGGGCCGGAACAGGCTTATCGATCCACCGGTCGTAATATTCATCCAGGACGGCCTCAGTAATTTGCTGGGCAATCCGGGCCGAAAGCCTGTCGAACAGGGCATCATGAAGCGGAGGGAAATATTCGTCTCCCTCACCATCATCAACCAGATGGGGCAGGGTGTAGTTAAAACCCATTTCCACCACTATGGCGTTAATGATATGGGAACGTTCCCGCAAGTAGTCATTGAGTACCTCCCGGCTCGAAGCATTCCGTTTCCGGGCGTAAAGTCGCAGGTCCCGGCGCAACTTTTTTAACAGCATATCCTTGCAGAAACCGGGTAAGGCCAGACCGCTGGTCGAGAACTCGTACTCATCGCCCACTTTTAAAACGCGCATGAGCAGGATGGTTCCTGGCTGGAGCTCGGCAGCCGCATTTATATCGTGAACTTTGAATTCCTTTCTCCGAAGGAGATCCCTTAAGACCACCCCTTTACGGGGCAGAACCTGCAAAACTTCATAAAGGGAAACCCTGGCCGCAGCCCAGTCCGCCAGTAAGGCCTGCTCCCTTTCCGAGAGATGCGGATTTTGCCTGAAAGTTTCAATGATGGTTAACCCGTCGGGAAGGATATAATCAAAGATAAACCACTCAAAGCATCTTTCCATGGTAAACTCGTCATCGCGGTCGACCAGTTCCGGATCAAGACAATTAAGGTATTTTTCCTGGGCCTTTACCGCTTCCTGGGCAAAACACTGGTCATCGGCAAATTCGCCCAGTTTGCGGCGTAACTCCTGACCGGCACGGCGCCACCTGTATTGTTCCAGAAAAACGACCTTTTCCCTGGCACCACAGCACTTACGATAAGACTTTCCGCTCCCGCAGGGGCAGAGATAGTCAGCCATTCCTTTACACCTCCTTTACTGGCAGCGAACCTGGCCCGAGGGTTCTATATTTTATTCTTGTTTACTTCTAAGTGATTCAACACGAACGACATTATTCCTGCTTAACCGGCAATAATTCCAGTTTTAGTTGTTCCCCCTCCCGCTGGACCTTCACTCCCAGGTGGGAAAAAAAGGCAACCGGCAGGTATAAACTTCCCCCTCGCGTTAAGAGGGATTCCACCCGCATTTTCTGACCCTCGATTGTGGCCGTTTTCATGCCCACGTCAAGGACGAGCTCCCGTTGCCCGGCACAGGCCAGCACACGACGTCCTTCTCCCTGCCAGTGAACACTGAAACCCAAAGCTTCCAGGGTAAACCGCAGGGGAACCCAGGCTTCTCCGCCCTGAATCAGGGGCAATATATTATCGTTTATTTTCTCCCCGTTAACGATAACCCCGGGACGGGAAAGATTAAATACTACATTACGCGGCGTCTGGGGCTGCAATTCCTGCCGTGCGGCCACCAGTTGCAGGGAAGGCGTGGAAACCCAACGGTCGGGCTCAACACCTCGGCCGTCAATTGACCTGCCCCGGGGGGTTAAATAACGGGCAATGGTTAACTTCAACGCCCCTCCCGTTTGCAAAGGAATGATGGCCTGGACCACCCCCTTGCCGTAGGTGCGGTCGCCCACCAGAACTGCCCGCCGGTAGTCCTGCAACGCCGCGGCCAGAACTTCGGCGGAGCTGGCGCTCATGTCGTTGACCAGGACCACCAGGGGTAAATCAAGGGCGGGGGCTTTACCCGCAGTATAGTAAACTTCTTTCTGACCGTTCCGGTCCACCGTGGTGACCACCACCTGACCGGCAGGCAGGAAATAACCGGCTAAATCCACGGCAGCCTGCAAGTATCCTCCCGGATCATTACGAAGGTCCAGAATCATTCCCTTGATTCCTTTAGCCTGGCATTCCCGCACCAGGGCACCGAACTCCTCTGCCGTCCTGGAACCAAAGACATTCACCCTCACGTAACCGATATTTCCGGGGAGCAGTTGCCACTCCACTTGAGGACTGGTTATTGTTTCCCGCACCAGTTCCACATTAAAATCAGGGCTCCCCTCACGGCGAATGGTCAGTTCCACCCGGGAACCGGCAGGGCCGCGAATTTTTTCCACCACCTGGGAAAGGGTTAACCCGGCGGTATCCTCCCCATTCACCCGGATAATCAGGTCCTTTTCCCTGATTCCGGCCCGGTAAGCCGGCGAACCGGGCAGAACCCTGGCCACCTGCGGGTAAGGGGGCCATCCTTCCAGTTCCACGCCAATTCCGGCGAAATTCCCTTCCAGGGAATCGGTAAAGCCAGGCAAATCTTCCGCACTGAAATATTCCGTATAGGGGTCGCCCAGACTGCCTAAAAGACCGTTAATGGCCCCATCAACCAGCTGGTCAACCCCGGGACGGGCAACGTGATAATGGTATATATTATCCATCACCTCCACCACTGCGGCGGCTCCCTGTTCCAGGTCATCCCCCGCACCCGCAGGAAAAACAGGCAGAAAAAATAATAAGACCACTAAGAGCAGGACAAGTCTGGTTTGCAAACCGGCTCACCTCAAAATAAAGATCCATAAGTTGTAATTCGCCTTCCGGAGAGCAATCTCCTGCCGGAACTTACAAAAGACCGCACAGGGGATGTACAAATTTATCAACATTTTCATGCAGGAGGTATTGGGGATTTGTACGGTGAAATAATTAAGAAAAAGGGCAGGTGCGTGGTTTTGCAGGCAGGTACATTTTTAATCCTGGATGGTAACAGCCTGGCCCACCGGGCTTTTCATGCCATACCCCATCTGGCTACCAGCAAGGGAGTAGTAACCAATGCCGTCTATGGTTTCACCAATATGCTTCTTAAAGTTCTCAAAGAGATAAAGCCTGAACTGGTAGCCGTTTGCTTTGACAAGGGAAAGGTTACTTTTCGCCACGATCAATTTGAGGACTACAAGGCCCACCGCCCGGGTACCCCCGACGAACTGAGACCCCAGTTTCCCCTGATTAAAGAACTTCTCGCGGCCATGAACATTTCCGTACTGGAATGTGAAGGATATGAAGCCGATGATCTCATCGGTACACTGGTCAACCGGGCGGAGCAAGCGGGAGTTTCCAGCATCATCGTTACCGGTGACCAGGATACCCTGCAACTGGTGTCTCCCCTGACCAGGGTGTTGCTCACCCGCAAGGGGATCAGTGAACTGGAGGAATACACTGAAGACCGGGTGTGGGAACGTTTTGGCATCACCCCGGCACAGTTTCCCGATTATAAGGGCCTGATCGGAGATCCTTCCGACAATATCCCCGGGGTACCGGGCATTGGTCCCAAAACAGCCAGAGCCTTACTTAAAGTATATGGCCGCCTGGAGGAAGTGATTTCCCATGCGGACGGCCTGCCCGCCCGCCAGCGGGATAAAATACGCCAGTATCACGAGCAGGCCCTGTTATCCAAACGACTGGCCACCATTGAACGCCAGGTGCCCCTGGAGATTGACCTGGATGACTTTCGCTGGGCAGGACCGGATTACAACCAGCTGCTGTCCCTCTTCAGCAGGCTGGAATTTAAAACCTTAATCCGGGCCATCAGACAACAGCTTGGGGAAAAAGAGGAAAAAGATACCCGGCAGCTTGCCCGGGAAGTAGAAACCTACAGGGTAAACTTCCGGCACCTGACCAGCCGGGAAGAGCTTTCCCGTTTGGTGGAACTATGCCGGCGCACGGGCCGGGTGGCCCTGGCATTGAGTGGCAGCCGTCAGGATGGCGTCGTGGGGGCGGCACTGGCACTAAAAATTCCGGGAGATAATCCGGAAGGTTTATCAATCTTTTACCTGAACCCGGGGGCTCCCGGCACTGGCCCCGCAGCCCTGGACGCCCTGGCCAGGATTGTCAGTGATCATGACATCGAAAAACTCCTCCATGACGGCAAGAATGCCCTCTGGCTTTTACACAGGCACAATCTCACCCTGAACAACATGGCCTTTGACACCATGGTGGCAGCCTACCTGCTCAATCCGGCCTCTGCCAACCAGGAGGTATCAGACCTGGCCCTGGAACATTTAAAACTTGTCCTGCCTGCCCTGGGTGAGGAAGTCCTGGCGGCGCGGGCCGATGTCATCTGGCGCCTGTCGGAACTGCTGGCCGAAAAGCTGCGCCTGGCGGAAATGGAAAGGCTGTACTATGAAGTGGAGCTACCCCTGGTAGCCGTCCTGGCCGAAATGGAGATGACCGGAGTAGCCGTGGACAAAGAGTACCTGGTGGAGATGTCCCGGGAACTGGAAATAAAGATTGGTACCTTAGCGGCACAGATTTATCAACTGGCCGGAGAGGAATTCAACATCAACTCCACCCGCCAGCTGGGATATATACTCTTTGAAAAGCTGCAGTTGCCCGTAATTAAAAAAACAAAAACCAGCTATTCCACCGATGCCTCTGTGCTGGAGGAACTGGCGGACGCTCACCCCATTATTCCGCTGGTGCTGGAATACCGGCAGCTGATGAAATTAAAATCCACTTACGTCGACGGTCTGGCCGCCCTGATCAACCCCGAAACGGGACGGCTGCACACCACCTTCCACCAGACGGTAACGGCTACCGGACGGCTTTCCAGTTCCGATCCCAACTTGCAGAACATCCCCATCCGTATGGAGGAAGGCCGCAAAATCAGGCGGGTTTTTATCCCCCGCCGGGAGGGAAACCTGATTCTTGCCGCCGACTACTCCCAGATCGAACTGCGGGTGCTGGCCCATATGGCCGGGGATCCCAACCTGGTGGAAGCCTTCCGCCAGGGCCAGGACATCCACACCCGTACAGCAGCCGAGGTTTTTGGCGTGGCCATCACCGAAGTAACAGCCGACATGCGGGGGCGGGCAAAGGCAGTCAACTTCGGTATTGTCTACGGCATCAGTGATTTTGGCCTAGCCCGGGACATCAATGTCTCCCGCCAGGAAGCCCGGCAGTATATCGAAAATTACTTCGCCCGCTACGCGGGAGTAAAGGCTTATATAGAACGGACCATCCAGCAGGCCCGGGAGAGGGGGTACGTAACCACCCTGTTAAACCGGCGCCGCTACCTGCCCGATCTTTTTAGCTCCAACCGTTCCGTGCGCATGTTTGGTGAACGCACCGCCATCAATACACCCATTCAGGGCAGCGCCGCCGACATCATCAAACTGGCCATGGTGCGCATTCACCGGGAATTAAAGGAACGGGGCCTGGCCACCAGGATGATCCTCCAGGTGCACGACGAATTGATTTTCGATGTGCCCGTTGAGGAACTGCCGGAGGTTTCCGAACTGGTACGCCGGCACATGGAAAACGCCCTGGTGCTGGACGTCCCGCTGGTGGTAGAGATGAAGCTGGGGCCAAACTGGTACGAGGTGAAAAAAATTTAGGAGCGAGGTCCATGCCCGAATTACCGGAGGTAGAAACGGTCAAAAGCACCCTGCAGGAAAGATTACCCGGCCTCACCATCTGCGGGGTAGATCTCTACCTGCCCAAAATCATCCAGACGCCTTCACCGGAGGAATTCTGCCGCCAGGTGGCCGGTAAAACATTCCTCGACGTGGGCCGCCGGGGCAAGTACCTTTTAATCTCCCTTTCCCGGGGGCTGATGCTGGTCGTCCACCTGCGCATGACGGGGCAGCTTGTTTACACCGTCACGGATGAATCCCGGTCCAAATACACCCACCTGATTTTTCACCTCAACAACGGCCACCAGCTGCGCTTTGCCGATATGCGCCAGTTCGGCCGCTTCTGGCTTGTACCCGAAGCAGATATCCAGGCCGTGAAGGGGATGAAAAGCCTGGGGGTGGAACCATTAGGCAGCGAATTTACGCTGAATTTCCTGGAAAAAGAGTTAAAGACCAGACGTACCCGTTTAAAACCCCTGCTGCTGGATCAAACATTTATTGCCGGGCTGGGCAATATCTACGTGGATGAAGCGCTACACCGGGCCGGACTGCATCCCCTCAGGCCGGCCAATACCCTCAACCCCCGGGAAGTGGGAGCCCTTTTCCGGGCCATACGGGAAGTGCTCGAAGAGGGAATTGCCGGGCGGGGTACCAGCGTGAGGGACTATGTGGACGGCACGGGACAGGCCGGTACCTTTCAAGAAAAACTAAGGGTTTACCGCAGAAGCGGCCGGCCCTGCATCCAGTGCGGCAAACCCATCGAACGCCTGCGCATTGGAGGCCGCAGCGCCTACTTCTGTCCCGGGTGCCAGAGGTAACCGGAGCTTTAAAGACACAATTCGACCGGTCCTCCCATAGAAATGTTAGAGGAAATTTTAAAAACCACCCGGGAGGGACTGGTCAGTGGAATTATTCACCATTCTCATTTTTGCTCTCGCCCTGAATATGGACGCCTTCGGTGCTGGGGCAGCCTATGGGGTAAGGGGTATCCGGCTGCCCTTCTCTTCTGTCTTGATCATCAGCCTCATGTCGGTAATAGCCATCAGCCTTTCCATGATCGCGGGCAACCTGGTGGCACAGGCCATCTCCATAAGCTTTGCCCGGCGCCTGGGCGGGATCATCTTAATACTCATTGGGCTTTGGATAATGTTTCAAGCTCTAAGGGAAGGGAAAAAAGGAGTTGAAACGCCTGCATATGAAGAGGAACCCCAAACGGTGGTTCAAATACGGATCCGCTCCCTGGGGATAATGGTCCAGGTGCTGCGGGAACCCCACCGGGCCGACCTGGACCGCTCGGGCGTGATCTCGCCCGGAGAGGCCATCCTGCTGGGCCTGGCCCTGGCCCTGGACGCCTTTGGTGCCGGTTTTGCCTTTTCCATGCTGGGATTCGACCTGGTACTCACCGCCCTTTTGGTGGGCGCCGGACATATAATCATAACCTATGCAGGCCTCCTGGCCGGCTGGGGGTTTGGTGCCACCCCTTTAGGCCGCCAGTTCTCCGCCCTGCCTGGCTGCATTTTAATCTTGCTGGGGCTATTCAAATTGCAGTAATTTATGCTTCAGCGGCTACGGGGCCGGCCAATCCGTCTCCCTCACTCATTTATCCTCAGTGCAGGAACCTGGACTTGCAGGGCGAATTGCTTGTATATAGTATGAAAACATCCATGTTACAACTGCCCGCAAGCTAATTTTTGGAGTGATGGGTACTTGTCCTTGCACCTCAAGAGGGATAAAGGCTTAAAGGTGCGGTTACTGTTCTTCATCTTGATGTTGCTGGCCATCCTGAACATCGATCACCTGGGCCGGCTCATCTACCCCTTCCCTTACCGGGAAACGGTAATGGAGCATGCCGCCGGCTGCGGGCTGGATCCTTACCTGGTAGCGGCAGTGATCAAGACCGAAAGCAACTTTAATCCCCGGGCCACATCCCGCCGGGGTGCCCGGGGATTGATGCAGGTAATGCCGGAAACGGGAACCTGGGCGGCTAAAGAAATGGGCCTGTCCTCCTACCATCCGGACCTGCTGTATGATCCGGAATTCAATATTCGCATTGGCACCTGGTATTTAGCCGACCTGTACCGGACTTTTGACCGGGACACCATCCTGGCTCTGGCTGCCTATAACGGCGGTCAGGGAAACGTGCAAAAATGGCTGGAACAGCAGCACTGGACAGGCGAAAAAAGCAAACTGGACCAGGTCCCTTTTGCCGAAACCAGGGAGTTTGTCCGTAAAGTGCTCTGGAACTACCAGGTTTACCGCTATCTTTACGGGAGGTGACTGTGGTGAAAAACATAATCAAAGGAGCTTTTTACGGTGCCGCAGTGGGGGATGCCCTGGGCGGCCCGGTGGAACTGATGAGTGCCGGTGAAATCCGGGAAAAATACGGCCTGCTCAAGGACATGGTCGGCGGCGGCTGGCTGAATTTAGAGCCCGGGGAATATACCGATGATACCCAGATGACCCTGGCGGTGGCCCGGGGTATTCTGGCCAACCCCGTCTCCCCCATTGAAGAAATCGGCCGCGGCTTCATCCGCTGGTACCAGTCCAACCCCAAGGACATCGGCAACACCACTTTAATGTCCTTCCGCAATTTTTTGCGCACGGGCAACTGGAAGGAAGCCTCCCGCCTTACCGCCCAGACCCTGAACAAGCTGGATTCAAACGGCGGGCTTATGCGCACCCTGCCGGTGAGCTTCGGTTACTGGCACAACCTTGCGGCCATGGCCAAATGGTCGGTGGAAATAGCCTGCATGACCCATTACAGCCAGGAGGGAGCTGCCTGCTGCCTGTTCTATAACCTGCTGATCTACCTGCTGGGCTCGCAACGCCACTTAAACCGGCGGGAAGCGGTAACCCGGGCCCTGCACCTGACGGATCAATACGCAAAGCAGGCAGGTATCCAGCCGAGCAAATTTTTCTGGTACATTATCCGGCATATCCAAAAGGGTGCGCCGGAGGTTGTCCCCCGGGGCAGTGCCCTGGATACCCTGGCCGCAGCGCTGCAGTGCTTTTTGAATGCGGAAAGTTTTGAAGATGCCCTTATTGCGGTAGTCAACCGGGGGGATGATACAGACACCGCCGGTACGGTAACCGGCGGCCTGGCCGGGACCTATTACGGCTTTGAGGCCATCCCCCAGAGGTGGCTCAAGGAGCTCAAAAATACCGAACCGCTGGACGAAGTGATTGAAGGATTTTATCAGCTGATCAAAAGCCGTGAGCATAACCCGGACCCCGTCGCCCCGGCAGATCATTCCCGTGCCTGGCCCACCTGCTGGAGCTGAGTGGTGGCTCTTTGAAAAACTAACGATGTGACCGGATTAAAGTCAGCTCCACAGGCTCAAAGTCTCATTCATGCTCCCGCTCCGGAAACCCTGTATATCCAGCGTTACATAAGTATATCCCAGTTGCTTTAATTTTTCACTGATTTCACCGGATCGCTGGATAATGAAGGCGAGATAATCCTTTGGCACCTCTATCCGGGCCAGGTTGCCGTGGTCCCTGACTCTCAGCTCCGGAATGCCCAGCTGCCGTAAAAACCTTTCCCCTTCTGCCACCCGCACCAGTCCTTCCCGGGTAACGGGAGTGCCGTAGGGAAACCTGGTGGCCAGGCAGGGAGAAGCCGGCTTATCGGCAGTGGGCAGCCCAAGCTGGCGGGACAGGGCTCGGATCTCCCCTTTAGTCAAACCCGCTTCCTGCAGAGGGCTGCGGACCCCCATTTCCTTTGCGGCTTTTATGCCCGGCCGGTAATCGCCCGTATCATCGGCATTCAGGCCGTCGAGCACGCAATTTAAGCCGTGGATGCGGGCCTCCTCCCATAGCCTGGCGTATACTTCTTTCTTGCAGTGGTAACACCGGTCCGGAGGGTTGGTGGCAAACACCGGGTTAACTGAACCCGCTGTTTCCATAACCAGGTGCCTGGCGCCAATTAAACGGGCCAGCGCTGTTGCCTCCTCAACCTCTTCCGCGGGGTAAATATCGGAGGTGGCCGTAACCGCCAGAACTTTTTCCCCCCCCAGGACCATATGGGCCACTTTAAGCAGTAAGGTACTGTCTACCCCCCCGGAAAAGGCCACCAGACAACCATCCAGATCCTCCAGAATCTTCTTTAGATGATCAAATTTATTTAAGAGGCTCATGGTTGTCACCTGCCTTTATAGTTTTTCGCCGTAAAATGCGCACCTCCTCCGGATAAGAGAGGATCTATATTTTCTAATGCAGGAATTTTTTGTTTTGATGTAGAAAAAAGGCCCTGTTCACTAATCTGGATTTACAGGAGTGAGATGGGGTGGGGTTTTTGAGCCGCAGCAAAGGATCGATACTTCTGGTGGAAGACTCTACGTTAACCAGGTTTTATTCCAGAAGGCTTTTAGAAAACAACGGTTATGAAGTAGCAGAAGCAGCCAGCGGGGAAGAAGCTCTGGTCAAAATAAGGGAAAGGCTTGATCCATTTGATCTTGTTATTGTAGACATTAACCTGCCCGGTATCGATGGCCTGACCACTATAGAAAAAATAAAGGCCATCCCGCATTACCGTTACGTTCCGGTGATGATCTTGACTGTTGAAGCAAAGATATCCACGGTTAAGCAGGCCATCCAGGTGGGTGCCATCGAATACCTTTGCAAGCCTTTCAGCTCCGAACAATTACTGCAGCGGGTAGAAAGGCTTATTGGACGCAGCGAAGACCCCCGCGAAATTTTAGAAAGGATGCTTAGATTAGAAATTAACCGCGCCAAGAGAGGAAATTCAAAATTTTCCCTGGTGCTGGCACAGAGAACAGCAGCCGGCAGGTTCAACACAGCAAGTGTAAAGAGGCTTTTGCAGAAAAAGCTGCGTGAAATTGACGAGGTACTGATGCTTGATGATGACCTCCTGGCGCTGGTACTTCCTTTTACAGATAAGGAAGGAGCAGCCACAGTAATAAAAAAGCTGCAGGAGTGGATGGCTGAAAAAGGGTGGCGCTTTGGCCTGGCGGTTTACCCGGAAAACGGCGGGAATGGCAAAGAATTGTTCGGGTACGCCCAAACCGCGATTTCAGAAAACTGAAATCCGGTGAAGGCACTTGCCCCAACCGGACCGCTTTCCTGAAGCAGACAAAAATCACGTACCGGGATTTCTGGCCGGGCACGCCCCGGGCACTCCTGCAGCTATTGCCCGGTTGCCGCTTGTTCCCTCGATTTTTCATAATCAGCGAAGGAGGCAACGCCCGCCGGCAGAAACAGCGGAGTAGCTATCCCCCCTCCCGGCAATATCTTCCATTTCACTCCCTGGAATCTGGAGGAAAGCCTCCACCACGCGCGGGTCAAACTGCCGGCCCGCCCACCGCCGCAGTTCCTCCCGCGCCTGCCGGGGAGTAAGGGCCTGCCGGTAGGGCCTGGCGGACGTCATGGCATCGTAAGCATCGGCCACACGGATAATGCGCGCCAGGAGAGGAATCTTTTCTCCCGCCAGACCGGCGGGATAACCACCGCCGTCATAGTTCTCGTGGTGGTGCCGTACGGCCGCAATGACCGCCGCCGGGAATCTGGCCGGTTCCAGGATCCTGGCCCCCACCTCGGGGTGGCTCTGCATCTCCTTTCTTTCTTCCGCAGTGAGGGGTCCCGGCTTGAGCAGGATGTCTTCCCGCACGCCGATCTTGCCCAGATCATGTAAAAGCCCGGCCAGGTAAACCTGTTCCTGTTCTCCGGCATCAAGTCCCAGCACGCGGGCACATGCCCGCGCCCAGTTCGCCACCCGCACGGAATGACCTTTTGTGTAAACGTCCCTGGCCTCCAGTGCCGCCGCCAGCGCCTGTACGGCGCTCGAATAATGCTCCCGCAGCGACGAGTAGAGACGGGCGTTCTCCAGCGCCAGCCCGGTCTGGCCCGCAATGGTCGCCAGGTAACTGACTTCATCTTCACTCCAGCGCCGCGGTACGGGGGAGTAAACCTTCAACGTGCCCAGGACCCTTCCACCCACCTTCACCGGCACCACGGCCACGGCCCGCATCTCAGCCGCGTAGTAGGGCAGGTGCGTGCCGGGTCCGCTGGCGGCCAGATCTTCCACTACGACGGGTTTTCCCGTCTGGAGCACCCTGCCCAGCAGGGTACCGTCCGGCCGGATACGGCCTGCCCTGGCCTGCAGCTCCGCGCTCATGCCCAGACCGGCCTTCAGCACCAGTTCGCCCGTCTCCTCGTCAAGCAACCGCAACGTACACCATTGTGCCCCCAGCACGTCCCTTACATTCTCCAGAGCCGACTGGAGTACCAGATCCACATCGAGGCTGCTCGATACCACCTGACCCACTTCGATTAACCGTTCCAGCATGGTCGCCCTGGCCTGCAGCTGGCGGAACAGGCGGGCGTTTTCCAGCGCCAGCCCCAGGCTGGTGCCCAGGGTAGTTAGAAAAACAGTCTCATCTTCAGTGAAATGCGCACCTTCCGGCCTGCCCGCTATGGTCAGTACGCCCGTTACCTTACCCCCAACCGTAAGGGGTATGGCTACTGCCGGCCGCTTCTCTTCAGGCGTGCTGCCTTCGGGACGGCTGTCAAAGTGTGCGGCGCGGGCCTCCCGTTCAACGGCGGCGACTATTTCGCCTGCAGGCACGACCCGGAACTCGTTGCAGGACTCCAGGGTAGCCGCCGTTTCGCTTTCCGTGACCCCCGGCATCACCTCATTCAACATTACCACCGACCCGCTGGTGGCCCCGGTCAACCCCAGCACGGCTTCCAGGGCCTGCTGCGCCACTTCGGTCACCTGGATACTGCTGGTAACCGTCCGGGTGAATTCAAAGAGAGTGGTAAGCTCGTCCACCTTCCTCTGAAGCTCCTGCCTGGCGTGCAGCAGCCGGGCCACGGTGCCCGTTACTGCCTGTGCCACCTTCATGGCTACCCGGAGCCGTTCTTCCGTCCAGATGGGTATTGCTCCGGCCGCCGCCTGGAGTTCTCCCGGGTCAAGGCCCGTTTCCCGGGCCAGCCGCACCACCGCCTCCTCCGCCGGCGGCCGCAGGGCCACGTTGCCGCCCAGCATTACAGCCACGATTTCTCCGGCCACCTGCAGGGGAACTGCCAGATGCACCAGCCCGGCATGGCAGGTGCGGATGACTTCCTTCCCCCCAGCCACAGCAATCCTGACAGAGCTTACACGCGAATCCGCACATCTGGCCCGTCCTTCCGGGCTGGTGTTGAGCAGGGTGCAGAAAGCACACGGATTGGAAGGTTCGGTCAGCAGACGCCCGTCCGGATATGTGACCATTGTCGCCAGCCCCAGAGCCAGGCTCATACTTTCTTGAAGCTCCTGCAGACCGGTTTGCTTTAGCTCTTCATAGTACGGCACCAGTTTTTCTTTATCCATAGATAGTGGGCCCATACACCTCCCCCTTTTTGGTAATTGCCCGAACACTGCTGTGCACACTATACTCATCCTACAGCATTACGTTGCAAAAAGCAAGCCATGGAACTAGGACGTGGCATCCGGCCTGAACCAGAAGCGCCGCTGATGACAGGGGTGGCACAAAAAAAAAGAGGTAGTTAGATACCCAAAAACTCCTCGGCGTTATATCTGGCGATACGGGCAATGATCTCAGGAGAACCCCCATTCAGTTCCAGGTACCGCACGGTTCGGGGAACGCTCAGGGGATCACATGGTTTGAGATTGCTGTAATCGCTGTTCAGGACTCCCCTCCGGAAGCGTTCCAGGTGATTCAGCAAAAGATGCGGTGTAAGTCCGTCCTGGCGGATGGTAAGTCCGGGAATGGCCCCAAAGTCATCGATTAAATCAATAATGTCCAGACCGGCGTGATCGATTATCATTTTCCCGGGTTCCATCCCTATGGCGGCGGCTATCTCAATTGTTTTGCCGGTAATTTCCGTCCTGCGCTGGGGCGGGATATGGATAATCACCGTAGCCCCGCATTCTTTGGCCACTTTCAGTTGCTCCCGGAGGACATCCTGTTCACGCCTGTTTCCCTCATGCAGGCCGATTTCGCCCAAACCGATAACGTCTTTCATCTCGAGGTAGGACGGCAGGGCGTCAATTACCCGCGGCCAGTCTTCCGGCGTACCCATGGGGTGGATGCCGACGGCGACAAAAAGTTTTATGCCGTTCTGGCTGGCATTGCTCACGGACAAGGTGAGCATCTGATGGAAGTGATCAAAGAGCGTTTCCGCATGTTTCGCCCCGAAAAATAAGGAGCAGCCGATCATCTTCCTTACTCCGGCCAGGGACATGCTCTCGAGCCCTTCAAACGGCAACAATGAAACATGTACATGAGAATCCACAATCCCTTCCACGTTCTTCAACCCTTTCTGATCATGTTGTATTTCAAGATTCCCAGTATAAAAATACCGTTTATGCGCATAACTGTACAATTGTTATTCTTAATAAGCACGCTAATGTCAGCTTATGGTATCAGCAGGTTGAATCCAGCAAACCAAACAATGAGGGCAGCCATTACATACTTTTTTTGCGGGACACGGCTTTAGCTCCTTTTCCAAAACGCGCCAACCCCGCGCAGGACTACGTACCAGACTCTTTTGGGTTTATTTTTGGGTTTATTTTTGGGTTTATAAACGAGGTTAAAACAAAATGCTTCCAGGGGAAAATCCCTGAAAGCCTTTATTTACCAGGTGTTTGGTGCGGGCGGGGAGACTTGAACTCCCACGGGTCGCCCCACCGGATCCTAAGTCCGGCGCGTCTGCCATTCCGCCACGCCCGCATAAAAACTGGTGAGCCATGGAGGACTCGAACCTCCGACTCCCTGATTAAAAGTCAGGTGCTCTACCAGCTGAGCTAATGGCCCACATTTTTCGCGGCTTTTAGGACTTTTTAGGAATCATTACTGCTGATTTTTAGGTTATCAGCACCGGACTACCCACCCTGTAACCATATACTTTTATTTTAGTCAGGTGTTGCTGCCCTGTCAAGTAGCGCAACGGACTACCTGTGATCCGTCTGTGATATTGTCAGGGTAAAATCCGTCAGTGAAAATGTCAGTATGAAGGAGATGGTTACCCTGTCACAGACGGAACTGAAGCGGATGCTGGTTTTGCAGCGGGTTTTGGAAGGTCAGATCTCAACCTTTG
>DYEX01000095.1 GCA_020725525.1 Desulfovirgula sp.
AAAAACAGGTCATGCCCCAGTAAAAGGCCCACCCTGCCAAAGGGGAGGTCAAAAAAGCAAAAATCTTCCTGCCCGGGGCGAGCCCATTCCCTGTCGGACGGACTCAGGTGTATCTTTCTGTATTTTCCCAGCAATCCCGCCGGACCGATCAACACGGCAGTGTTAAACAGTTGACCGTCTTCCCTTTCCAACACCCCCATCACCACATACAGGTCCAGCTTTTCTGCCCTGCGGATAACGGCCCCGGTAACAGGGCCGGGAACCGGTTCGGCCAGTTCTTCTGCCTGTGATGGTTGAGATATGGCCCCTGTTACAGCAAGTTCCGGAAAAACAACCAGGTCGAGCTTCATCCCCCTGCGGGCAGCCAGGTCTGCAGCCTGGTCCAGGAATGATAAAATGCGCCTGCTATTCCTCACCGGTTCTCCAGCACATGGAGCAAACTGAACTGTGGCTACGGCAAACTCCTTTCCTGCGGACAACCCCAGCAGCGCCTCCGGTTCAAACTGGGAAAAGGTATCCAGCGTTATACCGGCATAAAATTCCGGCCGCCTGTCGCCCAGGAGGACACCGGCCCCGGGGGTAAAAATTTTTCCGTTTTTTAAAGGCAACGTGCCATAAAGGATGGTGTCATGCGCAGACTGTACTTCCTTTAAAACGCTGCCGTCGGGGCCAATGATAAACGATTGTGAGGCATTACAGTTCATCGTCTTATCCTGACCCGTACGGTTACAGGCCAGTACATAAACTCCGTTTTCCAGAGCCCGGGCACGCCAGAAAACCTCCGGCGGATAGTGATGGGGCGGCCAGTTGGCCGGGATCAGCAGCACCCGGGCACCTTTCAGGGCAGCCATTCGCGCCGCCTTGTACCAGTATGTATCGGCACAGATGAGCACACCCACTCTACCAAAGCAGGTTTCTGCCACCAGCACGGGCAGGTTACCCCTGGCCGCCCAGAGATTTTCCTTAAACGCAGGGGCCAGCTTGCGATGCTCACCCATTACCCGGCCGTCGGGGCCTATGAGCACTGCGGTGTTATAATAAATACCCGATTTTAAATCCACTTCCGGCAGTCCCAGGCAGATGTAGACCCCGTACCGGCGGGCCAGGGCGCCGAACAATTCCGTGGTCGGGCCGGGAACGGCCTCCACAAAGGGGGAAATGTCCCTTCTGCTTTCAAAGGCATAACCCGTGGTGGCCAGTTCGGGATTTACAATGATCCGGGCACCACCGGCAGCAGCCTCTTCATTTAAGGCCAGCAACCGCCGCAGGTTATGTTCCTTATCTTTCCACTTGATGGCCGCATGGATCAAAGCCACCCTGACTTCTTCCGGCATATTTAACACCTCATCAAGAAACTTCTTTTCCACCCGGAAATTTCCGCCCGTCCGGCCAGATACAATGCCGGGGAGTTTTTCGATATCCAATCTGCAGGATAGATGGCAAAATAGGTTTTCCGCAAACAGCCGTTTTATCGCTCCTCTCTTCTGGCAATTAAAAACGGGCAATCAAAAACCCCCGCTACGCATAAAGCGGGGGCATGGAAAATCAGACCTACCACCTCCCTATCCGCGTAGGCAGCATGG
>DYEX01000010.1 GCA_020725525.1 Desulfovirgula sp.
AGAATCTCTGGTTCTGGTGGCCATGCTGACCCTGGTTGTAAGCCACCGGCTGCTTAACCACATGCGGTTGCTGGCTCCGGAGAAAAGTGCCCGCTTTACTCTTTTGCGCTGGGCCGAGTCGTTTTACTCTATTGCGCCGGTTATAATGACTCGTGTACTCAAGTTCATCGGAATTGACGAAGATCCTCTCCTGCTCATAATTTACTTCATGGCTGAGGGCGTTGATCCCAATGTCAACAGAGAACGCCTGTTGTCACCCTGGGTAAAAGCAGTCAATTCCCAGGTATTAGATGGAAATAAGTAACATATCTGGTAAACCGATCACGCATGTGCACGGCACATATCCTGCCTTAACCGCCTCTTCCCTGCTCCGGAACTCCACCCGGTTCTGTGAAGCTATCTTCTGCGCCCATTGACAGTCCGGGCGGTGGAACTTCTTGGAGTTCGAGTTGCCGACGTACTTCGCCACGCCGCCGGTCTTACCAACCGGAGCCACAGGAGCCGCACTCCACAGCCCTTTCCCTGCTCCCTTGCCTCCTATGGTATTGTCATCACCTGAATACAGCGGGGAGCGCCGCCAAGGACCCGCTGCAGCCCAGCCCCTACATTAAAGCCCACACGCGGACCTTGAGGAACTTTTCCGCAGGGATTACCTGATAAACAGCTCCGTCCCAACCGATATTAAGAAGTCTCGGACTTCTCCAACAATAGTCGTTTTCAGGGAAAAACAGAAAGTCAAGAAGATTTCCTTCTTTTGAAAACCTCACCACACCCAGCCTGACGCCTTTCCCCGGCAGCGCCTCTTCAACCTGCACCCATACGTTCCCAAGCCCGTCCTCTCCGACAAACTCAGCGCCAGCAATGGTTTTTTCGCTTCCGTATCGTCCTGTCCAGACGACGCTGTTGCCTTCAATTCGGGAGACATCGAGAACTTTTTCGCCTTTGATATCAAGCCGGTAGCGGCGCTCCAAGAACTTTTCGTCTTGGAAGGAGTAAAAGCGTTCTTTTTCAGGAAGCCACAAAACCACTTTGCAGGGATCAATACTTTGGGGATATTGAAGGTCTTCTGGCCGAACTCTATTACGGCCCAGTCCCCATCTAAACGGTCTATAATGAACATTTCAAACATCCTTCCGGATATAGATTTGGTTGGTTACTTTTTCTTCACAAGGTACCAAAAAGATCCTTCCTGAAAAGAAAAAGGCCTGGATATTTGGCCTGCGAAAACCCTATGATAGAAGTGGCATCTTTCCACGGGTAAACCCGTGGATTTTCCCACCCGACCCTTTATCGTCTAATTGCTAATACTCGGGCGAAAAAGTCAGCCACCATCTCCCCAACCTTAGCCTCGTATCCCCACCAGAAGTGATCAACCCCGGGAATCAGCTCAACAATCTTTGGTTCGGCCATACCGGCAGTTTTCTTTAAGACCGAGGAAGGGGGAATTATATTATCTTCTGCCCCAGTAACAATCAACTTTGGTTTGGTGCATTGCTTAAGCACGTTGGCAGGGATAACTGGAGAAACGGCCGCGATGGCCCGAACTACATCATTGGTGTCACCAACTGCCAGGGCCACCATCCCCCCGAAGGAATAACCCATGATACCGATCCGGGACGGGTCGATTTCTTCCTGGTTTGCGAGCAATAAAAGGGCCGCTTGCGCGTCTTCCTGTTCACCGATTCCGTTAGCAAAGCAACCCTGGCTGCGGCCCACACCGCGAAAGTTGAAACGCAGGCTGGCTATTCCATTACTGGTCAAAGCCCGGCTAACGGCGAGGATGACGTTGTTATTCATATTGCCACCGTATAGGGGATGGGGATGACATAGCACTACCCCGGGAAAGGGACCAGAAACAGCCGGCAGGTCCAGGCAGGCTTCCAGGACCAGACCGGAGCTATGCAGATCAATTTGTATTTTTCTCATATGGTCACTTCCTCTTGCTGTTGGGGTCAGTCCAAATAAAATGCAAAATGCATTTCCCGCCGGCCAATAGCCAAGTCCTCCCTGGACACCAGATCAGAGGCTCCCCCTTCCAGCGGAGCGTTTACCTTTAATTAACCCTTAAATCGTAGCCGTATTCCTGCGAAAGGGTCGCCAACTCTTCTGATAGTGTACGCAAGTACCCGCGGGGGTCGGAAAGGTACTGTTCCAGGTGTTTCAGCGCCCAGGGAAGCATTGTCTGGTAAGCAAATTTTAGACGATATACGGAAGTAGGATAAGGGTTCAACGAATCGAGGCAGACTTCCTTAACCCCGGCTTCTTTCAGGCCAGATATAAGCTCCTCCAGTACCCCGGGAGCGTCGCTCACTCCCGGAAGAACAGGCGCAATAAAGGCCCATATGTGTAAACCTTCGGCAGCGAGCCTTTTCGCGGCCAGGAGGCGTGCCGACGGCGTGGCGGCCCCGGGCTCTAACTCAGCGGCTACCCTATCATCAGAAGTGGTCACAGTAAAACCGATGGAACAATTTTTCAGCTTCTTGAGTACATCCACATCTCGTACTACAATGTCAGATTTCGTAAGCAGGTCAATCTCCGCGTTTGGCCACTCCTCCGCAAAGACCTCCAGGGAACTCCTGGCAAGACCGAATTCGGCCTCCGCGGGCTGGTAGGCGTCTGTAACGGTACCAAAGATAATCCTGCCCGAAAGGTTTCTTTTCCGCTTTAATTCTCGCCTCAAAACCTCCGGGAAGTTGACTTTAGCGGCCACGAATTCACCCCATTTCCCGGAGTGGCCGGAAAAACGGAGCACCGTGTCCGCATAGCAGTAACGGCACCCGTGGGAGCAGCCGACATAAGGGTTCAGGCAGTAGCGGTAGCCCGGAATGCCGGTCCTGCTGAGGGCCGTTTTGCAGTAGGTTGGGCTTATCGCCGCTTTGGACATTTTGACGTGGCTCCGTTCCTTTTAGTCTCCGAAAGTATGGGCAGTATTCTTCCCTTTTCTCTTCTTCCAGGCCGCATTCCCAATAATCGTGACCCAAAATTTAGCGATTGTTTGTCCTTACAAGCAGGATGGGCAAGACTTGTTCTCTACGGTGGCATTATTCATGGATGACTGGCCTATCCCCTCTTTAATCTATCAAACCAGCCAATCACATTGCCCAACAGCCTGATGGCCCCTCTCTTGATGCGTTCCCCCAGTGGAGGTCCATCCAGGCCAAGCCTGTTGGCCTCCTCCTTCAAACGCTTCGCACAGGTATCCACTTTCTGCAGGGCCGATATAAGTCCCGGGTGATTAAACCTCTCTTCTTCCATTACCCACCGGCAGACCTCCAGGCCCGGCTTATACAGACCGTGTTCCCACTGCGAGCGGTCATAGTATGCCTTATCGACGACGGCTGCCCAGGCAGCCTTCTCGCGCAGCCCCTCTATCCTATTCTCTATCCTGCTCTTTATCTCCCGGAACAGAAGACACCGGCGTGACGGCCAGAGCCAGCTCAGGAAGTTGATCTTCAAGCGGCGTCTGACTGACCCGATCTTGCCCTCCAGTGCCGCGACCTTGTGCTCTATGGCCTCCGGCACCAACCGCACCACTTCATATAACGCCCTGTTCAGCTTATCCTTGGCCTCCTCCAGGGGCTGCAGCCGAGCACTGTTAGCCAGTTTCCTGCCGGCCACAGCGCCGGCTACTGCCCCGAGAATACTCCCAATAGCCGCTCCGACCGGCCCCAGCACCATACCGCCAACGGCCAAACCCACTTTGCTGCCGATAAAACCACCACCGCCTACCATTGCTACGTCCCTTCCGACATTCCTTGCAGCCTCGGACAAATTAACGCGGCCGTCTGCCAGCAAGACACCTTCTCTCACCGCTGCCAGGGCCAGAGTGATGACCGGCACGTGGAAAGGCATCGAATCAATTGCGTGAACACCATGGATTGTGTTATGTACATGCTCCGCGACCTGGGAGTGGATAAGGTCTTTATCCACTATTACGTGGCTGTTGTCGGCGAAGTGCTGTCCCATTTCAGCATTGACGATGACCGGAATATCCGGGTACCTCTCCAGGTGCTCTTTGATAATGGCAGGATCCATGACGCATTTAACCTGAAGGGGGTGGCCGTCCACCAGCAGGTCCCAGCCTTCCTGGTTGGGTGTGTCGGGAAACTCCACCACATGCCCCTGGGCAGCAAGGTGCGCCGCCACTATCTGCTCGGCCGCGTACCCCTGAAGTCTCTCCACAGCTCCAGTGATGGAGGCCTCGCTGCCGGTGTAGAACTGGTCATGGACGTACGCGCTGAGCCGGTTAAACGTACTCAGATCCAGCTTGCTGGAGAAATCCATGGCCTCCAGTACCCGGTCATCCATCATGGCCAGGGCGTGGACGACATCATAGGCCGTGGCACCAGCCACTGCGGCTGGCTCTATTATCCGGTACCACGGACTTCCAGTCAACTCGCCGAGCCTGTCCTCTGTAATAACCTTCTGGCTGAGTTCTTCATGGAGCTTCTCCCATCGGTAGCGCCGCAATAAGGCAAATCCCACCACTGCAGCAGGGACGGCGAGAATTATACCAACCACCATTCTTTCCCTCTTTCCCTAATTTGCATCATACCATTACAATGTTCTTCAGTCACGACCTCTCCGCCGTTCAATCGCCGCTCCTCCAAACATTCTACACCAGCTTAAAGCACACAGGAAAAATGGAGAAAATTTCTGGATACGGTATGCTCGCGAATTTTTATCAATAGGCAGAAAGATTCCAACAAAACTGGCTAAAGCTCTTTCTTTGGAGTTTTCTTGGTAAGCTTTAGCGGAGGGCCAATCTACGTACTCGGATTTAGTAGGATTTGTTACGGCAAGTAAAATTGCAACGGCCAGCAATACCAGCCATTTTGAAAACTCTTCAAGGCTTTCACCCCTTTAACTACGGCCTGCAAACCTTACAAGGCACATATCCTGCCTTAACCGCCTCTTCCCTGCTCCGAAACTCCACCCGGTTCTGTGGAGCTATCTTCTGCGCCCATTGACAGTCCGGACGGTGAAACTTCTTGGAGTTCGAGTTGCCGATGTACTTCGCCACGCCGCCGGTTTTACCAGTTGGAGCTACAGGAGCCGCACTCCACAGCCCCTTCTCTTTTTCTCTGGCTTCTCTCTGGAATTTTACGAACATATCGGCGTACTTAACATTGGGCGGGACCGTCATCACCTGGGCGTAACCACCCAACAGGAGCCGGGCGTTGTACATCTTGGCCCGCACTTCCTCTTCGGAACCAGAAGAAGGCCGCTCCAGCCAGACGTAGGCCAAAAGGCGGCCGTACTTATCCCGCTCCTGGACGTCGAACTCCAGGTAAACAGTCTTCCCGGAAAGCCTCTCCCGGGTGTAGGCCGCAGCTTCTTTTCCGTAAGGTTGTTCCTCTATTCCCAACTCCGGATGAGCTATCTCCGGGCAGTTGACGCCGGTGAACCGCACTTTTTCGTCTTTCCCGTCAAGCTGCACATGCACGGTGTCGCCGTCAGAAACAGACGTAACGATAGCCGGGACCACGCGGACCCGGTTCTGCGCCCGGGGCGGCTCCGGCAGATTTCCTTTTGGCCCCACCAGCACGACCTGGCTCCCGGGGTCCCAGCCCACCTCGTAGCCAAACGCTTCGGCTACAAATCTGGCGGGAAGGTAAGTACGCCCGTTGCGTACTACCGGGGCAACGTCCATCTATTTGGGTTCATCGTTGACGTACATCACCTTGCCGCCCACGGCCAGGACCACGGTAACCTTATCCCTGATCAGGGTGACCGTGCCTGCAGAAGGACTCCAGGTGATTTTGTCTTCCGGTACCCCCAAGGCCAGGGCAAGGTAGCGCACCGGGACGTAGGTCCTGCCCTGTTCGGCGAATGCGGCAGCGTCCATCTGTTTCGCCTGGCCGTCCGCAGTGTACCCCTTCTGGCCGACAACGAAAACGGCTTTATGATCCGGTGCGGCCAGAACGGGGAAAGCGAAAGCCAGGATTACCAGCAGGAAGGTCAACAAGGCGGCTGTTTTGCGCATTCCGAAACACCCTGCACCGCAGGTATTTTCCTGATTTTTTCTACTTTCCGGCGCGAATTCCTGCTTTGAAATGGAAAATGTTATCTTCCTGCTGCCGACCCCGCCGTTTTGGAGCCGAGCTTCGCCCGGTAATAATCCACAATCAGCTCATCCACCTTCGTAGCTTCCCGGGATACCCGCAACGTCATCGTAACCCGGGCGCGGCCGCCAGTGACGCGGGAATTCAAGGTATACTCCGTATGCCGGGTTCAGGTAAGGCACTTTTGTCCCAAAAACCGTTTCCTCGTCCAGGTGGCGAAAAATCTCCGTCCTGATCACCCTGCCGTTTAAATCAAGGAACCGATCCGCAGGAGTGTTCGTTGCCGGATCGATGAAAACCCGCAGACGAAGGTAGGGCCCGGGCTCATCGCCGCTTTCAAGCTTATCCACCCGGAAATCTACCGCCAGCTTCCCGCTCCGGTTAACGACGATCTTTGCCCAGGGGTACCTGGCCAGGAGCTTCTTCGCTTCCGGCGTGCCCTTCGCCGCATTGATGAGCGCGGCGTCGGCAACGCCCGGCCAGTAGGCGAAAAGCTCGTCCCAGGCCACGGCACCGTAATAGCCGAAGGTAAAGTCCCCGGTCAGGAGCCCGATACTCTCCACCACCTGCTCAAGGTCGCTGCCATCTGGCTGGACCAGCCACAGGCTGGCCTTGTTTTCACCGTCGAGCCGCGCGAAAAGTATGTACCAGCCGTCGGCCGAGAAAAACGGCCGCTCGTCGCGGTAGGCCGGGTCGTTCGTAAGCCGGCGCGGCTTCCCGCCGTCGGTGCCCACCACCCAGAGCCTGCGCGACGCCAGACCTTGACGCAACGTCTGCTCGTACCCGCCCGCATCCTTGACTTCCGGCCCCGCGCTGTAAACCAGGAGCTTTCCGTCCGGGGAAAAGGCGGGATCAACCGCCGCCTGACCGGTACCGGTCGGGTAGGCAAGCCTGCCGGTCCTGAAATCGTAGACGGTGAGACGCTTGTTTACCCATGTCTCTCGCCCCGCGCCGACAATGATCGCCAGCTTCCCCGGCGCGGTGACCAGAAAGCTGGGCCGTACGAGGACGGCGCTCTCCCAGTCCCAATCCTTCCCTATGAGGGGGACGGGTTCCTCGCAGCCGTCCGCCGGGGCTAGGCCGAGAGGAAGGCCGTCGGCTTCGATGGAAGCCGAACAGTGCCCGCGCCACAAGATGATCATTTTCCCGTCGGACGTCCAGCCCGCCAGCCGCGGCATCTCGCCCATCACGCCACTTTCCCGGTCGAAGTGCAGGCGCGAGGTGTACACCCTCTTCACGGCGCCTGAGGTGGCGTCTACCTTCCAGATGCCGGCGTAACCCGGCACACCCGGCTCTATCTTCTGCCTCTCTAGGGCCACCCACTTACCGTCCGGCGACCAGGCGATGCGCCCGAGGTCGACACCGGGCTCCCGCTTCACCAGGACGCAGAGCCCATCCTTCGCCGGTTCGCCCGCGCAGAGTTCCCCGCCTGCAGTGAAGGCAAAAACATCTGCCACCGGAGACCAGGCAAACTCGCTTACCCTTTGCGCTACATGGCGGGCCCCATCCCTACTGAGTCCTACCAGCCATAGATCCTCGCCCCTGCGAAAAAGAAGCCACCTGCCAGTTGGAGACCATACGGGGCGGGAAATATTCTCCCCGGCGGCCAGCTGCCTCGCCTTCCCGCCCGGTAAATCTTTCACCCAGAGTTTTCCCTCGGCCACCCAGGCCACCCTGCCGGCAGTGGGCGGCTTGCCTGAACTGAGGTCGGAAATCCTCCACCGAACCGCCAGGATGCCGAGCACCGATGCTGCAACGACCCAAAAACAAAACCGCTATAAAACCTGGTTTTTTCCAGATACCGCGCACAGTTTCCCTCTCCCCCAACTACAAAATGCTCCTTCCCGGGCAACCGGCCGGTCGCAGGCCCGGACAGCGGCCCATTTCTCATCCTCTCCGTTACCCTTCCCGCAACTCCGGTTGGGCCAGAATCATCCTGTTTACCGCTTCCACGAAGGCTTCCGGCTCCGCCGGGGACAGGAGATGCGGAAAAAGAGGACGAATAATCTTTGCAAACATCTGCACGGTCAGCGCACGCAGGCCTCCCTCCGCTCGATTTCCCTTCCGCCAAGCACGACCCCCACGACAAAGGCGAGCACGCCAATGATCACAAGCCAGAGCAGCCCCAGCGCCCGCACCAGGACGCGCCAGCCGGTCCACGCGCCCGCTGCCACAAAGAACACGCCCACAGCCAGGGAAGCCGCATAAAGCAAAGAAACAACCCAGAAGAAAAGGTACGCCGCTCCACCCACCCTCTGGCGAACGTTCTGCGCGTTAAAGTCCGGTGACAGAGTACCACACCAGGCACCCAGAGCGGCCAGTCCGGGCGTTACCAGCAATACAAAGGATGCTACAACAATTAGCCGGAAGTCACGCAGGCCCAGAAGCAGGCTTGCCGCAAGTGTTACCGCCAGAAGCGGCGCCAGTACGGGGGCTACCACGCCCATAATTTTACCCTTCAGAATTTGTTCCCCGGTTATTGGTGTACTGCGCAAAAACGACCAACTGCGCCCCTCCCGTGCCACACAACCTAAAGCCAAAGGCCCCACCAGAGCCCAGGAAATTGCACCGGCTACACCCAAACAAACATAGAGAAGCAGTTCTGGAGGCAAAAGAGTGGACCCTCCTCTTCTCAGCGCGGGAGCTATGGTTACCACTACCATCATCACCAGCATGTACATGGCTTCCATCCACTCCCGCAGGTCGCGGCAGATCATGCGCATTTCTTTCCCGGCCAGGGCCCAGAGGGGACCTCTAAGGGATAGAAGGCTTTTTCTCCTGTTGGCCACCAAAACTGCGGAAAGCGGTCGGCGTCGAAGCCGCAGGTGTGTTTCGGCTGCCCCAACCCAATGAGTATAAAACGCTTCCTGCACGAGCAAAAAAGAAAGGACCAGAGCGAAAAAGGAAACCACAGCAGTGAGCCCGCCCCAAAAGAGAAAGTCGGAAAGACTCCCCCGGGAAGCTGCCACTGTTGCTTGCGCCAGCCAGTGTGCCGGAGAGACCTTTGGTTTGGCAAAAGAGAGGCGGTCCGTAAGGGAAATGACTTCCTGTGGCCCCCAACTAGCAAAGTAGCTGGAACCGAGGTAAAAGAAAGCATACATTACGATTCCCAGTAGCGTTCCTAGAGCTGCGCCCAGTTCCCGCACGCGGTAGGGCGGTATTACCCGCACCACCAGCGCCTCCGCCAGCACCGCCAGCGCGGTGGGCAGAAAAAGAAAGAGCAAACTCAGGAGCAAAGCTGCCGGGTAAAAGGACCACCTCGCACCCACCCCTGCCCCGTAGCCACACGCCGCCGGTAATACTACCACCAGGACTACCGGCAGCTGGCTGGCAGCCAACTCGCAAAACTTTAAAGCGAAAATCTGGCGCACGGTAAAAGGGGCGGCAAGTAGCAGGGGCAAGTCGGAGGAGGCATGGAGGGCAAAAAAGGCTGCGGCGAACCCGCTTACCAGGAGGATCAGCAGGCCAATATCGTAAAGAGCACTGAGCAGTACCAGCTCTCCTTCAGGAGCGACTGGCACAGGCGTGGCTCCCGTCAAGACCGGCTGAACCGCTTTGAAAAGAAAACGGCAGGCTCCAAAGACCATAACAGCCAGGGCGCCGGCCATCAGTACCAGCACGGCAGTTCCCACCCGTGCCTGGGGAGAGCGCAAGTAATTCCAGCAAGCTATCCTGGCTTTCCAGAGCAATAGTTGCCTCACGGCAAATCCCCTTCTTCCAGGGAACGAACCACTTCGGCATACGCTGTGCCGCCCGTAAGCTGTAAAAAGAGATCCTCTAGAGAGGCCATATCTTTTTGAGATAGCCCTTTCAGCTCATCGATGGTGCCGCAGGCAATAAGGCGGCCCCTGTCGATGATCCCTACCCGGTTGCATATACGTTCCGCAATTTCCATAATGTGAGTGGACATAAAGACCGTCACCCCGCGCCCGGCCAGCATGCGGAGGGTGTCCTTTAAAATCCTGGCGCTTCGAGGGTCCAGCCCCGTCAAGGGTTCATCAAGAATAAGTACGCTGGGGTCGTGAACCAGCGCTGCTGCTACCGCCAATTTTTGCCGCATGCCTCGCGAGTAGGATTGAACAAGTTCATCAGCCCGCTCTTCCAAACCGAACAGATGTAATAATTCGGCAACACGGTCTATTCTCCGTTTTTCGTCCACCCTGTAGAGGTCGGCCATAAAGGATAGGAATTCCCGTCCGGTGAGCTTTTCGTAAAGGAAGGGTTCGTCGGGGACATAGCCCAAAATGGCCTTGGCCCGGAGCGGTTCTGCATGAATGTCGTAGCCACCAATAAAAGCGCACCCGGCAGTGGGACGCAGCAGTCCGGTCAGCATGCGGATGGTGGTGGTTTTGCCCGCCCCGTTAGGGCCGAGAAAGCCGAAAATTTCCCCGGGTACCACCTCCAGATCCAAACCGTCTACGGCGGTAAAACGGCCAAAACGCTTGGTAAGCCTTTCGGTTTTAATCATCCGCGTCTCCCTCTTTTCATCTCTCGGTACGCACCTTCCATAAAAGGTGGGCAACCGCGGCCAGCAAAAGGCCCAGGCCGCCCGCCGCCACCGCCACTGCTGCCGCGAAGCGCCACCACACTATTGTGAAAGGGCGCTCCCACGGGGAGAGCAAGCGGGTGGTCCACACGTCACCCGGCGGGCTGTAGCGGCTCTGGTCCTGCACCACCTTAACCCCCGTCATTTCTTCCATGGCCCGGTTCCACACGAGAACCTTTCCTTCGCGGTCAACGGCAAGGGTGGCATCCGGGAGGGAGTCAACGATCCTTTCAAGGAGATCCAGCTTTTCCGTTAAATTTTCCGGCAGGAGTTTACTGCTGGCGCCGAGCAGGAGTTCAAGAAACTTCTTCGCCGCTCCGGCTTTTTCCTCTGGCAGAGCGTCCACCAGCCGGTAAAGTTCGTCTTTTCCTCGACCCGGGTTCATGCAATTCACAGCTCCTTTTGAACACTTTTCTCCGGATGTTTTTTATTTTTCGGGGAACAAAATCCTGCCCCGGAATAGATGAAGAAACAGACGGTTATTCCCCGCCGCGGCCTCCGACGCCCCTGGGCCGTACTTTAGCCTGGTAGTACTCCAAGATCAGCTTATCCACCTTCCGGCTGGCCGCCAGGAGCTTCTCTTTGTCGCCCGGATCGACGGCCATCAATTCTCTCCTGGCTTTTTCCAGCCGCAGGATCGTCCTGCCGAGTTCCAGCAAAAACCTCCCCCTTTCACCAACTTGCACCAGATTCAATTGAACCACTTCCTGGAAAGAGCGTCAAGGGGAACGCTGTCGAACGGTGTTGGCAGGGTCAAACTTTTCCCTGTGTGCGTCAAGCCAGCTCGAACTCCACCACCCATACCCCGGCGTCCGGATCCCAGAAGCCGTATATCTTCTCGAACGCCTTCCGGTACGCTCCCATCGATGAGCAGCCCTCCCTGTGGGCATCCTCCTTTGTAATGCTATCCAGCCGCTCCCGACGGACGGCAATCACCCTCACATAAGTAAACACTGGTGAACGGAGCCGACCTTTCATAAAAAACAAAAGGCCGGGCATCCCCGGATAAAGACGTCCGGCATTCCAAGTACCACTTCCCCACTGGCTGACTACTGATCCTCCAATACCGGCTTCGGGTTTAGGATACGCCAAGAGTATACATCTTCACCACTCCGTCGGGTAAAGAAGCCGTGCTACTCGCGAAGGAAGCCAGTGATGTTTTGTTGTACCGTTCGCATAAGTTGTTACCTCTCCGGTCCCCAGTCTTACAGCCATTTTCCCCAGGAGCCGCCCTTCTTTAAAAACGAGCAGCCATTCGGTTTCGTCTCTCCGGCCCTGCACCCCACCGGTCAGGGTGCTGACCAGCAGGAGGCCGCGGTAGGCTCCGAAACCGGGACGGACCTGCCCTTCGGTCGGCGCATTTTCCGCCTTAACTGCCTTCAGTTCCCGTGTGAGGCTCTCTTCGCTTACCAGCCGCGGTTTTTCTTCCTCCAGGGATAAGCTATGAATCTCTTCCCCGCAGGGGGATTTCAGATAAAGGCGCTTTCTTTGCCCTCTTCCAGCACCGGTTTGACCGCCGTGGAATCTACCTCCTCGACGAGCCCGAGGCGGCCCTGTCTCCAGCCCGGCAAATAGCCTTCCTGCGGCTCCTATGGCAGATGGAGCAAACCGGTAACGCCCAGTTTCTCATTGCCACCCACTCGCCCATTCTGCTGGCCTGCCCCGGGGCAACGATCTAAAGCCTGGATTATTCCCCTCTGCAGTCTGTGGAATACGAGGACACCGAACACTACCGTCTTACCCGCGACTTTTTGAACAACCGGGCACGTTTCTTCCGCCACAGCCTCCCTATCCTGGAATTTTCGCCTTCCAGTACCTTTTTCATCCTCAACCCGGCCGGTTCACCTGAAAGTTGCAACCAGGTTGGCCATTGCCTCGCGAAATACCATAGGCGGTCTGAACATGGCGGTTTCATGAACCCCGGCACCGTAAGCTTTAATTCCCAGCCGATGGGCTTCCTTCATGGCCCGGAGCAAGTGAAAATCGTGGGTAACAATAATGGCACTGTCCCAGCCATGTTCCCGCATGATTTTAAGGGCACCCACCAGGTTTTCCCGCGTGTTCCGGGAGCAAACCTCCGCATGAACAATATCAGCAGGTATACCTGGCGCTATAATAGTTTGCCTGGCCGCGGTCCCCTCGGGGGTAGGGTTTAAATGGCCCACTCCGCCGGTAGTGATGATAGCCCGGGCGTACCCTTGACGGTAAAGCCTTTCTGCCAGGGTGATTCGTTCGAATAAAGCAGGACTAGGGCCGTTCGGCCACACGGCGGCGCCCAGCACGATGATAACATCGGCTTTTTGCGGCTGGGTTTTTCGCCCGTACCATTCAACGTAGCCGTACAGGCCCCCCAGCGTTAACGAGGCAGTGGAAAACAACATCAAGGTAATCAACGTAATTTTTTTCATGAACGCCCCTCCGCTTTCAATAGTATAGAAATTAAAGGCGTTTTACAACATGGCAAAAGGTTAAGTAAGGCAAGTCTGACCTGCTGATACCCCCTTCGGCCCTACCCAGTTCAGCAGCTTTTCCCCGTCAATTTTATTCACATGGGCCAGGCCAAAACCAGCCCCCGAAGCCAATTCAATATTAACGCTTGCGGAAGCCGTAGCCGGATTGCTGCCTGCCGGCTCCCGATCAACCAGCAGAGACTGCCTGAGCAGTTCAACATTCTTAACGGAAACCGCCGTTAATACGACCTATCACTGATCTGGTACCGCCACCTTCGCCAGCGAAGATCGGGAAGTACACCGATTTCCAGCACCCCGTACAAAACCACCAGCAACCCTGGAAAAACCAGCAACCACCAGGGCCAGGTCAATTTTAGAACAACAAACACCCCGAGGCTTGTAGCCAAAAGCCCTAACACTACCGTTTTGATTGTCCCGTGAATTCTCCAAACCTTTATTGAGGCGGAACTGAACCGGATACTGAAACGTGTACCAGCAGTGAGAAGAAAAAACCTCGCCGGTGCGGGACCGGGGGCTCGATAAGTTAATAAGTTAAGTGCCTGGCACCACTGCTGGACCACTCCTTGACCCCCATCCCTGCCATCCCGGTAAACCTGCTTTCCCGTTGATCTAAAAAAGGAACTGTCGTTTAAGCCGGCCGGCAAACTGTTGGCATTTAACACCTGTTTAACAATATTTAACAAGCAGTTATCTGGTCATCAATTGAAACTTAACATAAATCTGTTAAGATAACGCCAAAAATATTTTTCCCGGAGGTGTCGCTATGACCAAAACCATGAAGAGAATCCCGGCTATCCTCGTTATTGTTTTGCTCCTGTTGGTCAGCGTTTCTGCCCCCCTCGCCAGCGCGGCAAGTGCACCTGCCGTAAAGAATGTTATCCTCATGATCCCAGACGGCATGAGCGTCGGCGGGACAACTCTGGCCAGGTGGTATAAAGGCGGTACGCCCCTGGCCATGGACGAAATGGCCTGCGGCCTGGTGAGAACTTACTCCTCCGACGCAGCCATCGCTGACTCCGCACCTGCGGCAACGGCCTTCTCCACCGGCTTTAAGTCCCATACCGGCTACGTGGCGGTTTTGCCTGACGTGGCCGACATGCCGGGCCTTCAACCCATCGCCAGGGGCGATGAAAAGAAACCCGTGGCCACCATCCTCGAAGCAGCAAAACTGGCGGGAAAAGCCACGGGACTGGTAGTTACCTGTGAAATACCCCACGCCACCCCGGCAGCTTTCTCCGCCCA
The DNA here is from genome assembly GCA_020725525.1 of Desulfovirgula sp. Taxonomy (GTDB): domain Bacteria; phylum Bacillota; class Desulfotomaculia; order Desulfotomaculales; family Desulfovirgulaceae; genus Desulfofundulus. Next base: position 14,325 of record DYEX01000010.1, read on the forward strand.
TTACCCGGACCGGAACAACTATGATGATATCCTCGAACAACAAGTATATAGCGGTATAGATGTGGTGCTGGGCGGCGGTTCCAAATACCTGACACCCGAGGCCAGAAAAGACAGGGAAGACTTAATTAAGGTAATCAAGGACCTGGGTTATGATTATGTAACCACGCCGGAAGCACTTCGTAAGTCCACTTCCAACAAGTTGTGGGGCATGTTTGCTCCCAAAGATCTAAGTTATGATTTTGACCGTGACCCGGCAAAACAGCCCAGCCTGGCGGAAATGACCAGCAAAGCCATTGAGGTGCTTTCTAAAGATAAGGACGGATTCTTCCTGATGGTGGAAGGGAGCAAAATAGACTGGGCCGCCCATGCCAATGACCCGGTGGGCGTAATCAGCGATATCCTGGCCTTTGACAACGCCGTAAAAGTGGCCCTGGACTTTGCCAAAAAGGATAAGCACACCGTTGTCATCGCAGTAACTGACCACGGTAACGGTGGAATCACCATCGGAGACCGGGAGACCAGCAAAAATTACGACGAGCTGCCCCTTTCCACATTCATCGAGCCTTTAAAGAGGGCAAAACTGACCGGTGAAGGCGTCGAGAAAAAATTAAACGCCGGCAGGAGCAACATCAAAGAAGTAATGGCAACTTATTACGGCATCACCGACCTGACGGAGGACGAAATCAAAGCAATCAAAGAGGCCAAACCGGGCAAGTTGAATTATGTTGTGGGTCCAATGCTTAGCAAGCGGGCCCATATCGGGTGGACCACCAACGGCCACACCGGCGAAGATGTGGTTCTGTACGTGTACTCGCCGACCGGCGACCGGCCCACGGGAGTGATTGAAAACATAGATATAGCTAAGTACATGGAGAGAATACTGGGCCTTAACTTACAGGAAACCACCAGAAAACTCTTCGTGCCGGCAGAATCCGCTTTCCCGGCCAGGGGCGCCAGGGTGGAATGGGATGACAGTGATCCCAACAACCCCGTGTTTGTGGTTACCAGGGGCAATGATAAATTAAAATTGCCGGTAAACAAAAATCTTGCCGAAATCAACGGTAAGCTGGTTAAAATGAACGGCCTGACCGTTTATAATGGTGTGACCACCTTTGTACCACAGGAAGCACTTGATTTAATGAAGGCACTGCAATAGCCCGGATTTACGAAGTACATCCCCCGTTAAGCAGTCCGCGCATTGCCACCCTCTTGCTTATAGCCCGTCTACTCCGGCCATGGGGCAGGCGGGCCACTTTTTATAACGGTGGTGTTGCCGTCGATTCCAAGGTAAACCTGGCTACCCGGGGCGGCGGCAGGAACTCCCAGGTACCGGTAACGCCCGCGGCCAGAGCGCCCAGCTCCAGGTGCAGCATGGCGGTGCCGCAGTCCAGGCGCTTGGGAATATTGTAGGTGTCGTGCAGGTTGTCCACGGCCACCGTAATATCCCCACCTCGAACCGCCAGGGTTGCCCCCTCGTTTAAATTGCCAGTTCACCTTTCCGGGTAAACGGCGTCGGCAGCCAGGGTACCGGAGATGACCACCGCCTCGATGCCCGCCCCCGGAAAAACGCCGGCGCCGGCCAGGTAGAGCCGCTCCACGGGGCTTTTGGCCGGCGGCCGCCACTGACCGGCGGCGGGGCCGTAGATGGCACCTCCCGTCGTCCAGGCATAGCGGGCGAACGTGGCCGGGCTGGCCTCTTCCCGGAAGACGATGTGCTCCCGCAGGCCGGGCAGCACCAGTTCCGCCAGGGTGATCAACGCGTCGCCGAACTCTCTTTTGCGCCGGACATAGTCGGGCATCCGGCGGTCCCAGGTTGTTGCCTCCGCCCGGGGAACCAGGGTCAGCAGGGTGATGGCGGCGTGTCCGGGCGGCGCCAGGCCGGGATCGACCCTGGAGGGAGTCATTATGCCAAGCCCCCGGCCGTCTCCGGTGTGAACCAGGGTGACCGGCTCCAGGTCCGGCACGAAGTCGACGCCCAGGAAGACCGCAAAAGCCGAGGTAGAGAATTCCAGGTCTTCAATGCGTCGCACAAAATCGGGCGGTAGATGTTCCCGCCCCACCAGTTCCAGGAAGGTCTTGCGGACGTCGGCGCCTGCGATGACGGCCCCGGCACGGTGGACTTGTCTGTCAGCCAGGATTACGCCCGCGGCCCGGCCTCCTTCGATGAGGATGCGCTCTACGGGTGCGCGCAGGAGTACCCGGCCGCCGTGCGCCTCGATCACGTCTGCCAGCACGCCGGCAAGGGCCTGGGAGCCGCCCACCGGGTAGTAGCCGCCGTCGAAGTAGTAGCCGAAAAGGGGGGCCATCTGGGCGGCGGTGAGCGCTTCCGGCCGGTCGCTCAGGTAGCCCGTCAGGAGGAGCAGGAACCGTTTCAGAGATGCATCCTGGAAAAACCGCTCCAGCATGACCGTGTAGGGAAGGTCCATCCAGCGGAAGGCATACGGGTGGGTGCGCGGGTAGGCCAGCATCTCCCCCGGCGTGCGCGGCGGGCACGGCACGCCGCCGGTGCGCTCCACGCCGGCGTAGAGGTCGTGGTAGATGCCCTCCATCTCGGCGAAAAAGGCAGCTATAGCCTCCCGTTCCGCGGGAAAGCGCGCCTGCAGAGCCCTGACCAGTTCCTCTGCCGTGCCGGGCACCTTGAGCCGGAAGCCGGGCAGCACGTATTCGTGGCCCACCCGCCGCCATTCCAGCCGGTCGCCGATTTCCAGCTGGCGCAAGAGATTGGTCACCGGGCCGCGCGGTCCCAGCCCGCTGACGTCGTGCACCCCCGCATCGAAAACGTAGCGCAGCCGCTCGCCGCCCCGCCGCACGTGCCGCTCCCACGAGGTGCAGAAGCCGCCCGGCCGGTGGTGCTGCTCCGCCACCAGCACTTTCAGGCCCCGCCGCGCCAGGAGGGCCGCCGCCGTAAGGCCGCCGATGCCGGCGCCCACGACGATGACGTCGTGTTCGGCTTCACCGGCCGGCCGCGCGGGGCCGAAGACCGGGTCCGGCCACCGGTACGGCTCGCGGGCGGCTATTTCCCGCGCCAGAATGTGCTTGGGGTACCAGCTGGGGAAGAAAAGGGAAAAAGCGATGCCGGCCCCGATGGCGGCGTTGGGGACGGCCACGGTGAGCCAGAGGCGGGCCTCCGGCCAGGCAAGCGCCAGCACACCCATCGCGGCGTTGAAGGTAAAAATCGCGCCCCAGACTGCCGTAATCAGGGCGTTGGTGCGGTAAAAGAGGGGATGGCGCCAGTATTCGCGCGGCCAGTCCTCGCGGGCGTACTGGTAGGTGAAGGGCGAGCCGGCCAGGAGCGTCCCCCAGGCCATCAGCGCCAGGGCAGCGCCGGCCAGCACGGCACTGCAGGTCTTAAAAAGCGGGGAACCAAGGACGACGGTCACCGCAAAGTGAGCGGCAAAGAAAGCAAGCGTCACCAGCTCCATCGTCTTGACCTGCCGCTGCCGGAAGCTATAGGCGTTTAAGACCAGGGCGGCGGCCAGGCCGGCCGTCACCGCCTCCGTCCAGAGGCCGGGACCCGAGAGCGCCCAGTACAGGATCCAGGGGACAAAGCCGGTGAAAATCCAGACCGTGCCGGGTATTTTCTTATCCATGGGCCTTTCCCTCCTGCATGACCGCGGCCAGGGCGGTACGCCGCACCACTCCGGGATGCAATGATGGGCACAAGAAAAGACGCATACAATTTACCTGCCGGTCATTTCTCCTGGGGTTGCGGCATTTCCCCGGCCTGCAGGGCTGCGGGCGGCAGTTTTTCTTAATCAACCCTGGACCTGCGGTCTTTTACGTAAACGCTACCCGGCAGGGACTTGGCGTAGCGTTTGAGCTGAGCCGCCTTTTCCGAAAATTTTTTTTGGTCGTACAGGCAATCGCGGCCAGTGCATTCAACAATGGCCATGGATATAGAAATTAAAGGGAAAAAAGTCTCCCCGCCGCTCCGGTCGCAGCCGCGTATTCCTCCCGCCGCACGGTCCTCCGGGTCGTAAAAGCGGCGGATCAGCCGGTCGAAATACCGGGCAATTTTTGCGCATAAAATCTCTGCCTTTTCCGGAACGGTTATGATGATAAAGTCATCGCCCCCGATGTGGCCGATGAAATCATTTCTGGCGCCGAACTTTTTTACGACACTGCTCAGGAGAGCGGCGGTAAACAAAATCACCCGGTCACCGCTTTCAAAGCCGTACCTGTCGTTATAAGACTTGAAATGGTCCAGGTCCAGGTAGATCACCGCACAGTCCTCATTTTCCCTGGCCCGCCTGGACAGCTCCTGCTCGATGGCTATATTTCCCGGCAATCCGGTCAGCGGGCTGGCGCCCCTGGCCATTTCCAGCCGGATTCTGGTCATGGTATCAAGTAAATTCTGGACCGATACAACCCCTTTGAACAGCTGATTTCTTGTAACAATGATATAGTCGTAGAGCTTGAGCCTGTCCCGGTTCATGGCAACCTGGGAGACTATTTCAATGGGAGTGTCTTCCTCCACCACCAGGGGAGAAGTGTCCATTAGCGATGTTACCGGGCGGTCGAAATACAGGGGTACCCCGTACTGCATCCCCAGGTAGCGGTCCAGGCGGTAGCGCATCACCAACCCCACGGGTTTTCCCTCTTCTACCACCACCACTCCATCAAGCAGGTCATTTTCTTCCAGTATTTTCTTAACTTCGCGAACCAGACAGTCTTTGCGGACACTTACGGCGTTTTCCGCGATTTCTCCTACCGGGAAGGCATGCTTCCAGGCCCTGTTGCGCCCGCTGGAAGCCAGCCGGAGCACCTTAACCTCCACAGTCTCATCCAGACAGGCTTTCGGGAATACCGGCCTGCCCAAAAAGTAGCCCTGGCCGTAGTGGGCGCCGATACTGGCAAGGGTGGTCAGTTCCTCCCCGGTCTCAATGCCCTCGGCAATAATGGCGCAGCCGATTTTTTCGGCAAAGGTTATAAATGTCTCCAGCAGGACCCGCTTGATAGAGTTAAGGTTGATGTCCCTGACCAGGGACATGTCTATTTTAATGAAGTCGGGCCTGATTTCCGCAATGGACTGCAGGGAGGAAAATCCGGAGCCGGCATCGTCCACGGCCACCATATAGCCCTGGCTGCGGTAATGTTCCAGGGTTTTGTTAAAATTGGGAAAGTCCCTGATGCAGTGCCGCTCGGTAATTTCAAACACGATGCTGGAAGGTTTGAGGCCTATCTCCCCGATCAGCCTCATGGTCTCTCCCCTGACGAAATGGGGATCGCTGATGGTGCGGGGGTGGATGTTCAGGAAGAGCTTCTGGTCCGGCCCCAGATCCCCGAGGTTTTCCAGGGCCAGCCGGCGGCAGACCCTTTCCAGGGGATAGAGCAGCCCGGCTTTCTCAGCAAATGAAAAAATAATATCGGGGCTGCGGAAATAGCTCTCCCGGGGCCCCCTGGTCAGGGCCTCCCAGCCCAGGATACCGCCGGAACGCAGGGAAACTACGGGCTGGTAGACGATCTCAAACCGGGCCTGGTCGAGAATTTCCCTGAACTCGGATAAGAGCATGGCCGTCTCCAGGCTGATGGAACCCCTGGCCATCCCCTGGGCCTCGCGCAGCGCCGTATAAAGCTGGCTCTCCACGTTTTTCGCCTTAAAACTGAGGACGGCGTACCCCACGTGGATGTCCGGTTCCCCGCCGGTAATTTTCAAATACTCCTGCTTTATCCTTTCCCTGATGCCAATGCAGGAAGTGACGGCTATTTTCTGCAGCTCACCGTGCTCCGGCCTGCCTTCCATCGCCATCAGGACGACAAAGTCATCACCCCAGAGATTTTCCACGGCAAGGATTTCGATACCGGGGAAAATTTCGGGTATTTCTCTTTCCAGGCTTTTTTTAAACATGGCCAGGATCTTCGAGGCAGCCTGAAAGCCGCTCACCTGCTCCACCTCGTGGAATTTCACCAGGTCAAAATAGAGGAGCACCACCGGCCTTGACTTCTGGAGGTTTTCCCGAACCTTTCCGGCCAGGCCGGGGTCCTTCAGGCTGTGGTTCCGGAATATGGTCCTTCTTTTAAAGCCGGGAAAAGAAAAGAACCTGGAGGCGGCTTCCCAACCTTTGATTATCCCGGAGATCACGGCCACTCACCCGAACTTTTTAATACAAGCTTATTGCAGCAAGTTTAAGGCATTATTACTTTTCCAAAAAAGAAAAGCAAATTTCCGGTTAAATTTTCTTTAATCCCCCGGCCTGCCGGCCGTCCGCAGCTCCTCTAGAAGATGCTTTACATGGGTTTCGCTTTACAATACACAAAAAGTAAACCTTTTGTCTCATGGAGGTAAAGTCTAGTGTTCGCCAAAATTTCAAAAAAAGGCCAGATACCTTGCCTGGGCATCGGGGCACAAGTCTCAGGTTTCAATTCCGACCCGATGTAAACGATCCGCCACTTTGCAGGCACCGGCGGGTCGAGCAGGGTCAGGGGGCAGATGAAGAACAGCCTGCCGTGCGGGTCCCAGAAGAGTAAAGAAGGCAGAAACGCCGGGCGGGAACGCGACCAGGAGAAGCGTCTTCGCCGAGCAGCGCACCAGTTTTTATGAACACTTTTCAGGAAAACCCCTTCCGTCGGTAGAATGTGACACGGGTGATAGAGTAACAAAAAAAGTCCCGGCGAAAATGCTTATTTCCCATCTAGTTCGATGGTAAATCAAAGCATATAATAATGGGGAGAGGTGATGCTGATGCGAACTAACGTCAACATAGATTGGGAGGTTTTGAAAGAAGCGAGGCGCCTTGCGGGGATCAAAAAACAGTCCGAAGTATTGACTATGGCGCTCAAAGAGTTCGTGCACCGGCGCCGCACAGCACGCCTGCCGGGAAAGGCTCGCCGAGCGCACTTACGACCGCTCGGTCGGCGCCTTCATCTGCGCCCGGCAGCGGGGCGGCCCGCATTCCGAGTAGCCTGCCAAGCCCCCAATTAGTGAGGTGCGTATCGACTATGACGGGAGTGTTTCTCAGGCTCGCTCTTCTTGCCGGAGTTGCTTCGACCGTAGCGGGTTACCTGGCTTCCTGGCTACGGCGTGGCGCCTGGGCCGCAGGGAAAAGCTGGATGCCTTTAAACGCCTGGGACAGTGGGAAGCGGCCATGGAAAAAAGGGGCAATGATCCGTAATAATTGATTGTGGGCGAGAAGAAAGATGAGCGACATCAAAACAATGGTCAATGGTTTAAACAAGTTTCTCACCGCCATATATGGAGAGGAAACCCGCTTGAGCATCCTTCTGGCAATGCTTGGCTTTGAACCCCAGCAAATTGACTTCCTCCGGAAGCACCATTTAGAGCAGGTGGTAACCTCTTTTATTACGGCTATAAATGAATGCCCGGGCATTAAATCAAAGGATAATCGTTTGCGTATGATTATAACCCGCCGGTTTGGGCTGGATGGGAAACCACCGGAAACGCTTCAGGCAATAGGTGCAAGTATGGGAATAACCCGTGAGCGCGTTCGTCAACTTGAACAAAAAGCCATCAGAAGGTGCAAGTACCATAAAACACGGAACTTCTTACAAACCAGCCTGTATCAAATAGCATCATCACTATTAAGCAACAGCGAACCTGTCAGCGATTCTTAAAAAAGGACCAGGTGGGTTTTCCATGGCATCGTCTTCATTTAGTCACCTTCCAGGTTGTTCAAATACGGCTTTCCTTAAAATTACCAGGTCATCATCCAGCCCAAGGCGCGAGATCCCCACCCGGACCCTGGGGTAAAAACGCTGGGTTTCGGCCTGGTAACCCACCCTCCGGCGCACGGCTACCGAGTCTTTCACCGCATCCTGGCCCAGTACCCGGATCTCGCCGGCGGTGGGCTGGAGCAGGTTCAAAAGCAGTTTGATGGTGGTGGTTTTTCCGGCCCCGTTAGGTCCCAGAAGAGCAAACACGCTGCCCCGCGGCACTTCCAGGTCCAGACCGTCCACAGCCGTTTGCCCGCCAAAAATCTTGGTGAGACCGCGGGTAAGCACGACCGGCTCACTCATCGTCATGCTCTATCTCCCCCTTTTGGGTATCTTTGCCCCCCATACCCGCCACTTTTTTCTTTACCGCGGCCAGCACTTCCGCAGGCGTGCAACGAAGCTGGTAGGCCTCCACTAACAATCTTTCCACCGCCTCGTCCAGCCGTCGCAGGCGCTCCCGGTCGGTCAAAGTGGAAGAAGGGGTAGCCACGAAGGTACCCCGGCCGCGCAGGGTGTATATTATGCCTTCGTGTTCCAGCTCCTGGTAGGCCCGGGATACGGTGTTCGGGTTAATCGACAGTTGCAGGGCCAGTTCCCGCACAGAAGGCAATTGTTCCCCCGGCGTCAGGACGCCGCTGGCCACGGCGCGGCGGATCTGCTCCATTAACTGTACGTAGATTGGCACGCCCCGGCCGGGCTCCACACGAAACCACATTCTATATCCCCTACTGTATTTATGTGCTGATGTATTAATATTATAGTACTGTGCCGCAGTTGATTATGTCAATATTAAAATCACCATGGTAAAGGTAACAGCTCAGCACTTCCTTCAATGCTGAACGGAATACCCGCAACAGGGATTTTTCATCTACCCCTCTGATCTGGGAAATCATGCCGGACGACTTGATTTATCACGCAACTAAGTGATACACTTAGTTACGTAGAGGTGGAGGATGTGGAGGATGTGGAGTACCAGAATGTTACCCTTTCGCTACCTAAGGAAGTGCTGCGCCGGGCGAAACATATCGCTATTGCATAGAAAGCGGCGAACGCCAACCAAGCGTAGAAGTAATTGAACAAATCTGCCATGGGCTGGGCTTGTCCCTCGCTGAATTCTTCGCCGAGAATGGCCAGCCGGAGGAGCTGCCGGCTGACGTCCGGCGTATGATTGCCATTGCCCGCCGCCTCACCCCCCGGCAGAGAGAGCTGCTCCTGGAAGTAATGGAGGAGAGGGCTTGGTACAATGATAAGAAGGGGGAATGAATATGTCTGACCTGATTGAAAGGGGAATGATCCATGTCCGAACAATTGCTGAAAGAAATTCTCGGTGAATTGAAAGCCCTGAACCAGCTCATCGGCAACCTGGAAGCCGGCCAGGAGCAACTGCGACAGTCACTTGCGAGAATCGAGAATGAACACGGCGAAAAGTTATCAGCCCTGTTCGACGGCTACAAACTTCGCGGCGACCAGGTTGCGGAACTTAAACGCCATCTAGATCTCCGCCTTGATTCCATTTCCCTCGATCTGGCCTACCTCGTCAGCAAGATCGCCAGTCATGAGGCCGCTATAATTAAGCTGGCTAAGTAAAGCCCTATCACTCCCCGGCAGCACGGGGTTGATTAGCCTAAAGGCAACCAGGTCATTGTTGCCAGGCCGTAAAGCAGGAACAGAAGCAGGCCGGGAAGGACAATTTTCAACACGCGGCGCCGGGAAAAAGACGGCCGATAGCGTTTTCGAGCATCGGTACCTCTCCCTGGGAGTCCTCTTTATGCTCGGCGCAATCGCTCGCGGGCCTACGGCTCCAACCCGATGCACACGATCCGCCACACCGCCGGCACCGGTGGGTCGAGCAGGGCCAGCGTGATTTCGCTCGCCGAAAGATAAAGGCAGCCACGGCGGGCAAAAAGAGCCAGGCCGCCCGCCACCGCCGCCACCAAGCGCCACCACACCACCGCGAGGGCACACTCTCACGGGGAGAGAAAGCGGGTGGTCCAAACGTCCCCCGGCGGGCCGTAGCGACTCTGGTCCTGCACCACGAACCAGAAAGGGCGCCCCAGCCGCACCGCGCGCAGTTCCTCCGGTCCTGTCACCGCCGCCACCGGCAGGAAGAGCATCGCCACGATTCCGGCCGCGGCCAGTAGCAAACTTAATACCAGCACCACCTTTTTTCCCCAGCCTCAGCACCTCCCCATTCCGGCAGCCTTCAACTGCGGCACACATCCCCGAACGCGCCGAACAGCACCGCTAAGCCGCAGTACCGTAAAGCCGGGCACGCAGCGCCTCGTAGAACCTCTGCGGCTCCGCCGGGGAAAGAAAGTACTTATGCCGCCTTCCGTCCTAAAACGAACAGCCTGTCGAACGGCAATTCTATTTCGCCGTAGCCGCAGATGGCCTCCAGTTCTCCGGCCAGCCGCGTGCAGAAGGCAGCATGGGTCGCTTCCGGCAGGAAGGCGAGATAAGGCTGCAGGCCGGCGGCGCGGAAAAAGGCTACCGCCGCTTCCGCCGCAGGAAAGCGGAGCGGCCATTCCTCCCGCCAGACCTTCACTTCTGAGAAGCCCGCAGTTTCCACCAGCCTGCGATAGCTTTCCACTTCACCCATAAACCAGGGATATTTGCCGCTCCAGTACGGGCAGTCCGGAATCATCGCCATTGCTACCTTATCCAGGACAATCAGCAACGGCGGCGAGAAGTCTTTCGCCGTGAACTGGAGTGCCAGCCTGCCTCCGGGCCGCAGGGCACGGAAGAGCGCTGCCAGCACCATTTCCTGTTCCCAGACCCACTGCAGCGCCGAGTTCAAAAAATCACATCGAACTCATCCACCAAATCCAGATCCCGCATATCGTGCACCCGGAACGCAAGGTTTTGTATACCGGCAGCTTTTGCCTTGCTCAGCGCTACCTCAATCATTCCGGGGGCATTGTCGATGCCGAGCACCCGCCCCGGGTAGGCTATCTTTGCCAAATTAAGGGTCAGCTCCCCCGTGCCGCAGCCAACGTCAAGCACCTCATCTCCGAGCCGGACTGCCGCAAGCCGGATCAGGAGATCACCTACCGCAAAACGCTGCCGGGAAACCGCATCGTATTCGTGACCGTTCCAGGCGCTGGTTGCCATAACCAACCTCCTTGTATGCTAAGCCCATAAGAAACTCAAGTGCTGCAAGGGCAGAAGCGCGGCAAACCCAACAGGGCGGCTGCGCCGGCTATGCTGGTGCCGTAAAAAATCGCCGGGCACCCAGCCAGGCAACAAACTGCCTGAATTCGTCCCGGCTCAGGTTCCTTAGCCCGCCAGCCAGCTTCCACAGGACATGAGGCGGGGCCGGGGAGCTCGATAAGTTAATAAGTTAAGTGCCTGGCACCGCACTTAAATGCGCAGGCCTTTTTCCACCTTGTCCAGGTGGTCGAACATGGCCCGGCGGGCGTCCTGATCCCGGCCTTCTTTAATGGCCAGGAAAATGGCCTTGTGCTCGTTTAACAAGCGCTGGGGCGTGCCGGGCGTCATATAAAGCTGCATGCGGGCCGTACGCAGCACTCTCTGCATGGTACCGGCAATGGTGTTCATCAGTTCCACCAGCAGGGAATTGTGGGTGGCTTCCGCTATGGCATAGTGGAATTTCCAGTCGGCCTTTTCCCCCAGGTCCCCGGCTTTAATATCGGCTTCCATCTGGGCCAGGGCCTCCTCCATCTGGGCCAGCTCCTCCGGGGTATGCCTTAAAGCCGCCAGGCCCGCCGACTCTACCTCCAGTATTTTACGCAATTCCATCAATTCTTCCGTGGTGTCCCGGTCCATCATTAACACCAGCGAGAGAACATTAATCAGCGCCTGGGGTTCCACCCGCCGCACAAAGGTGCCCTCACCCGGCCGTATTTCCAGTATTCCCATGGCTTCCAGGGCGCGAAAGGCTTCCCGTACCGCCGAACGGCCCACCTGGAGCTTTTCGGCCAGCTCCTTCTCTGAGATCAGCTTATCCCCGGGATTTAATACACCTTCGGCAATTAATTGCTTCACCTGATCAATTATTTCCTCGTAAATTTTCCTGGGCTTTATTGGTTTTAAGGCATCGTACACGGCCCCCACCTCCCCGCCTTTTATCGTTTTCTGAAAAAAAGGTTACTTTTCTGAAAAGGTTACCAAACTATCCGGAAACAGTCGTCCCCTGTTTGTCCGGATAAATGACGGGCGCCGCCCTTTTCATTTTTGTAATTATTCTACAGGGGCTTCATTTCTCCTACATCCAGGCTGATGTCCAGCGACCGGGCGGAATGGGTAAGCGCACCCAGGGAAATAAAATCCACTCCCGTGCGGGCAACCTCCACAATGTTCTGCTCGTTAATCCTCCCCGAAGCTTCCAGGAAAGCTCGACCACCCACCAGTTCCACCGCCCTTGTCATAGTGGGGATATCCATATTGTCCAGCATGATAATATCGGCCCCGGCGGCCAGAGCTTCCTCCACTCCGGCCAAATTCTCAACCTCAACCTCCACCTTCATGGTGTAGGGTATATTGGCCCTGGCCAGCTCTACCGCCCGGGTGATGCTCCCGGCCACCTTGATGTGGTTATCCTTAATCAAAACGGCGTCGTACAGGCCAAAGCGGTGGTTGAGGGCACCCCCCACCCGCACGGCGTACTTTTCCAGGATGCGCAAACCGGGGGTAGTCTTGCGGGTGTCCACTATTTTGGCCTTGAACTCCCGGATGAGCTCCACCAGCCGGGCGGTATAAGTGGCAATGCCCGACATGCGCTGCAGAAGGTTTAAGGCTACCCGCTCGCCGCTCAAAATGGCCCGGGCCTCCCCCTCCACCCGGGCCAGGAGCTGTCCGGCCTGGACTCTTTCCCCTTCCCGCACCCGAATTTGAAAGGAGATGTGCGGTGAAAGCCGGCGGAAAACGGCCCCGGCCACGGGCAGGCCGGCCACCACTCCCGGTTCTTTGGCATGAATAAACCCAATGGTGGTGTAATCCGGTGGTACGATGCTGTTGGTGGTTACATCGCCGGTGCCTATATCCTCCTTGAGCACCCGGTCGATCAGATCTTCCAGAACGATGTTCTGCATCCTTATCCCCCTTTGAATGAACCGCACCCTGCTTTGGCCGGGCACTTGAGTTTGCAGTTCCCTATCATAATAAGTCAAACCCCTCAGCGGCGCAGGATAACATGTTTCAGCCATAAGTCCCGGGGTTGGGGGTAATCCAAACGGTAATGGCCTCCCCGGCTTTCCGTACGGATCAGCGCTGCCTGGGCAACCAGCTGCCCAACCACAAGCATATTCCATACCTCCATTCCGTCCGTACCCGCAGCCTGATGCCCGGCAAGGTACGACCAGTCCTCAAAGAAGGCCAGGGCCTTTTCCAGTCCCTCTGCCGTACGCACAGGTCCAACATACTTACCCATTACGCTTTGAATCTGCCGGCGCAAACGAGCTGCATCCACTTCAGGGGAACCGGCCAGTTCATGGCAGGAAAATTCCGGATGCCCATGGCGCCGCGGGGGCAGGCTGTTCACTCGCTCCACAATACGGCCTCCAAAAACCAGGCCGTCCAGCAGGGAATTGCTGGCCAGGCGGTTGGCGCCATGCACTCCCTGGCAGGCCACCTCGCCGCAGGCATAGAGCCCCTCAATACTGGTTTCCCCATAAAGGTTGGTTTTTACTCCTCCCATCATGTAGTGGGCCGCCGGAGCCACGGGAATGGGGTCTCTGGTGACATCCAGCCCGTAAGAGGCGCAGGTGCGGCTGATGGTGGGGAAGCGCTGCTGGACCATGGCCGGATCCAGGTGGGAAAGGTCGAGGAATACCCTGTCGCAGGCGGTACTGCCCATTTCTTTAAGAATAGCCCGTACCACCACGTCCCGGGGTGCCAGTTCCGCCAGCTCGTGATAACGGGGCATAAACCGCTCCCCGTAGCGGTTCCGGAGGTAAGCTCCCTCGCCCCGCACGGCCTCGGAAATAAGAAAAGGAGGTGCCCCCGGCAGGCTCAACACGGTGGGATGGAATTGAATGAACTCCATATCCATCACTTCCGCCCCGGCCCGCCAGGCCATGGCAATGCCGTCACCCGTGGCCACCGCGGGATTGGTGCTGTGCTCAAAAAGCTGGCCCAACCCGCCGGTGGCCAGTACCACCGCCCGGCCCCAGAAAACCCGCAGCTCTCCGGACGACCCGTCCACGGCAAGCACACCGTAACAGGTGTTGTCCCGCACCAGAAGGTCCACCGCAAAATGGTTTTCCCGTACGTCAATATTGGGACTTAACCGTGCCTGCCCGGAAAGCACCCGCTGGATTTCCGCCCCGGTGGCATCCCCGGCGGCATGGAGAATACGCCGCCGGCTGTGGGCCCCTTCCCGGGTAAGGGCCAGTTGACCGTTTTCCCGGTCGAACTGCGCCCCCATGTCAATCAATTCCCGCACCCGGTCCGGACCCTCGTTGACCAGCACACTTACCGCCTCGGGATCACAAAGTCCCGCCCCGGCGGCCAGGGTATCCTTTAAATGCAGGGCCGGAGAATCGGAATGACCCAGGGCGGCGGCAATGCCTCCCTGGGCCTTGTCGGTGTTGCTATCCTCCATGGTGTGCTTGGTAAGCACCACCACCCGTTGATTAAGACGGCTGGCCGCGTACGCAGTATACAACCCGGCTATACCACTGCCCAGGATGACATAATCCCAATTTTCCCGGGGCAGCTGCCGGGTATCGAAGTTGACCAGATATCTTCCGGCCAAGTTTTAACCCCCCCTAATGCATCAGGTAACCGCCAGCATCCTTTCCAGTGAACGCAGTGCTTTTTCCCGGATCTCGGCCGGTACCGTCACCCGCGGTTCCAGGGTAACCAGTGCCCGGTGCACCTTCTCCAGGGTGGTGGCCTTCATGTTCGGACATATTAATTTATCGGAAGCAGGATAAAAGTGTTTATCCGGGCATTGTTTACGGAACTGGTGTAAAATACCCATTTCCGTACAGACAATAAATTCTCTGGCGTCACTTTCCCGGGCAAAGCGGATCATGCCCGTGGTGCTGGCCACCGCATCGGCCAGGTCAATCACTTCCGGGCGGCATTCCGGGTGAACCAGCACCAAAGCGTCGGGATGGGCCTCCCTGGCAGCCAGCACATCTTCAGCAAACAGCTTATCGTGGGTATTGCAGTACCCTTCCCACAGGTGTATTTTCCGTCCCGTCTGCCTGGCCACGTATTGCCCCAGGTTCTCATCGGGGATAAAGAGCACCGGTTGATCTGCCGGCAGGGAGGAAACGATTTTCACCGCATTGGCACTGGTGCAGCACACATCGCTTTCGGCCTTAACGGCGGCAGAGGTATTAACATAACAGACCACTACGGCCCCGGGGATTTCTTTTTTCCTCTCCCGTAGTGCTTCCACGGTAACCATATCGGCCATGGGACACCCGGCTTTGATCTCGGGCAGGAGCACAATTTTGTCGGGAGACAAAATGGCCGCACTTTCGGCCATGAAGTGCACACCGCAAAAAACAATTACCTCCGCGTCGGTTTTGGCGGCCTGCTGGGACAATCCCAGGGAATCCCCCACAAAGTCGGCAATTTCCTGTACCTCCGGGCGCTGATAGACGTGGCTTAAAATTACAGCCCGCTTTTCTTTTTTCAATCGTTTAATTTCTTCAGATAAGTAACGAATTTTATCTTCAGCAGACATAGCTTCACTCCTTAACCGTTTAAACCATGACTATTCAGAGCAAAAACCACATCCTACCATAGCGCCCACGGAAAAATAACCGCAAAAAGCAACCGAAAATGTCTACAATCATGAGATAATTCTAACCACAGGCGTCGAGAATTGTCAAGAGCCAGGTCATTGCGGGATGCTGTCAATTAACAATGAGTCATTCCCCAAAATTTTTAGGGGAACGCCTGTTTACTCATACGAAATAGCGAAGATCCTCAAAATGATTCAGTGGACAGGGGGGAACAGCATCTTTGTAGAATGCATCCCCCACCTGTCCACAGGCAAATAAGCGGAATGCTTTAACCTACTTCGCGGCCACATCTTCCGGGCGGAGACGGGTGAACTTCACCGGATGTGTTTCTATGAAATATCCATCTCCTTTTTTGCGCATAAAGATATTGCATAACCAGTTCTGGTTATCGGTTTCGGGAAAATCTTCACGGTAATGGGAACCGCGGCTTTCTTTTCTATATAGTGCACTTGCCGCCACCAGCTGGGCTACCACCAGCTGGTTTCGCAAATTGAGTATTTCGTTTAAAGCCAGGTTGTAGCCCCGCAAAGAACCGGTGGGAAGCTTGGCCCTTTCCACCTCTTCTGACATTTCGGCCAATCTTTTCAGTGCCTGCTCCAGCTTCTGCCCGGTGCGCACCACGCCTACTTTCTCCCACATTAAGTTTTTGAGCTCATCCCGCAATTGATACACATCGGGACCGTCCGCGTGTCCAAAAAATTTGAGCACATTATTGGTGAACATCTTTACCTGGACCTGATCAACGGGAACCCAATCCTGGCTTTGGGCAAATTCGGCAGCCGCATCTCCCGCCCGGGCACCGAAAACCGTCGAGTCGGCAATGCCATTACCGCCCAGGCGGTTTGCTCCATGCACGCCGCCGGCATCTTCCCCGGCCACAAATAACCCTTTCAAGGAACTGTAACAATTGACATCAATTCTAACTCCACCCATCTGGAAGTGGGCCGTAGGGCTAACTTCTACCGGTTCCCTGGCCAGGTCCTTGCCAATATCCCTTACCCGCTCGCACATGCCGGGAAACTTACTTTCCACAAACTCGGCGCCCAGGTGGGACATGTCCAGAAGAACACCTCCGGCCGGAGTTCCCCGCCCGGCCATTATTTCCATATAACCGGCCCGGGCTACCCGGTCACGGGTGGAACGCTCCAGTCTCTCCGGGTCATAGCGCTCCATGAACCGCTCCCCGATGGCATTGTAGAGACGGCCGCCGGCCCCCCGCAGGCCTTCCTCCAGCACGCTGCCGCTCAACCTGGACTTACCCGCCAGCAGCCCGGTGGGGTGGAACTGTAACATTTCCATATCCACAAATTCCGCCCCGGCACGCCAGCACATGGCCATCCCGTCACCGGTTTTATCAAAAGAGGGGGCAGAAATTTTATACATGGAGGCACTGCCGCCGGTGGCCACAATCACCGCTTTAGCTTTGACCACGATGAACTGGCCCGTGCGAATATTCATCAGCAGGGCCCCAACCACCCGGTCCCCATTGCTGTTGGTTAACAGTTCAAGACCTCGTGTTTCTTCGAGTACGGTAATATCGCGCGCAAAAACCTGATCCGTCGCCCGAGCAATAATTTCTATGCCGGTCAGGTCGCCCCGGTGTACCGTCCGGTCGAAGGACTGCCCGGCAAAAGGCTTTTGATGAATACGCCCGTCTTCCCGCCGGTCGAAAAAGCAGCCAATTTTGGTTTCCATTTCATAGATACGTTTTGGGGCGTCATTTACCAGAGTCCAGGCCAGTTCCTGGTTGTTGATAAACGCACCGCCCTTAATGGTGTCCTTAAAATGCAGTTCCACCGAATCTTTAGGATCCAGTACCACGTTGTAGCCACCCTGCACCATGCGGCTGCAGCCGCATTTACCGATCAGCCCTTTGGTGGCCAGTACAATCTTAAGCCGCGGGTTGCTGTCGTAAGCATGGAGGGCGGCAAACAATCCGGCACCCCCACTACCCAGGATTAATATATCGGTTTTAATTTCTTCCATAAGAAATACATACCCCCTTTGTTGAAACCACCGGACTTTATCCTCTGAAAAGCCCCAATCGCTTGAATACACACCGTTTCTTCAGTTGCTGGATGGCCTGGGTGGGGACAATCTTCTTGGGACACACTTCCGCACAGTTAAACTGGGTGTGACACCGCCAGACGCCTTCGGACTGTTCCACAATGACCAGCCGTTCACGAGTTGCAGCGTCGCGCTTATCGGCAATGAGGCAGTAAGCTCTGGTCAGGGCAGCAGGTCCCAGGTAATGGGGATCGGTGGCCACCATGGTGCAGGCTCCATAGCACGCCCCACAGGTAATACATTCCAGCATGTAATCGATTAATTCCCTTTCTCCGGAATCGGGCTTGCAAATTACCGGCTCTTTTAGATCTTGTTTGGGAATCAGGTAGGGCTTTATTTTCTTATATTTTTCAAAGAAAGGTTCCATATCTACGGCCAAATCCCTGATAATGGGTAAATTAGGAAGGGGCATAATGGTGATATCCTTTGTCCCCAGGGAACTGACCTGGGTCCGGCAGGCCAAACGGGGCCGGCCGTTGATATACATGGCGCAGGAACCGCACATACCTATACGGCAGGAACACCTGTAGGCCAGAGTGGGATCGTGGTAATTCTGTATGTTCATCACCACGTCCAGTACGGCCATGTTGGGAAACTCTTCTATCTTAAAGGTATCAAACCTGGGCACCTTATCTGTCTCGGGATTGAATCGGAACACCTTAACATTAAGAGTCACTTTCCAGCATCCCCTTTCGTCCCTATTAGACGAACTGCCAGAGGGAATATATGCCCATAATAAACAGGCCTGCCCCCACCAGCAGCAACACGGCGGTTATCGAACGGGATCTTACGTTAAAATCTTCCAGAACGTTATGCAACCCATTTAGCGCATGAAACAATCCGAAGGCCAATAGAAGGGAATCCACCGTTAAGAACAACGCCGTCTGCAGTCGCCGGGCCGCATCGGCATAGACCAGGATTTCACCGGGATTCTGATAATGCAAGACCCAGAAGTGCACCCCCAGCACCAGAATTAAAAAGAAAGCGGTTATGCGCTGAAAGAGCCATGTCCATCCGCTCAACATTTCATCACGCTCCCTAACGGCTAAAAGATTTCCGGCAATACCCGCCACAACAGGAATAGATAAATAACCAGCCCTGCGGCCATCAGGACCCAAAAAATCTCTTTCTGGCGGTTAAATCCTATGCCAATGTCAAACAATAAAATTCTGATCCCATTTAAGCCATGATAAAGAACTGCGGCAGCCAGCAGCAGATCCAGTATTAAAAACAATGTACTGCCCATGAGGAAACCGAGCACACTATTAAAGGTCTCCGGTCCCCGCAGCAGGGAAGTACCCATCAGCACTATGTGCAAGATAATGTAAAAAACCAGTGCCAGTCCGGTAACCCGGTGGAACAACCAGGCCCACATGCCTACGGTATCCCACACCTGGCTTCTGTTTTTAAAGGTATACATTCTTCCACACGCTCCTGCTTGTTATTTGGAATTCCAATGTAACGGCATTTATTGCAGGTGGGCACCCTTTCCCCGGGGCGCCCACCCTGCGCCAAAGTTGCTCAAATGCCAAGCCTCTTATAAATATCCGCAAGCCTGTCCCGTGCCCGGGCCTTTACCTGGTAGTACATATTATTACCCTCCGAGTCCATTGCCACGATAAGGGGGCCGAAATCCCTAACCCGGAACTTCCAGATGGCCTCAGGCATTAAATCTTCCCACCAAACTCCTTCAATGGCCTGGATTTTTTCCGTCTCCCAGGAAGCAGCGCCACCTACAATAGCCAGGTAACAACCACCGTATTTTTTCATGGCCTCCATGCTGGCTTCCATCATTCCTGCCTTACCGATGATTGCCCTCACCCCATACTGGCCCATTAAACCGGGAGTAAACCGGTCCATGCGGGAGCTGGTAGTAGTCCCAATGCAAACCTTTTCGTACCCGCCGTTTACCTTGCGCACGTTGGGTGCGGTATGAATACAGGCAGCACCGGTAAGATCGACCGGAGGCGGAACATTGTGCTCAAACATGCGTATGAGGTTGGCATCCCTTATACCGAAGATAGTGCCTTCTAAGAAGACTGTATCGCCGACCTTCAGCTTCCGGACATCTTCTTCCGATAAGGGCGTGGTCAGTCTGTACTCGGCCATGGTTATCCCTCCTTCTTAATACCCGAATTCCACCCGGCCACAGGCATCAATTTTCGCCCTGGCTCTTCTCGCCGGCCAGCACTGGATATTGACAGCCACCGGATTCTGGGTTATATGGGTATAGGCGTATTCAATGTTTAAGGCCAGGGCCGTGGTTTTTCCTCCCAAACCCATAGGCCCAATACCTAACTGATTAACTGCTTCGAGTAATTCTTCTTCCAGGGCCGCAATGTCGGGATCGTCATTCCGTGAACCTAAGGGACGGGTTACCGCAGCCAGCTTGGCCAGCTTGACACAGAGGTCGGCCGTACCTCCCAGTCCTACGCCTATCACAAACGGCGGACAGGGGTTGGCTCCTGCTTCCAGCACACTATCGATAATAAATTTCTTGACTCCCCGGATGCCCTCGGCAGGGATCAGCATCTTGAGAAAACTCATGTTCTCGGAACCGGAACCCTTGGGCACCATTAAGATCTCCAGGGTATCGTCATCTTTAACGAAATCCAGATTGATTAAGGGAATGCGATAACCCGTACTGGTCTGGTGATTGGTTCTCTTAATGGGATGACAGACGCTGGAGCGCAATGGGTGCTCTACGGTAGCCCTTTCGGTACCGCGAATGATGGCCTCCTGCAGGCGCGGGATGTCAATATTAAGACGGCTGCCCACCTTTACAAAGTAAAGGGGAATACCTGTATCCTGGCAGAGCAGACGCTGCTTGTCATCGGATATGGCAATGGCTTCTAACATGGTGGATAAGACTTTCCTGGGAGTATCTTCCGTTTCTGTCTCATAAGCCTTTTGAAGGGCCCGCCGCACATCGGGGGGCAAGTCTTTAAGGGCTTTAATATAGAGACTTTTCGCCGTGTCCTCGACGATGGAATAAAGTTCCCCGTTAACAGATGCGGTTGTCATAAATTAGCCCACCTCCCAAAATTAATGAATTTTGAAGCCTGTCCATATTACCGCCGGGCTCCCACCTCCCTTTAGATCATTTTCCTGGAGCCCTCTGGGGCGGTCGAGCCACTGAAAATTTATCGCCGATATTACCTCCTAACTGGAGGGAACATTGATATGACATGTAAGGTCTTACCATGATTGGGATGCGCCCACTGCTCTCGCTCTGTATCTGGCTGCCCAAGAAGGCTCTACATCTCCATGCCAAAGGCGTTTAAACTTGCTTATGCTTGACCAGCCCACCCCGGGGCAGCTTGTCTTTCGGAGAAGAGAAATTTGTTCAGGAGAATACTCAAAACCCCCAGCACCACTCCGACCACCAGGGTGCCCACCAGGGATACCAGGCCGTGATAGTGATACCAGAACAATAGATAAACTGTGGACACCATTATGGACATGAGCATCAGGGGGAAGGCCACCTTCAGGTAGCTTATGAAGGTGATGAGAACTCCCCTCTTTTCGGCCATGCCGATGACCACCACGTTGGCCGAGGCACCAATTACGGTACCGTTTCCACCCAGGCAAGCCCCCAGGGACAGCGCCCACCACAAAAGATCCAGATTACCCATCTGGCCCAGGCGCCCCATGTCATGGATCAGCGGGATCATGGTGGCTACGAAAGGAATGTTATCCACAAAGGCCGAGGCCAGGGCAGAAACCCACAGGATGAGCATGGCCGCCGGCATCAGCTGTCCCCGGGTGATTTCCAGGGAAAAGCGGGCCACAGCCTCGATGACGCCTACTTTCTCCAGAGCTCCCACCACGATGAACAGGCCCACGAAGAAGAAGATTACCGGCCATTCCACCGCGTGAAGGACGTGCTCAGGGTCCTCCCGGGTCAGGAGCAAAAGCAGGCTGGCACCCGACAGGGCAATAACCGACGACTCCAGGTGCAGGAACTGGTGCAGCACAAAACCGGCAATGGTAAGACACAGCACCACCAGACATTTTTTCAGCAGCACCGGGTCCTTGATTTCATCCTTTTCATTCATCCGCATGATTTTTTCTTGCAGTTCCGGCCGGGACACCAGCTGGCGGCGGTAGATAATGCGCAGGCAGAATATAGTCAGGATATAGATTACCACAACTACCGGCGTCAGGTTGATGACGAAATCCATGAACCCCAGGTGGGTCTGGCTGCCGATCATGATGTTGGGCGGGTCGCCAATTAAAGTGGCCGTGCCGCCGATGTTGGAAGCAATGATTTCGGCAATCAGGAAGGGTATGGGGCTGATCTGCAGCTGGCCGGCAATGGCAAAGGTAACCGGCACAATTAAAAGCACCGTGGTCACGTTATCCAGGAAAGCCGAAAGCACCGCCGTTACCAGGGAAAGGGCGGCCATGATGCGCAGGGGTTCTCCCTTTGCCCGGCGGGCTGCCTTGACGGCCAGGTATTCGAAAACCCCCGTGCGGCGGGTAATGCCCACAATGATCATCATACCGACCAGGAGGCCGATGGTGTTGAAGTCAACGGCGTGCACAGCCTCTTCGAGGTTCATGGTCCCGGTGAGGGCCAGAAGTGCGGCCCCCACCAGGGCAGCCACTGCCCGATGAATTTTTTCCGAAACAATGACAGCGTAAGTTAGCAGGAATACGGCAGTGGCAAAGATAACCTGGACCTGCGCTGACATCTTCTCACTCCTCATTAAATCTGTGGCAAACTGCAGCACTTAAAAAATTTAATACCTGAATGTCCCAAAAAGCTATTGTATTTTTATATCGGCAGCACCTGCCCGCTGACGCCGAATGGTAACCATTTGCCATAATAACAACATGATCATCAGCACGAAGCCCATTATGTCTGTATAAACATCGGGCCAGCATAGCAATACCGCCGAGATGCCGGCAAGTATCCTTTCTACCCAGTTAAGCTTGCGCAACTGGTAGCCCTGTGTAAACCCGGCTACCATATAAATCCCCAAAAAGGCGCCGGCAATAGCCCGGATGACTTCCGGAGTGGGGCCATTAAACAAGATTGGTGTATAGGCAAACAGGAAGGGAATGATGTATAACGGCTGGCCAAAGCGCACCGCCGTCCAGCCGGTTTTCATGGGGTCTGCCTGGGCAATGGCAGCCCCGGCAAAAGCAGCCAGACATACGGGCGGGTTGATATTACCAATCAAGCTCATCCAGTAAACGATTAAATGGGCCGCCAACACTTCCACACCCAGTTCCTGCAAAGCCGGCACTGCAAGGACGGCCAGAATAACGTAGGAGGTGGTGGCGGTAATACCCATGCCCAGAACGTAAGCGGCGACACCGACCAGCAAAATGGCCACGGGCAATATCCCGCCGGAAAGGGCCAGCAGCAGGCTGGAGAACTTCAGGGCCAGTCCGGTGAGGTAGACAACCCCGACAATGATGCCGATGGTACCGACCGTTGCCCCCACGGTCAGGGATTGAACCGTACCCTTAACCAGGGCGTCACCGATCTCCTTCAGCCCCATGCGGGTATCCTTGCGCACCCAACTTAGCGCCACGCAACCGACAATACCCCAGAAGGCGGTCGCCCCCGGCGAATAACCGTTCACCAACAAGTAAATGACCACTGCCACCGGAAGCAGGTAGTACCACCCCTGCTTCAGTTCGTGCCTGGGATCGGGCAGTTCACTTTTGGGCAACCCCGACAACCCCAGATTTCTGGCCTGATAGTCCACCATCAGGTACAGGTACATGTAATATAGTACGGCCGGCACAAAGCTCACCAGGGCGATATGCCAGTAAGAAATACCGGTGAATTCGGACATTACGAAGGCACCGGCTCCCATAATGGGAGGCATCAGCATGCCCCCGGTGGAAGCCACCGCTTCAATAGCTCCGGCCATATGGGGCTTGTAGCCCACCCTTTTCATCAAAGGTATGGTGAAGGTGCCGGTGGTCACTACATTGGCCGCTGCGCTGCCGTTGATGGAACCCATCAGACCGGAAGCCACAATGGCCACTTTGGCCGGGCCGCCCCTGGCCCTGCCGAGCAGGCTATATGGAAAGTCAATAAAAAACTTCCCTGCCCCGGAAAACTCCAGGAATGTACCGAAAAGCATAAACATAAATACAAAATTGGCAAAAATGGCTGCCACGCCACCAAAAATCCCGTACAGGGAGGAAAAGAGGAAACCGGCTACACGGTGCAGGGTAAAACCTTTATGGGACAGTATGCCGGGGAAATAGGGGCCGAACAGGGCATAAATAACAAATATAACAGCAATTACCGCCAACACGTTACCGGTTACCCGGCGCGTGGCCTCAATGCACAAAACAATGGCTATTAGCCCCATGATTAAATCGGGAGTGGTTACAAAACCAATGCGGTTGGCCATCTGGCCGTAGTTTATTACGAAATAAACGGTTACGACTACGGCCAGCAGCGCCAGTATGCCATCCAGTACAGTTATGCGATCACGTGGGGATTTTTTGCTCGCCGGGTAAAGCAGCAGGCACAGGAAAACGGTTATGCCCACGTAAATTCCGCGGTTAGCTTCAGGAGAAATAATGCCAAATTTCGACTGGTAAAGATAAAACAGGGCAAACAGGCCGGCTACAATAGCAACAAACAAGCCAACGGGGCCAGTAAGAGTCCGCCTGGCTGAAGCCCCTTCATATTCTTCTACCATTTTTTCTATATCTTTACCCTCCGGCGGTGCAGGGCTGCTTGGCTGAGTCAGGAACATGCATCGCTTCCTCCTTTTTTTTGGGGGGGAGGGGAGCGGGCATAAAACCCGCCCCTGCTTGAAGAAACTACCCGCCCCTGCTTGAAAAGAAACTAATTTTAAGAAGAGCCGGATATATTGGGTGGAATAGTCATACCCTTTTCCTTAAAGAACTTCTCCGCTCCCGGATGGAGAGGTACTGCCAGCTTGTCCATTCCCAGCAGAGCATTTTGGAGCGTCATGTCCTCCCCGGCCTTGTGCGTTTGACGCAGTTTAGCCTGGCCGCTATCGGAATAAATGGCCTGGAGCATTTTGTAAACGGTTTCTTCAGGAACATCCTTATGAACTACCAGGTAGACGGGGTTATTGTAAAACTTTAAATCCTTTTCCTGACCTTTATAGGTACCGCTTTTCACGTTTTGAACCAGGTAGAAGGGGTATTTTTGTCCAAACCCTTTTGCCTCCCCTTCGGCAGGAGCATCAATGATGTTAACGGGTGTCAGGGCCGAAACATCGGTAATAGCAGCCCATGGAACACGGGAAAAATACCCCATCACATCAATGGTACGGTTCTTCAATCCATCGGCCATATCTTCCGGGGGAAGGTACATTACCTTGACCTTATCCCACAGGCCCATATGTTTGAGGAAAGTCTCACCGAATATGGCTGCGCCAGAGCCCTGTGGTCCGATGGACACACGTTTTCCTGCAAAGTCAGCCACCGTCTTGATTCCACTTTCCTGCAAAGACACCCAGTGATACGCAGCATTCCAGGCAAAGGCGGCTACTCTGAAGTCCTGGATTTTTTGATCTTTAAAGAACTCCTGACCATTCCATGCCCAGTAAATTTCCGAAGCATTAGCCCAGGCCATATCGGTTTGCCCGGACTGAATCAGGCGCAAATTCTCCGCCGAGCCGCCGCTGGTTTCCACGCTAATATCAATGCCTTGTTCTTTAACAATGCTTGCTATGGCCCCACCCATGGGATAATATGTTCCACCTGTTCCAGCTGTGGCAAAGCTGTAGGCCTTCTGGCTTCCCTGTCCAGCCTGATTTTCTCCCTCACCTTTTTTGCCGCATCCGCTAATACCAGCAGACAATAAACCTATCACCAAAATTACCGTGAGGATCGCCACTACGGACCTGCTTTTCATTTTAATCTTCGCCTCCTTGAAACTATTTTTGACACCAAAACGACCCGTCCCAATCAATCGCTTCTCCCGGATTACCCCCCCTTTTCTGAACAGCTCTTTATTATAGCCCCACTTTAACCAGCACCCATTGCCTGGAGAAAAACTTCCCCTGCGGTCAATTTCCCCGAGCAGGTGGCCAGAATTTCGCTCACCAAAAGAATCGCTGCGTCCTCGGAACCCAGTTTGCCGCGCAAGAAACCGGAAAGATCCAGATCGATAATATCCCTGATGTTCCAGGAATCGGCAGCCACCCGCAGAACAGGTACAAAAGAATCAACCAGTGGTTGTCCTCCTGGGGTCGAAACAATAAGATGGATCCCTGCAGAAACAACTTTCTCAGGAGCGAACCCATCAGAAACGGCTACATAAACTCCCGGGTTTTCAGGCAGCGCTTGCGGAAGAACAACAGTACCCTCAATGGGAGCAGAACCCCACTGGTCTTCATTGTTAAGCTTGTCCGTGGCAAAAACGTTATCCCTACCCCTGCCAGCCATGGAAAAATGACGAGCTAAAATATCAGTCACCCCGGACCCGGTCGCCCGCCGGGCCAGCAATTTCAGAAGGGATTCTTCCATCTCTCCAAAATAGAGTGTACGGCCCCCCTCTTCCACAAGCCGGTCAGAACACCTGTCGAAAACAGGCAGCAGCTTTCCCTCTTCTACTGCCATCCTGCCGGAAAAATCAAAAGCCACACACAACTTGTTCACTGAAACCAGCTCTCGCCGGGTAGTGGATATATCGCGTTTCATTTCCACCGCTGCCTGGAAGGCTGCAGTCGAAGCCTGTCCAATACCCCCGTATTCCGGAAGCCTGATCAACCGGACTGGCCTGCCGGTAAGGGAAACAGAGTGAGCCAGGCTATCAACAACAGAATTATCAGACAAGTTTCCCGCTACGACAATTACCCCCCCAATGTTGGGGTTGGTGACAGCACCAATTAATGCGGCTCGAAGATAAGACTCTGTTCCCTGAGGACTGAACTGGCCTGGCAATCCGCTGACCAGTGTAATTCCTTGCACCATTCCTAACAATTGACGGCAGACATAACTCGCAAAAGAACCCAGGGGAACGACGCACAAATGATTGCGGATGCCTGCCGAACCGTCGGGTCTCATATATCCTAAAAATTCCATGGTGCCCCTCCACAATATTGGTAATACCTCTTACCCCTGATGTTATAGATTATGCCAAAATTATATGTCCTTTGCAATATGCTTTCTAAACATTATAAATGCTTATTTTATTTAAACTTCTTAAATTGAAACTTTATGAGTTACCGGGATATGGAATCACGCAAATAAATTTGCCCGCCGTGCCGGAGGTTATATCCTTTCAGCACGATGGAAGCATGGGACACCTCTTTAACCGCTCCGGCTAAATTGTCAACCATTTCTCTAAAAGCCCTGGCCACTTCTCCCACTTCATCGCGGGACGCGGATGCTATCTTTACCGTCAGACACCCTTAATCCTGACCAAAATTTTTACCGGCTTCCATAAGAAAAAAGCAGTTGACACCCGGCGGGAAACTAAAGTATAATTTACCCAGTAGAGGTCATACCACATACCACTTTCCAGTGAGGTTCTACCACATAGGGAAGTGCCAAAAATTTTTCTCTTTTTAAAATTTATGGCCAGGCCTGGCTAACTAACCAATCAAGGGAGGAGGATACCATGGCGGTAAAATTTTTTGTGCACCACGAGAAGGATACCGTAGGAGTCGCGGTGGCCGATATCAAAGCCGGTGAGACCGCCACCGGCTGGGTGATGGACACCGACGCTGAAATCACCGTGACGGCCCTCAACGACATTCCTCTGGGCCACAAGATTGCCCTTTGCGATATTCTCGCCGGCGACGCTGTAATCAAATATGGCGAATCCATCGGCAAAACTACCCAGGCCATCAAAAAAGGGGAACACGTGCACATCCATAACCTAAAGACTGCGAGGTGGTAAAGATGACACTAAAATTTATGGGCTACCGCAGGGAGAACGGCAGAGTGGGGGTCCGTAACCACGTTGTGATTTTGCCTCTCGATGATATATCCAATGCCTGCGCTGAAGCAGTGGCCAACAACGTAAAAGGGACTATCGCCCTACCGCACCATTTCGGCCGCCTTCAGTTCGGCCGCGACCTGGAGCTTTTCTTCCGCCAGTTAATTGGCATTGGCAGCAACCCCAATGTGGCCGCCTGCGTCGTCATCGGCATCGAGACTTCTCACTGGACCACCCGGGTAGCCGAGGGAATCGCCAAGACCGGCAAGCCCGTGGCCATGTTCGGGATTGAAAGATACGGCGATTTCAACACCATCGAGCGGGCTTCCAGAAAAGCCAAAGAATTCGTGCACTGGGCCAGCGAACTCCAGCGGGAAGAATGCGAAATCGCCGACCTGGTGGTCAGTGTGAAGTGCGGCGAGTCGGACACCACCTCCGGCCTGGCCTCCAACCCCACTGTCGGTAAAGTGGTGGAGCGGCTGACCGCAGCCGGCGCCTCCTGCAGCTTCGGCGAAACCACCGAACTGACCGGAGGCGAGCATATTGTTGCCGCCAGGATGAGAACCCCGGAACTAAGGGACAAGTTCATGGCCCTTTTCAATGATTACCAGGCTCTCATCATGCGGGAAGAAGCCGACCTCCTCGGCTCCCAGCCGACCCAGGGCAACATCATCGGTGGTTTGACCACCATCGAAGAAAAAGCCCTGGGCAACATCCAGAAGATCGGCAATTGCATGGTGGACGGCGTCCTTGAATCTGCCGAATACATTCCTCCGCGGACCGGCAAGCTCTGGTTCATGGACACCTCCTCTGCGGCGGCGGAAGCCGTAACCTTGTGGGCAGCCGGCGGTGCCGTGATTCACCTCTTCCCCACCGGCCAGGGCAACGTCGTGGGTAACCCCATTGTCCCGGTCATCAAACTGACGGCCAACCCCATTACCGTCTCCACTATGTCCGAGCACATTGACGTGGACGTATCCGGCGTGCTCCGCCGCGAACTGACCCTCGACCAGGCCGCCGACAAGTTGATGGAGATGATCATCCGCACCGCCAACGGCCGCCTGACTTCCGCCGAGGTGCTGGGCCACAGGGAATTTGTCATCAATAAGCTATACCGCAGCGCATAAATCCTCTTTTATCGGACGGCAAAGTAATTAAAAAAGAATACCATTCCCCTCCGTATTACCCCCATATATACAAAATAAGCCCCGGAAGTACCGAACACTTTCGGGGCTTATTTATAAAATCGTCAAAGTTTACATAACTAAGAGGGAGAAATATTATGCTAAACATCTTTTCCATACTAGCCGCCTTTGTAGCAGGGTTGTTAAAAACTGCCTTCGGCATTGGCGCAGGGGTATTTTTAACTCCCCTGCTGTCTCTTACCATAGACCCCAAAACGGCAGTGGGTTTAATGGCACCCATGATGCTTATTACAGATTTCTCGACTTTGGGTACCCACTGGAAAAAGTGGGATAAAAAACAACTCCTGATAATATTGCCCGGCGCCCTAATAGGTACCATTTTGGGAAGTTATTACCTGGTCGGTGCTTCTCCCGAAAGAACCAAAATAACCATAGGAACTATTGCTTTACTTTTTTCAACCCTTCAAATTTTACGTACGAAAAAGGAAAAATTTTTTGCAAATATAAAATTCAGTCCATGGCAGGGCAGCATTATCAGTATCGTAGCCGGGACTGTTTCGGCAATAGCCCACTCCGGGGGCATTGTTCTGACCATTTATTTAATGACACTGAATTTAAAGAAAGAAACTTTTGTGGCCACTCTGGTGGGATTCTTACTCTTTGCTGATTGTTTAAAGATAGTAATGTTTAGCAGGTTGGGAATCCTCACTTTGCCCCTGGTCAAAATCAGTTTATTCCTGGTTCCGGTTTTGTTTTTAGGTAGCTGGGCGGGAAGTAAATTAATTAAAAAGATATCAGATAAGCAATTTATTATTTACATTAATATTCTCGTCTTTTTAAGCGGGCTTATCTTATTGATCAAACACTAAGCCCGCCTGGAACCTGATGAAAGTCCTTAAGTATGAAAGCCCTCCGGTTCCCGCACCCGAAGGTGCAGGGAACCATGCCAGGGGCAGCAAGCCGAAGAAATCCAGCCTGTCTTTCAGCTCTCCAGAGTCCGGACGCCCAACTCCAGAGCAAGCTGGTTCAATTCCTGAAGCAGGTTTTCATCAACCGGAATACCTTCTCTTACCCGTTGTTCGGCCTTGACCCGCCGCCTTTCGCCAGGGATCAAAATCTGTTCAAACCCTTCGGCCAAAGGTACGGCCTTTGCGCCCCGGATCATATCAGCCATCCGCTTATGAAACGTTTCCAGCGGCATCAGGCGGGACACGTCTATGGTCAGGAAACAATGACCGATGTTTACCGGTTCCAGACTGTCGTCGTAAATCCAGCCCACCCCCGGCCCGTAGGCTGAACCGGAAAGAATACCGGACATCACTTCCACCGCCAGGGCCAGGGCGTATCCTTTGGCACCGCCTACGGGCAGCACCGCCCCTTCCAGGGCTTTCTGCGGGTCGGTGGTCGGTCGCCCTTCTGCATCAATGGCCCAACCCGGCGGGATCTCCCGCCCATCTCTGGCCGCCAGGATGATATTTCCCCGGGCCACGGTGGAAGAAGACATGTCCACCACCACCGGGTATTCGTCCGTGGGAAAGGCAAAGGCAATGGGATTGGTGCCGAAATAAGGTTTCCGGCCGCCCCAGGGAGGGATACCCGGGGGAGAATTGGTAAATGCCATACCCACCATTTGCCACCGGGCAGCCATCTTGCAGTAATAGGAGGCGGCACCGAAATGATTGCTGTGTTTGGTGGTCACAAGCCCTACGCCGTATTGTCCCGCCAGGTCGATGGCTACTTCCATAGAGCGCACTGCCACCAGCTGCCCCAGGCCGTTATCCCCGTCCACTGCAGCCACCGCTCCAGACCGGTTAACTTTAATTTGAGGCCGGGCATTGATTCGGCCATTTCTCAGCCGGGAAAGATAAATGGGCAAACGGCTGATTCCGTGGGTGTCAATGCCTTCCAGGCTGGCATCAATTAATACATCGGTGACCACCCCGGCATCCTCCGGCAGCACACCAGCAGCTGTCATCAGGTCCCGGCAAAATTGAGCCAATATATCCACGGGGTATTTTTTCAAAAGCATTTAAAAATCGACCCCCGTTATTTCATACTCGTCAGGGCAGCTCACGCCGCAGGTTTTTTGTACCCGTCCCTGGTTGGACAAGAGGTAAGCATGTCCTTCCTTATACACGGAGGAGTGAGGTCATACCTTGATAGTGCACAAATACCCCTTTATTGTTAAAAGTTACAGAGCCCGCTCCACACTTTGAATATGCTCCAGCATAGCTTTTATCGCAGTATCCTTGTCCCGGCGACTGATGGCCTCCATAATACGCTGGTGATCTTTGATGGATTGGATGGCCCGGCCGGGAATGGCTGTAGTACGACTGCGCATACGGTCGTAGACATGATAGAGGCTGCTGACGATGGCAATTAAAACATGGTTCCGGGTGAAGCTAAAAATTGCCCCGTGAAAACGGGCGTCGTGCTCCCGGGCATAAGCAGGATCAACTTCATTGGTGGTAATGCGGGCCAGAGCATCCTCAACTATTTCCCGTAAGGCGAGGATCTCTTCATCGCTGGCCCTTTCCACCGCCAGGCTGACTGCCTGTGTTTCCAATACCTTGCGCACTTCCAACAAATCTTTGATTTCGTCCTTTTTGACCACCAGCAATTCGCCCAGGGTATTCATTAACGAAGTGACATCATTCTGGGCAATAAAAATACCCTGCCCCTTTTTAATGGTCACCATGCCCATGGTGGCCAGTATTTGAATAGCCTCCCGCACCGAAGTACGGCTAACATTCATCAACTGAGCCAGTTCTCGTTCAGGAGGCAGGCGATCCCCGGGCTTTAGTTTTCCTTCGGCAACCAGCGAGCGAATCTGAGCCACAATGCGCTGGGAACGATTAGTATTTTCTGAGACTACTGGTACAAACATCTTCTATTCGTCCCTCCCCTCAGCTTTGGTCGTAAAAAACGGTCAACCCGGCAATCCTTATGTCAGGACCATTTTTTAACTTTCATAAAAGGGTAAGGTGGCAAGACTATCACTGATCCAGCATAGTTTATGGCCTTTGTGGTACATAAAAAATTTAGTAATTATTCTGCACTATTTTTATATTTTAGCACGCAGCCAGGCATATTTCAAGCAACTTACACACTGAGTCATCCCCATTTTTTAGTTACATTTCTCACGAAATCCCATTGTTTTGAGAGCGTGAGGTTTCATTCTTTTTCCAAGGAGTGATACTTTTGTTTATGCTTGCTAAAATCTACATCCGCCGTATCGCGGGAAAATTACCCTAAAACCGGCACAAAGGGCTTCTTACCAGTTTACTTCATACCGGGCGGTTAACAACAAAAAAGGAGGGCCCGGCCTAGCCTACCTCTCCCGGTGCCTCCTCCCGCCGGATCTCCACCACCCGGTTCTGCCCGTCCACCATGACCACCGTGGGCGAAAAACCGGCCGCTTCCTCCGGGGTCATCATGGCATAGGAAATGATAATGACCGTGTCCCCGGGCTGCACCAGCCGGGCGGCGGCACCGTTAAGACAGATGACGCCGGAATCCCGGGGCCCGCTGATGACATAGGTTTCAAACCGGGCCCCGTTGTTGTTGTTGACAACCTGCACCTTTTCGTGGGGTAAAATGCCGGCCGCTTCCAGCAGCGCCCGGTCAATGGTGATGCTGCCCATGTAGTTCAGGTTGGCCCCGGTTACAGTGGCCCGGTGAATTTTAGATTTGAAGAGCGTAATAAACATGCCAGCGTACCCCCCTTCCCTTGAGGCGTTCGGCTTCCGGCCCGGCGGCCTTCTTCAGGTGGCGCCGGGCCGGACAGAAACTTTAGTTCTACAGCACCCCATCCGGGCTGCCGAGCACAAGGTTATCGATTAACCGGGTAGAGCCAAAGCGTACGGCCAGGGCCAAAAGGACAGGACCGTCAAGCCTGGACACCGGCTTCAAACCGGGAACTGACCGGATTTCCACGTAGTCGATCCGGGCCCGGGGCTCGGCGGCAATCATGCCCCGCACCAGTTCCACCAGCCGGTTCGCGTCCCGTTCCCCGGACTCGTAGGCCCGGCGGGCGGCATCCAAACTTCGGGGGAGCACGGCGGCGGCCCGCCTTTCCTCCGGGCTCAGGTACACGTTGCGGGAACTCATGGCCAGGCCGTCTTCCTCCCGCACCGTGGGCACCGTAACTATTTCCAGATCCATGTTCAGGTCTTCAACCATACGCCGGATTACCAGGGCCTGCTGGGCGTCTTTCTGGCCGAAAAAGGCCTTGTGGGGGCGCACAATGTTGAACAGCTTGGTCACCACCGTGGCCACCCCCCGGAAGTGACCGGGCCGGAAAAGCCCGCAGAGGCATTCGGTGAGACCTTCGACATCGACATGGGTGGCAAAACCGGGAGGGTACATCTCCTCCACGGAGGGATGGAAGACCGCATCCACGCCCACTTCCCGCGCCAGGGACACATCCCGGTCCAGGTCCCGGGGGTAGCGGTCGTAATCCTCCCGCGGGCCGAACTGCAGCGGGTTGACGAAAATGCTGACCACCACCACATCACAGGCCTCTTTTGCCCGGCGCATGAGGGTGAGGTGACCCTCGTGGAAATAGCCCATGGTGGGGACAAATCCCACGGTCAGGCCCCGGGAACGGGCCCCGCGCACAAAATCCCTGATTTCTCTGATCTTATGGCAGATGAGCAAGGGAACACTCCCCCTCTGGCTTAATACAATTTGCTCAGCACTTCCTCCGGCATGTCAAAACCATGCTCCGGGCCGGGGAAGGCGCCGCTCTGCACTTCCTCCCGGTAGGCCTTGAGCGCCCGGGCAATCTCTTCGTGGAGGTTGGCATAACGCCTGGCAAATTTGGGCGACTTCCCCAGGAACATCCCCAGCAGATCGTGGGTCACCAGGACCTGCCCGTTGCAGTGGGGTCCCGCGCCTATGCCGATGGTGCATACCTCCAGGGTTTCGGTAAGCAGCTTGGCCAGGGGGACGGGTACACACTCCAGGACGATGGCAAAGACTCCTGCTTCCTGAATGGCCCGGGCGTCTTCAAGCAGTTTTTTTGCCTGGGCCTCGTCCTTGCCCTGCACCTTGTAACCGCCCATCTGGTGAATGGATTGGGGTGTTAAGCCCAGGTGGCCCATTACCGGAATGCCGCAGGACACCATAGCCCGGATGGTACCGGCCACCTCCCGGCCGCCCTCCAGCTTGACCGCCTGGGCGCCTCCTTCCTGCAGGATGCGGCCGGCGTTGCGCAGGGCCTCTTCCCGGGAAATGTGGTAGGACATAAAAGGCATGTCGCCGATAACCATGGCCCGCCTGACCCCCCGGGTGACGGCTTTAATATGGTGAATCATATCGTCCATGGTCACGGGAATGGTGGAATCATAGCCTAAAACGGCATTGCCCAGGGAATCTCCTACTAAAATGGCATCAATCCCCGCTTCATCCACCATCCTGGCCATGGGATAATCGTAGGCCGTGAGCATGGTAATTTTCCGGCCGGTATTTTTTGCTTCCCGGAAATACGCAGTGGTGACCCGCTGGTTACTCATGAGAGGATACCTCCCTGGATTTGGTTATATCTTCCTCATTGACCGAAGCCATGAATACTTCTTCCAGTTGCCGGGCCTGCCCGGCATCAATGCTGCCCTTTTCCCTGGCCACCTGGATGGTGTACAACCCCAGCAGGCGGTAGAGCCGGGACTCCCGGTTCCCCACCCGGTCCAGGGCCGGCAGGTGCCCGGCAATGGTGGGCACATCTCCCCGGGCCACCGGGCCCGTAAGGGCTTCCACCGGTCCCACCCGCCGGATATTGTTTATTGTGCCCCGCACCAGGGGATACAACGCTTCAAAAGCTTCCCTCCGGGAGAGGCCAAACCGGCCGTAAACGCTGGTCGCCAGGTGCATCAAAGACACCAGGTAGTTGGAAGCAATGCAGGCCGCCGCATGATACAGGGGCTTATCTTCAGCCTTGATGATAAAGGCATGTCCTCTTAAGTCGTCAACCACCTGCCGGGCCGCGGGAATGGCCGCCTCATCCCCCTCCAGGGCAAAGTAGGACCCGGGGAGGTTTTCCCTGGCCCCCGCAACATCAGCAAAGGACTGTAACGGGTGGATGGACACGGCCAGGGCCCCGGCTTCCCGGACACCGTGCAGTTCACTGGATGCATGGGCGCCGCTGGTGTGGGCCACCACCTGGCCGGAACGAAATCCCCCTTCCCGGGCAATAAGTTCCGACACCGGAGCAATCTCCCGGTCAGGCGTGGTAATAAAAACCAGATCGGCCTTTAGCGTTGCCTCCCAAGGCCGGTCATAAGCACTGCAACCCAGGGACCGGGCCAGTTTTTGGGCCGGCTCCGGACTCCTGCTGGCCACGGCCACCACCGGGTAACCCCGCTCCTTTAAAAGCAGGGCCAGGGCGCTGCCCACTTTACCGCAGCCCACCACGGCCACCGAAGGCTTACTCATCTTTCCCACCCCAACTCCTCAAATCCTGGTTCCGGCAAACAGAAAAGAAACCCGCGCAATTCAATAAAAAATGCCTTCCGGGCTCCCGAAAGGCAGTAAATGTTCCCCCTCACCTCCGTCTCGGTCCTTCCCGGCTCCAAGCGGCAAGACTGGTATTTGGTTGTTGAGGTGCTTTTGAACTAAAAGGTATGGTTCCCGCGGGGATACCATCCCACGGATAAATTTTATCATACACCCCGGCAAAAATACAATAAATTTTTGAAAAAAGTGGCTGAAACAAATAACACGCCTGAGTAAAATTTTTAGGCGTGTACAATAACAGCAACTGTTATCCTCCGGTAAAGGATTATGGCTTGTTTTAAGCGGCAACAATGGCCAGGCCCAGTAAGAATGCTGTAAGAGCCAGGATGCCCAGTATTAGGCAAGGGAAGGGAAAAAGACCGAAAGCTACGAGAATACCGAAAATGATCAGGCCAAGAGCGGCGATCAGAGCTCCCCCAACTATGCCAGTTACATTACCGGGAAAGGGACAAAAGATAGCCATACCGGATTCCTCCTCTTCTGAAATCATGAAAATGCACCTGGGTGCATCTCCCAATTACATAATATGAATCTTTAGGAAGCAACGTTACATTACAGGCAATATTTAACTATGCCAGCGAAATTTAATTTGTTATTACCGGCCTGTTTTAAAGATGCGGTGGTAAAAATGTTCAAAGCAAAACCTGGCTACCTCTTCCTGCTTTTCCTTGAGTTTTTCGAGGAATTTGTTGCCGTTCTCCCCCATGACAATTCCTCCTTCAAGGTAGCCAGTTAGAGATATATCCGGTCCCCCAAAAGCAATTGGCCCGCATAAGGTTTAACCAGGTCCGGATGCAGGTACAACAGAAAAAGTGGTTTCAGCGCGTCACCAAAGCAGGGGTTCGGCGGCGAAAAAAAGAATAATTAGACCAGTTAAATACTAACAGGTGAATAAACAAAATGCGCGAAACCCGGGAACGGGAACATATCCCACTGGTACAGCTGGCTTTAATTCAATTGCTGGTACTGTTGCCGGCCTATTGTTTGCCGGCCGTCCTGCCCCTGGTGGAAAAGCAGTGGGGAATCAGCCACGGGGAGGCCGGGATAATGGTGGCCGCCTTTCAGGCCGGGTACATTGCGGCAGCCCTGGTAGCCCTCCCCCTTACCGACCGCATTGACGCCCGCTATGTGATGGCCGGAGGAGCCATTTTATCGACCTTCACCCATACCCTCTTTCCCCTGCTGGCCCGGGATGCCTTGTCGGGCACCCTGCTGCGGGCGCTGGCCGGTGCGGGCCTGGGAGGCATCTACATGCCCGGGGTAAAAGTAATTTCCCTGGCCCCCAGCTCCCGCGGCCGGGCAGTGGGTTTTTACGTTTCCTCCTACCTGGTGGGCACTTCCCTTTCCTTTGCCCTCACCGGGGCACTTACCGCTTTTTTAACCTGGCAGGAGGCCTACCTGGCCCTGGCCGGGGTCAGCTTTGCGGCCATCGCCCTTTCTTTCTGGCTGTGGCGCCAACCGGAAACCGCCTTTTTACCCGGCACCCGGAAAGCAAAAATCCCGGCAAACAGTTCCGGGGGAGATGAAACACCTGGCCTTGCTTCGCAGACCGGGCCACCGGAACCGGCGCAGGGAATCCAGCAGGTTGAAACCAGCCAGCGTAACCTGGCCATGGTTCTGGTCATCCTGGCCTATGCGGCCCACATGTGGGAGATGTACGGGTTGCGTTCGTGGTTGACGCCCTTTCTTACCGTCGTTTTCCAAGACCGCTACGCCCAGGCCACTTCCCTGGCGGCCACCCTCACGGCCCTGTCGGTAATGCTGGGGGCTCCATCCACCCTGGCCGCCGGCTGGCTCTCAGATCGCCTGGGACGCACGGGCACGGCCCTGGCGATCATGCTCACCAGCGCCGCCTGTTCATTCACCATGGGCTGGCTGCTACCGGCACCGCCGTGGCTGTTGCTGCCGGTGGGCCTGGTTTACAGCTTGAGGGTACGGCGGACTCACCGATATTTTCCACCGGACTGGCGGAAATCGCCCCCCGGGAAAAACTGGGCCGCATCATGGCCTGGCAGACCTTTGTGGGTTATATTGCCGCCACCGCGTCCCCCGCGGTTTTTGGGCTGATTCTTGACGTTTATGCCGGTCCGGCCGGCTGGATCCTGGCTTTTTCCAGCCTTGGTGCCGGGGTGCTGGGTGGAGCGGCGCTAATGTTTTACCTTTCCTTCTTGCCGGCAAGCCGGGCCATGGGCGAAAGGCCGCGGTAGAACACGTCTTGCTGTTACAGGCACCACTCACTTAATTCATGCTGTTATTGACATCCCTGATCAATGTGTGCCCTTACAATGTGTGCCCTTAAAAAAGTGTATAAGAACATATCAATCAATGAGTATATAAACAATGCCAATACAGCACCCGCAACAATCTTGCCATATTTTAAACGGCGCAGGAAGCGGCCCTGCTGCCAGGCCGATTCGAAGGGGTCTAAATACTGGTAGTGGGGGTTAAAAAACGAGGCGAGGATGTCCTATGTCTATAATAAATCTTGGCCCCGGCCAGACCTTGCTCATCAAGGCATCCCGCGTCTGGCGGGGCACTCCGGCACCGCCCCAGGAAGCGCTTATTTATGTACAGGAGGGGAAAGTAGCGGCTATTTCACCCGTTAACCAACCGGAGGGATGTGAGCGCAACGGCCCTGCTGAAGAGTCGTTGAACGTCCTTGAGCTTCCCGGCTGCACTATGGTCCCCGGCTTCATCGACTGCCACGTCCACCTGGCTCTGGACGGCAGGGATTTTTCGAGGGCGCAGCAGCAATGGACCGCCCCGGGGGAATTACTTGAGCGGGTGAAGGCGGACTTAACAAATACCCTGGAACGGGGCATTGCAGCCGTACGGGACGGGGGAGACCGGGCGGGTATCGGCCTTGAGGTAAAACAGCTGGTTGCAACCGGCAGGTTGGCCGGGCCTCTGGTACTGGCCTGCGGGCATGCGCTGCACCGGCAGGGAAGGTACGGCTCTTTCCTGGGACCGGGTTTAACCCCGAAGGAACTGGAAAAGGCGGTGGATTCCCTGGCCCGGCAGGGAGTGGACCACCTCAAGATCCTGGTATCGGGAATAGTAAGCTTCTCCGAGTACGGGCGGGTGGGCGGCCCCCAGTTCACCCGGGATGAACTGCAGCGAATAGTCTACCGCGCCCGCAGCCGGGGGCTGAGAGTCATGGCCCACGCCAGCGGGGACGATGCCGTTCGCCTGGCCGTGGAAGCAGGGGTGGATTCCATAGAACACGGCTATTTCATCAGCGAGGAATCCCTGCACCGCATGGCCGCTCAGGGTATTGCCTGGGTGCCCACGGTAATCCCGGTGGCCGGCCAGGTGAGGGGAAAATTGCGGGCACAATATACGGCCCGGGAAATTGAGGTCATCACCCGCACCTGGCGGCGCCAGGTGGAAATGATCAAAAAAGCCCAGGAAATGGGCGTTATCCTGGGAGTGGGCACCGACGCCGGGGCCACCGGCGTATGCCACGGCCGGGGCTTCCTGGAGGAACTGCTGCTTTACCGGGAAGCCGGCCTTTCCCCGGCGGACATCCTTCTGGCCGCCACCCGCAACGGCGCGGCCATCCTGGGGCTGGGGCACCTGCTGGGCTGCATTGAACCGGGGCGACCCGCCTTCCTGGTAGCCGTGGAAGGCAACCCCTGGGAGGATATCAGCGCCCTGGCCAGGGTAAAATATGTATTCCGGCCCGCATGCAACTTTACATGACCCCCGGCATGCCCCCAGCGCCTGTTAAACGAGCATAAGGCCATTTTCCTGACCATCCTGCACGTTTAATTTAATGCCAGAAGGTCCTGAAGGGAGGCCTGCAGGGCCATGAAAAAAGAGGTACCGGCTACATTGCCTTGAAAGTCTTTTAAACGACGCTTGTCAACAGCGCGTATCTGGTCAGGGAGTGCGCGGGTGACTTTGCCGTGAAAGGTTAATTCCGGTCGAAAAGAGGCGGGCCTGGCTCCTGTAGAAAGGGGAACGATTACAACAGTAGAAAGATAGTTAAATGGTTCATTGGATACCACCACTGCATAGTGAGGCCCCCGCAGAATATGGCCCGTTCCTTCCAGGCTAACTCTATAAATATCTCCTGGACGGGGAATTTCGGCAGGCATCAAAGCTCACCCCTTTCGGCCCGGGCCATTCTTTCTATATGTTCCGAAAAGTCTGCTTCCGCCCAGGCCGCGAGATCTTCTTCTTCCGCCAACCGGCGACATTCTTCCGCAAGCTTCTTCCGTTTTAGCTCCTTGACATATCGTTCTACCGCACTCCGCACGAAGTCGCTCAAAGTCGGAAATTCTTCAGGATTGCGTACCTCCTCAATGGATTTCAGAAGACTGGTAGGCATGCGAATCGTCGTGCGAATATGCTCCATAGTTATCACCCCAAAAGTCAGACATTGCTGCATACATTGTAGCATACAATAAAGTATGATTCAATACGGCCCGGGGAATTGAGGACATCACCCGCAACTGGCGGATTGATGCCAGGCCGGCGAGCTTTTACCCCCGCTACCGCTAATAATAAGGTAACCCAGTGGGGGAAAAGCCCCGCACAGGTGCTCCAAGAAAGCATCAACGTTGTCCGGCAAATAACGGACGAAGCGCCGCGGCAGGATCTGCTGGCTACTATGGCCAAAATCAAGGCCTTACTTTTTCCGCATCGTTTGTCTTATTTTCGCCGTCTTCCAGTACAGCCCCGATTTCGCGAATAAAATTTTCAAAATCACCGGGAGGATAAAGGATTAATTGGCTTGCTGTTTCTGATAATAACGCTGGAGCAAAAGTTCTTTTACTTTTTTGTATGGCATATACCGGGTTATTTCTTCATCGTGTAATCTTATCTTCAGGTTTATGCCCGAAACCTCTTTGCTTAATTCCTGTTAGTTAAAAGAATGCCGCAAAGTGGAACCAGATTTCAAGAGGGGTGATCTGTCTTTTTTTTATTATCAGAATAAGTCTCTGATCATTTGACAGCCATAGTTCAGGGCTGATTTCCCATTCATATTCCTCAGGAGTTATTTCTTACCAGCCTGGAATCTGAATTTTGCAGGCCACATTAAGATAGTTCCCGCAAGATATATTCCTGTAACATCGGTTCAGTAAATTTATACACTCCGCGCCCGCTTTTTTCTATGACTCCTTTGGTCATCAGGAAATCGATAGCCCTTTTGACCTCGTTAGGGTGTTCCTTTCGGGAATAAGCTCTTTCCCCCCGGGTAATTCTCTTTAAAACCTTGCCGGAGTGGGGGTTTTCGTTTAATTCATCAATTATCCTGTCGAACAGAGGGGAGAGCGCGTACAACGCCCGCTCGTACCCAATTCTGACGGTTTCGAGGGAAAGCTTTTTTTCGGAAGCTTCGAGGAGGAAGTGATAAACTTCTGAGCACACAATCATGGTGTCTTGTGGGTGTCCTCCGGTAAGCTTCACAATTTCCCTTATACTGTCCTCGTCAGCTGTTAAGCCTGCGCTGGCGAACTTTCTGGCGATGTATTCTATCCAGGCGTCTTCCGGAATAGGGGGGATGGGAAGAGTTAGGGCAAACCTGTAGAATGCCTGCTTGCTGCTGGCAAAAATGTTCTTCATGAGGTCTTCTTTGGAACCCAGGAAAAGGTAGGACACGTTTTTGTGCATTTGAAAGTGCGCTCTCATCTTCTTGTAAATTTCCCCGCCGGCGACCCGAGAGGCTTCCTGGAATTCGTCAAAGACCACCACCATTTGCTTCTTTTCTTTTCTGGCCAATTCATCGGGCAGGTCCAGGGCATAGTCGAGCAACCTGCTTTCGTCCCGGTCCCTTTCCAAGAGGCGGAAGTCGATTTCGAGATCCCTCAACTTGAGCGCCAAACTGGCCGAACCTGCAATGTTTTTGATGTTTCCGATGAGCTCACTTACCGTTTTCCTGATTCCCGTTCTGTTCTCCAGGCATGCGTCGATGATGGACAGGGCGAAGTCGCGCCTGTCAGAAATGCGGAACATGTCCACGAATGCCGTGTAGCACCCTTCTTTTCCCAGCCTCCTCAAAACCTCCAGCGCGAGGGAAGTTTTTCCTATCCTGCGCGGGCCAGCCAGTGTAATGCTCTGGCCTTCGAGAAGCCTGTTTGTAAGGGAACTCAAGAAGTTTTCCCGGTCGACTATATCTTCCTCGGAAACCGGCCCCCCCAGGGGGAATAGTTTTTCTTTTTTCATTTGCCGGATCACCTTCTTATCATAGTTTTTATGATATTATATCACTAAACTTGTGATAATAAAATATCTTTTTGATTGGGGTCGTTTTCGTGCCCCAACCCCGGTTGTCTGGTCAAAGTGATAACCGCAGAAGCAATACAAACGCAGGTAGAGAATACACGTTTCTTATGTGGAAGATCCTTTTTCCAATGTCGTTCCGGGGACGCATGAAACGCCTTTCAGGTTGCAGGGAAAGGATATACTTTCCATAAAGATATGTGAACATGGTGCCGGTTATGGAGGAAAAACGCAATGAAATAAAATTATCTATAAATACGAATAAACTGCGACAAAAGGCGGCGGACATCCGTCAGGCCCTGAGCAGGCTTAAGCCGGTGACGGAGCTCACCAGGGAGGAATTTTTAGCTGACGAGCAAAGGATTGCCGCAAGCAAGTATTAACTGATTGAGCTCTGACCATCCGAAAGGAATGGTTTTATGTACAGGCGATTTTCCCTGCCGGAAAAGGAACGCCCACCGGTTTGCCGGCTGGCCGCCCGCCTGCTGGCTAAAAGAAAAGAAATTATCTTCGCCTATGCCTTTGGTTCTTTTTTGGAAGAAGCTACCTTCCGGGATATTGACATAGGAGTATATTTGCAGCAAGAAACCATCCCCCGGGAAAAGGCTCTCGAATACGAACTTTCCCTGGGTGGGGAACTGGAGCAGGAAATACATTACCCGGTGGATATAAAGGTGTTAAATTATGCTCCCGTAACCCTGTGCCATTCGGTTACCGGCGGCAAGGTGCTTTTCAGCCGCGACGACGAGGTGCGGTATGAATGGGTGGAAAAGACCTGGGATGTGTACCTCGACATGCAGTATTTTTTACGCAATTCCCTGCGGGATTTGTTGCTGTCACCGGGGCAGCCGACCCGGGTGAGGAAGTGAACAGCCCGGCTGTTACAGACAAGCCGGGCTTCTGTTACGTCAAAGCAATTGACCCTTATTTTTTATAATTGTTCCACGCCCTTCCGGTCAACACCGGCCAGCAGCTCCCTCACCCCGCCCCGGCCCGGTATGACCAGATCCGGCGCCAGGTCGGCCAGAAAAATCGCCGCTTCCATAAAATTTAGGGAAACGGCGATTGCTTAAGCCAAACTTAGTTGCTAAACTCAATATCCGTTTTTCCAACTCCAGATAGCGGTTTGCAGGTACTCCCGAACAGGACCAATCATTTCACCTGCTTCATACTCGGTAGCCTGGGATACGGATTCAGTCGCAATGTCGAATATTTGTTGAACGGTAAGCTGGCCGCTTTTGACAAGGTCATCCACCTTGGATAAAATATCCGTCACTATGACCGGGCCTTCGAGTTTGGTATGGAATAACCACTCCCACATTATTGTTTCTGGAACTCCCGATGCAATAGCATAATTTACCCAGGCGTGGACATTATCTAATCCCCGTTCGATTTCAGTTTCATCTAGCATTGCTCTCGCATCCCTCCTGCTTTGGCGATTAGTGGCTTGAATTAATCTATACCTAATAGCAACGACAATCACTGCAGGAAAGAGAAGCGGAAAAGAGAAAGATGGAAACACCTCGGCCCGCCAGCCCGTTTCCCTCTTTCCTCATTTAGCTTCCGCTAAAGTTATCATAACGGATTGGGGCACAGATTGAACTTGCCCCGTTATAACCTGCTATTTCTCATGTCTATTATAACTAGGCAAGCTCGGTGCCATGATTTTTAAGGGCTATGCTAAATATTTCCTTTTATTGCAATCCTTTTTATTGCAATCCTCCAGGCGGTGGAATTATCTTATCACCATACTTTACCTTGAAACCATTAATCTCGGCTAAGAATTCGCTCATTTCCCGAGTATTTATACCTATTGCCTTATTTCCTTCGGGAGACTGCACCCCCCGCACCTTCCTTTTTAAATCTGGGGTCAGGTTTCCTTTTGCCGGTTCTGCCGGTAGACCAGGCCCGAAGCCACGGTCAGCAGTTCCCCCCGCTGGTTCTCCACGGTAATCCGGTACAACCGGTATGGCGGGTTAAATTTTCCTCCTGGGCGGTGGCCACCAGTTCTCAATGGCGGTTGTTTATTTCCATAAGCGGGTTCACTGAATATTTACTTCCAAAAATCGACACTTGAGCTCTGATTTATGCCATGCCCTACTCTTTAACTACACTTATACTTTCATGATTTAGCAATTAGGCTAAAAAATAACGCAACAATGACATATACTATTATTATGCTGCTAATGGCTCTATATTTATCTTTTAATAACAACCCTATAACTAAAAGTATCAAGATATTTAAATATCCAGCAATCTTATCTGGTATTTTGAATACATGAAATATATATCCAAAAAAAATATTTAAAGAATAAATAAATGCTAACAACATTAAGTTAATTAAAATATTGCATATTCGAGTGAGCATAGTATTATTCCTTTCCTTAAAACTTGATGACCAGACCACTCCCTTCAACAAAGGAGGGG
The DNA here is from genome assembly GCA_020725525.1 of Desulfovirgula sp. Lineage (GTDB taxonomy): Bacteria > Bacillota > Desulfotomaculia > Desulfotomaculales > Desulfovirgulaceae > Desulfofundulus. Next base: position 57,995 of record DYEX01000010.1, read on the forward strand.
CCTGGTTGAATTTTTGTATGTTAGGTGCTTTTATCGAATTAATACCCAACAATCTAAAGTAAACCAATTTTATTTCACATATTATAATCTGTTGACCCTATTATTGCTAAGGGTATTAGACTCCCGAATCTTATTGCCATTCCAATGATATTTGATTATAATCAACTCCAAAACCGCCTGGACCAGGTGTCCATTCACCCCATGTGTTTGTATCACATAGCTGTGCTGTTGCAACATCTTTATAATATTTGCAATCAACAGCTGCTGAGACGCCAAATCTTAGAGCATATCTATGTCCAGCTTTAAGTGTTACTGTTATAGAATCATTTATCGTTCCCGTCTCTGGCGGCATATATCCTGTTATTGTTTTGCTAAATACAGTTTTACCACCAATATCTTCATATGTGGTTAAATCATAAATAGAGATTCGCACTTTTCCTGCAGCTGTTGAACCATATGACTTCAACAGCGTTTGTAATTGAGCCTTCCAATTCCCTTTAAAAGTTATTTTTGCAGATCTCGAACTTGACCCAGAGACACTAATTTCATTTCCGATCCAAGCCCAATCACCTGCATTACCTACAAATGCAATAAACACACCAGCATCCGCCCACCCAGGTACGTTTGCATATCCAAACCCATGACCATATGTACCAAAACCACTACCATCCGCTCCACTATTTCCTGCATTAGCCCAGCTAAATGTTTTATTTGTCCCAATTAGGAACATCAATAATACTATCGGTAGTAATATCTTGAATTGTGAGATTATGAGGATTAAAGCACGGGTCTTTTTTTATTCCAGCCTTATTCATATCTTTTTCCATTTTGTCTATAATATCTTCTGCGGTTTTGTTATTTGAAACATCTGCAGATATAACCATCTGTTTGCTACTGTCAGGAACCATAAAATTATTGTTTGATTCAGCTGCAAACGCAACCATGCCAGGTAACAACAAATTAGCTAAAATAGCGAGTACGAGTAAAATAATAACCTTTTGCCTGACGTACCTCATTTAAAGACCTCCTTTTTTAGGGCAAAATCGTTGGTGATTGTAATTGAAAATAAACTTAAAAATGTTTTAATAGAGTATGCTACCTGCAAACGAGATCTCTGAAAAATTGGGTCAAAGAACAACCCATCACATCTACCAAGCTACCCATAAAATGGAACAAATTGCGTGGCACTACAAATTTGAACTGTATACTCTCAAAGCCTTGCCATATCTAGGCTCAGCAGTTCTCA
>DYEX01000001.1 GCA_020725525.1 Desulfovirgula sp.
AGTTATGCAATGTCTGCCTAAACCTTCAGTATGGCAACAGTTAAAAGGTGGCTGCAGGACTCTGTTGCAGACAGATATCGGGTTACATTATCAAAAACTATCGCCCATAATTACTGGGTTTAATGCCTTTAAATTGTTCTTCGGTTTGTCTTAGAAATTACTGAAGGTGCAAAACATTAACAGGGATGGCTGTATACGGTGCGGCACCTGCTGCCTGAAGGGCGGGCCGGTCCTGCACCACGAGGACAAAGGCATACTGCTGGCCGGGCATGTGGGATACCAGCACCTGGTAACCATCAGGAAGGGTGAACCGGCCTATGACCCCGTCCTTGACACCGTTAGACCGGTGGAACGGGAACTGGTCAAGGTGCGCGGGAAGGGGAAGGAATGGTCCTGCTGCTTTTTTGATGAAAAAAGCTCTGCGTGCACCATTTACGAGCACCGCCCGCTGGAATGCCGGCTGTTGAAGTGCTGGGACACCCCGGCACTGGAAGGCCTGGTTGGCCAAAACACCATCGTGCGCGCCGACATTATCAATTTCCGGGACCCGATTCTTGAGGTTATCGAGATGCATGAGCGGGAATGTCCCTGCCAGGAGGTTGAAGAGTTGCTCTCCAGCCTGTCCCGGGGAACGGATAAATCGAAAACCCTGGCCAGGCTGAATGAGCTTGTCCGGAAAGACCTGGCCATACGTTTTTTCGCCATAGAGGAACTGGGATTGCGTGAGGAGTTCGAGTTGTTTATTTTCGGCCGCCCTTTATTTATAGTGCTGAGTTCCCGGGGGATACCGGTTCATTCGGCCTGAAACTTGATTTTCATCGCCCGGGCCGGGAAATTGGGAAGCAGGGCAGATAATGCTGTAGTTATATATAGAATCAGGAAGGAAAGTTAACGGTAATGTTGAAATACCTCTTGAAAAAATGTTGAAATACCTCTTGAAAATTCGCAACTTTCCGGAGGGCAAACCCGGCGAAAGCCGGGGACGCAAAGCCACAGGTCTAAAGTTCCCCGCGGGGAACCATGACGGCTGGGTTGCAAGGGGAGAAAGAAAGCCGCAGGGAAGCGTAAAATTTTTCTCCCTGCGGCTTTTCATTTTCTAAAGAAATTTTTAGAATAAATACGTTGAGGTGCTTCCATGAAATCCACATTTATCCATGCTGCCCGGGCTTTGATGAAATTACAGGAGGTCCGGTTTAAGGTATCTTCCAGTCATTCCTGGCGCGTGGCGGCCTATGCCGCTGCGCTCGCGAAGAAACTGGGTATGTCTGAAAAGGAACAGGATCGTATATACCTGGCCGGGCTGCTCCACGACATAGGGAAGCTGGGCATTTCCAGTGCTATCCTGCACAAGCCGGGCAAACTGACTGCCGCGGAGTGGGAGGAAATAAAAAAGCACCCTGTTTATAGTTATGAAATCCTTTCGGTTATACCGGGGATGAAAGCCATCAGCCTTATGGCCCTTTACCATCACGAAAGATATGACGGTTGCGGGTATCCGGAAGGATTGGGGGGTGAGGCCATTCCCTTAGGGGCGCGAATTCTGGCCGTGGCTGATAGTTTTGATGCCATGACTTCGGATCGGGTTTACCGGCCCAGGATGTCTGAAGAAATGGCCACAGAGGAGCTCTACCGCTGTGCCGGTACTCAATTCGACCCGCAGCTGGTGGAAGTGTTTTGCTGCCGGGTCGTGCCTGAGGGAATAGATCCTGAACTCTACCGGATCATTGTCGATATTCCTGGTGGTGTGAAGCACCTGCGAAATAATTAACCGGGGAAGCGGTCCTTGTTCATACTGGAGCGATAGCTTTTAGCCGAAAAGGAGGGGCTGTTGTGAGCGAAATCATCGAAAAACGGATCGGACGCTATGAAACTCTGCTGAGGGAGATGTGGGCGGCGTCGTCGAAGTACCTCGGGACGTTTTCCGTGAATCTTCTGGTGGAAAGGGTCGTATGGGAGGTTTCGCTGGAATACAAGGAAATAGAACTCCTGCAGTTCGATCAAAATGGGATATCGTGCGCGAAGATGGCGGCCAGGTTGGAGGAAAACCCGGACCTGCCGGTCGAAGATATGTTTATGAAGTTTATCACCAGGTATGTGGAAATTCTGGCCAGGCTTCTCGGTTATGAAAGAGCGGAAGAGATAAAAAAGAAGCTGGACGAGGAATTTGCCGGGGATCCTTTTGTTTCCAGGGGGGATGAGAGATGGAGAGGCTGATGACGGGTATAAAAAATCTTGATTATATTCTCGGCGGCGGCATACCCGCTTATTCGCTGAACATCATTTCCGGTTCTCCGGGCAGTGGAAAGACGATATTCGTCCAGCATATTATATTTAATAATGCCAGGAACGGCCTCAAGAGCCTGTACCTGACCACCATATCGGAATCACAGCTGAAGATGGTGAGGCATCTTCAGGATTTTGAGTTCTTCTCGGACGACCTGCTGGGGGACAGGGTTATTTACGGGGATCTGGGGGCCGTCCTGCGCAGGCAGGGCGCGGGCGAGGGCCTGGATTACCTGACTCAAATGATCAAAGAACATTTGCCGAATATAGTTGTAATCGATAGTGTCAAGGTTATAAGGGACCTCTTCCCGGACGAGAAGACCTTCAGGGCCTTTGTTTTTGAGCTGGCTGCCGTTCTATCGATATGGGAGATCACTGCGTTTCTCGTCGGCGAGTACGAGGAACAGGAGCTGACGCGCCTGAGTGAGTTTGCCATCGCCGATGGGATTTTCCACCTTTACGGACAGGAGGAAAAGCGGTTTCAAAAAAGGTACATGCGCGTCCTGAAAATGAGGGGGACCAGTTTCCAGCATGGGGAACATTTGTTTCAAATTGGTCCTGTGGGGATAGAAGTGTACCCAAGGATGAGACCGGAGGGTGAAGAACTCCGGTACGATGTCAGGCTGGGGCGAAAGGAATTCGGGATCTGTGGACTGGACGAAATGTTGTGCGGTGGGTTGCTGGAAGGGACTATCACACTCATCTCCGGTGCCACAGGTACGGGCAAGACGATGTTTGCCCTTAAGTTCTTGCTGGAAGGGGCTGAGAAAGGCGAAAAGGGGATATTCCTTTCTTTTGAAGAGCCTGCGGTTCAACTTCAGAATACTGCCCGCTGTCTGGGCTGGGAGATAGATAAATATCTGGCAGAGGGCCGGCTGGAGATCAAGTTTATTTCCCCCGTAGAACTGGACGTGGATAAACACGCTTTCGAGATACTGGACATGATCGGGGAAAAAAAGGTGGAGAGGTTTGTCATCGACAGCATCTCCTCTTTTGAAAGCAGCGTTACCGATATACAAAAGTACAGGGATTATCTCTGGGCGATAGGACAGCAACTCAGGAGGCGGCACGTCACCACTATTTTTACGGTGCTCAACGAAGACCTCTTTTCGCCCCTGATAGTATCCAGAGCGCAATTATCCCTGATCACCGATAATATAATCATACTGCGGTACGTGGAGGATAATTCCAGCATCAGAAAGGTTCTTGGAATCCTGAAAGCCCGTGGAAGCGATCACGATAAGTCCCTGAGGGAGTACGAGATCTCTTCAGAGGGGATAAACGTTCTCGGCAGGTTGGCCAAAGCAGATATGCTAAAATGAGGTGTTACTTAGTGCATACGAACCTTTTACTCAGCGTCCCGGTAAGGTACTGGCAGGATTTTCAGGATACGCTGGCCAGGGCCACGAACGCGAACATCTACATCTTTGACGCGAACGGCGCTCCTTTTTCCCGGTTCAGTTTGCCGGCTGAATTATGCCGGGAGGTGAATAAAGGGAGGGAGCTCCATAACGAAAAGTGCATCGATTTTTATAAGCTTGCCTGCGGTTCGTTAGAAGAGAAAGACATGCTTACCTGTCCTTATGGACTTAAGCTCTGCGCGTACCGCCTGGGCAGCCATGCCCAGAGGATAGGTTATCTCATGGTTGCCCCTTCCAGGCATACGACCCTGGTGGAACGCGAGGAAGAAATTGCTTTCATCACGAAAGCGCATAACATTTACCGGACGATCAACGAGGTTTTCAGCGCCATTTTAGAAAAGAACCTGTTAGGGTTGCGTAGACTGGAGCTGAACAGCATCTACGAGATCAGCCGCCTCATGACCTCGATCGTCGAGCTGGACAGGGTTCTGGAACTTATAACTAATTCGTTGATTATAATTTATCAGGCCGACTTGTGCTTTGTCGGCCTCAGGGAAGGTGATAAAATCAGGGTGGCCCAGGGGAAAGGCGTTCACGGCAGCCAGTTGATCGGGAAGGAATGGCCACTGGTTCATCCGTTGATTGAGCGGATTTTTTCAAAAGTTGAGCCGTCTTCTTTGAGTATTGAGGAGCTTAAGGTTTTACCGGGCTTTACCGGTACAGAGGCTGCTCCCGGAACTGAAATCATGGTTTATCCCCTCTGGACTGCCCTGGGGATCGTCGGGTTGCTGGGTATAGCGGCCCCTGCCTCCCTGGGTGACAACGGCAGTAAAAACCTGCAGATATATATAAACTTCGCCGCGGTAGCCCTGGCCAACGCGACTCTCATACGCCGCCTGGAAAGAGAAGCCGAAACCGACTACCTGACCGGTTTTCTTAACAAGCGCGTTCTGCGGGATGTGCTGGCTGCCGAACTCCAGAGGGCAGCGAGGTACGGTTACCACCTGTCGGTTATTTTCCTGGACATAGATGACTTCAAGGCTTATAATGACACTTTCGGGCACCTGGCCGGCGATGTGGTGCTGCAGAAGACGGCAGAGTTAATAAAAAACTCCATCAGGACTACGGATATTGCGTGCCGTTACGGGGGCGAAGAGTTTATAATCATTCTCCCGGGGACAAAAGGGGGAGATGCTGCGAAAGTGGCAGAAAGAATACGTAAATCTATCGAGACTTACCCTTTCCCGCACCGCCGGATTACGGCAAGCCTGGGGGTGGCCCAGGCGAAAAAAGACGATTCTGTCGAATCGCTGCTTGCAAGGGCGGATCAAGCCTGCTACCAGGCAAAGGAACAAGGGAAAAACCACCTCTACCTGGAGCCATCGTAACACTTTTCAAAGTGGAGTTATACCAGCCCCAGTGCCCGCACCGTCTGCGCCACCGCGAAGCAGACCAGGCAGGCTACGGCCAGGGGGATGGCGGCCGCCCAGAACATCCATTTCAGGCTCTTTGTTTCCCGCTGGATGGTGAACAGCGTGGTGCCGCAGGGAAAGTGCAGCAGGGAAAAGAGCATGGTGCACAGTGCGGTCAGCCACGTCCAGCCACGTTCGTGAACCAGAATGTTTTGCAGAACGGTTAAGCTGTCCACTTCCACCATAGTTCCAGCGGATAAGTAGCCCATAAGGAGAATGGGCAGGACAATTTCATTGGCCGGCAGGCCCAGGATGAAGGCCAGCAGGATGAAGCCGTCCAGACCCAGGGCCTGCCCGAAGGGTTCCAGCAAACCCGCTCCCCGGGCAAGCAGGCTCTGCCCTTCAAAGCTGATGTTGGCCAGGACCCATATCAGGGCTCCCGCCGGGGCGGCTACAGTCACGGCCCGGGCCAGGACGAAGAGCGTGCGGTCCTGTACGGAGCGGACCAGCACCCGACCCACCTGGGGCAGGCGCAGTGGCGGCAGTTCCAGGGTGAAGGTGGTGGGCACCCCTTTCAGGATGGTTCTTGAAAGGAGCCATGAGGTAAGCAGGGTAATCAGTATCCCCGCCAGAATAAGCCCTGCTACGGTAAAGGAAGCGGCCAGCGAGCTGAAACCCGGGGCTGCCGCCGGGCCGACAAATATGGAGGCCAGGGCTATCAGGGTGGGGAAACGGCCGTTGCAGGGGACGAAGTTATTGGTCAGGATGGCGATCAACCTTTCCCGGGGGGATTCAATAATGCGGCAGGCCATTACACCGGCTGCATTGCAGCCGAATCCCATGCTCATGGTCAGCGCCTGCTTACCCTGGGTGCCGGCCATCTTAAATAAAGGGTCGATATTAAAGGCCACCCGGGGCAGGTAACCCAGATCCTCCAGCAGGGCGAAGATGGGGAAAAAGATGGCCATGGGAGGCAGCATCACCGATACCACCCAGGCCGCGGTGCGGTAGACGCCCGTGACCACCAGCCCGTGCAGCCAGGATGGAGCGTCCAGCCACACAAAGATTTCCGAAAGCCGTTCCTCTCCCCAGAACAGGGCCTTCGCCAGTAACTGGGAAGGGTAACTGGCTCCCACCAGGGTTATCCAGAAAACCAGCCCCAGCAGCAGGAACATGACCGGGAAGCCCAGCAGGCGGGAAGTGAGGATGTCGTCCACTTTATGTTCCCAATCCCTGTGGGGACCGGTTTGCCTGACCACCCGGGCGGCGATGGCTTCCGCCTCCCGGTATATTGTTTTAACGATGCGATCCCGTATCTCAGGCTGATGGGCTTCATTTACCCCGCCGGGCCCGGCTTCAGGTGGGGCAGTATTTATACCGCTCACGCAAAACACCCCATTCCGGCACCTCAAAGTATTGCCTTATATTATCGAGAGTGCTCCGGTCGTGATCGATTATTCTTAACGCCAGCCAGCGGGCGTTGATCCACTCCTTGATTTCCCCGGGTATTTTTTCTTCCAGCCGTGCCACGGCCTCTTCGATATCGGGATCGTAAATCAGCCGGCGGGGGCTGGTCACTATTTGTCCCCGCACCAGGGCGTCGATCCCGGTTTTTAATTCCGTAAGGCCCAGGCCGCTCCTGGCAGCCGTGACTACCACGGGTACACCCAGTTCCCGGGCCAGGCAATCGACATCAATAAAAATGTTTTTCCGGCGCGCCTCATCAATAAAGTTAACGCAAACAATTACCCTGCCGGTAATTTCCATCACCTGTAAAGCCAGATTTAAATTTCTTTCCAGACAGGTGGCGTCGGTGACCACCACCGTGGCGTCCGGCCGGGCAAAGCATAAAAAGTCCCGGGCGATCATTTCTTCGGCCGAGTTTGCCAGCAGGGAATAGGTTCCCGGCAGGTCCACCAGGATGTACTTTTTGCCACCGAAATGAAATGTGCCCTGGGCCTGGAGCACCGTCTTACCCGGCCAGTTGCCCGTGTGCTGTTTCAACCCGGTCAGGGCATTAAAAATGGTGCTTTTGCCGGTATTGGGGTTGCCCGCCAGGGCAATTACGGCGGCGCCGGGGTCCGGGTGGATGTTAAACCTTTCGCGCAGTTCGGTTGCAAGGGGCATAAAAAACACCTCACTACCTGTGCTGTGGCAGAGGATACGGACGCGGATGGTGTACCGCGGTTTTTCAAGGGCTTCGCACAAGCCAGAGGAGGCGGCGGTAGGGCCGGAACACAGGAACTGCGGGGAAAAAAGGCCGCTGCCCGGGCAGTTTGCAAAGGGGAGTCGTGCTGCTTTCAGCGCGCCGGCAGTATCATAAAGGGTGTCACCAGCACCTGGCCGGCTTCTTCCCGGCGCAGGGCAATCAGTGCTCCCCGGATGCGGTAGGCGGTTGGGTCGCCCAGCGGGCTGCGCCTTACCGCCTGGACCGGCGTGTCGGGAACCAGGCCCAGGTCCAGCAACCGGCACCTGGCCATGCCCCGTGCTTTTAAAGACACCACCCGTCCCCATTGGCCAGTGGGCAGTTCGGACAGTGGCAGGACTTTCACTTTGGCGTTTCCTCCCTGAGGGTTGGTGGTTGTAGCGACAACACTGGAAGAACTGACTTTGGGGCTTTGGGTTTGCTTTTGTTCTGGCGGTTATATATTACGGGTTTGCTGTTCTTTTGGTGACAGGGGCGCAGGAGCCCGTGGCAGGAAAATAAGGGGAGAGCTGGGTGCTCTCCCCTGTAAATAAAACAAAGAGAAACGCCCCAGGCGTTCCTCCGCAAGTCAGCTCAGGTGATCCATGAAGTTCAGGTTTTCATGACCGCTATCGGGCCGGCCGTTTTATACGGCCTTTTAAGCTGCCGGGTTCAGTTTGGTAATGATGAAATGCTTTTCCGTTTCCCAGACCTCTGCCAGCTCGTTTTCGTCCACAAAGCGCCAGCACACCTCTTCCCCTTCGAGCCAGGTCACCAGGTAGGGCATCATTTTCCGGTCCCCCCGCATCTTGTATACTTGTATACAATATTCCCTTAACCTTATCTTAACAAACAAAGCCACTGCCGGCAAGACCTGATTTTAAATAAAGTGGGAAAAGCGGAGCATCATGAAGGAAGAGCATTTTTTTTTGTCGAATAAAGCTCGGGTAAAAATGTTGCCTCCGGGAGAACAGGCCCGGTGAAGGCCGGGGACTAAAAAAGGCTTTAGTTTCCTGCAGGGAATCGCAAAAAAATCTTATGGTAGGGATTGGGATGGTTTCCATGGTGCAGAGGAGAAAGAAACTCAGTTTTAGAACAGGTGCTTGGGAGGATGATAAGGATACCTGGTTATGCCATAATATGCCTTATATGGATTGTTCTGATACGCACCCTCCCCTGCGCTTCCTGCGTTCCCCACCTTTTTCCCCCTGATTTTCATTTGTCAGGCAATTTCCCGGTATGATTTTCCTGATGCTTGAGGTATTTCCGTGTAAGCTGTACTTAACTGTGCCGCCCGGCGAAAAATTCAAAACGCCATTATCTATCAAAAAACCGGCTGATACACTGTTGCCCGTGCATTCATCCAGTTGAAATCATTAGTAAATTATGGTAAGTTCATGCCCATGGGAGTGAAGGTTGAAGTGAAAAGCGAGGAAAAGGTTGTTCCAGCTCAGAGTCCGGAGAAAAATTCTGGAACAGCCCCGGATACTAACTGGCTGAAGGCTCACATTCTGATCACCAGAAAAGTAAATCTTCTCCTTCTTGAGGTCCGCGAGGAGAGCGAGCTGTTCAAGCGCATTTGTGAACTTCTCACCGGGCTCGAATTTATCAGGTTTGCCTGGATCGGTCTTGCCGAGAAAGAGACATTTGGTGTGATGCCCATTGCCCACAGCGGTTTTGAGAACGGCTACCTGCGTTCAGTGAAGGTTACCTGGGACGACAGCCAGACGGGTCTCGGCCCGACCGGCACGGCCATCAGGACGGGCAAGCCCGTAGTGGTGCGGGATATAGGTGGCGACCTGCAGTATGCGCCCTGGCGCGAGGAAGCGGTGCGCCGTGGCTATGTGTCAGGCGCGGCCATTCCCCTGGTGCACGAGGGCGAAGTTGTGGGAACCATTAATGTTTATTCCCACCTGCCGGATGCTTTTGGCCCCGAAGAAATGGCCTTTCTCGCCGAAATTGCAGGCGACATTGCCCTGGGGATCAAGCGGCTGCGCCTGGAAAGAAAGCTGGACGAAACGGTCGTCCGGCTCCGGCAGATGCTGTACGGCACGGTGGAGGCCCTCAGCAGGATGCTGGAACTGCGGGACCCGTACACAGCCGGCCACCAGATGCGGGTGGCCGGGTTGGCCTGTGCCATCGCCCGGGAGATGGGATGGCCGGAAGACCGGGTGGAGGGTCTCCGGCTCGCCGCGCTGCTGCATGATATAGGCAAGATGGCCATCCCGGCAGAGATCCTCACCGCACCGCGCCGGTTGACGGAACCGGAGCTGCAGCTGATCAGGTTACACCCGGTGCTGGGGTACGAGGTGCTGAAGGGAATAGAGTTTCCCTGGCCGGTATCGCAGGCAATGCTGCAGCACCACGAGAGACTGGACGGGAGCGGTTACCCGGACGGGCTGCGGGGAGAGGCCATCATTCCCGAGGCCCGGATCCTGGGCGTTGCCGACGTGGTGGAAGCCATGGCTTCGCACCGGCCCTACCGGGCCGCCCTGGGTATGGAGGCCGACCTGGAAGAAATCAGCCGGAACAGCGGCATCCTTTACGACCCGCAGGTGGTGGAAGCGTGCCTGGCCATCTGCCGGAACAACCCCGGCATTCTGGTGCAGGATTAAACTGGCGGTTATCAGGTGGGTGACGGCGGTATTTCTCCAGGCGGGGCGCAGGACGGCGTTAATGAACGGCGGCATTATTCTTGACGGTAACTTCAGACAGTGGTTTAATTGAGTCAGGTGTTTTGAGGTCTGGATAAAGTAAAATATGGCGAATCCCGGCGAAAGCCGGAAGTGCAAAACCACGGGTCTGGAGTTTCCCATGAAGTAATCGTAAAGGCCGGGTTGCAGTAGAGGAACGCAGCTGCAGGGAAGTCAGGGTTTTTCCCTGCAGTTTTTCTCATTAATGAAGGCGTTTTGAAAGGGCAGCTCCTGCGGGTGCTTCCGACAGGAAAATAAGGAATTATGTCGAAATAGCAAAAAATGGTCTCAGGTTGCGAATAATGGAGGGAAGTATTCATGGATGCTGGTAAAGTAACGGAGATCGTCAATGGCCTTGTGTCAGACGGCAGGCAAAAGGACCTGTGGCGCCGGGTCATGGAGGAAGCGTTGAGCAATAAAGCAGCAGGCGGCTTATTTGAAGCCCTGCGGTCTTTAATTGAAGAGCTGGGTGAAGAAGAAGTAGGGGCGAAAATACGGCATATTGCAGGGGAACACGCTTCTTTCCCGGCTGTTGATATACTCCGGGCCGCATTGAAGGTTTCCGGGGAGATGCGGCGCGAAAATGAGCATATTTTAGTGCAGCTCCGCCAGATGCTTTCGGAACTGGCCACCCCGATAATTCGTATATGGACGGATATTTTACTGGTAGCCATGATTGGAAACCTGGATGGCCAGCGTGCCCAGAATATCGCGGAGAGATTGCTGAACAGGGTTAGTTCCGTCAGGGCGAAAGTGGTGCTGGTGGATGTTACGGGTGTCCCCATGATCGATACGGTGGTCGGGGGATTTCTTATGGAGATGTTTAACGCCATAAAGTTTTTGGGTGCTGAGGTAATTCTTACCGGTATCAAGCCGGAGGTTGCCCATACCCTCGTCAAACTGGGGGTAGACTTCCAGATGGTTACTGTTGCCAGGGACCTGGAGGACGCTCTCCGCCGGGGGATAGCCATAACCATGGAAGAGAGGAAGAGGCGCAGGCAGCTGGCCTTAAGCCTGGCGGGCGGCAGGCTGGAAGAAAGCGGTGAAGATGATGAGCTTTGAGGACAGGGTTGTGCCCATCATGCGCGTGGGCGGCTACCTGCTGGTGCCCATCCAGATCGACCTGGACGACAGGACGGTAGGACGACTGCAGCAGCAGCTTTTGAAGGAAATCGAGCGGACAAGGGCCAGGGCGGTTATACTGGATGTAAGGATGGTGGAAGTGATTGATAGCTATATATCATACACCCTTTCGGAAACGGCTGCCATGGCCCGCCTCATGGGGTGCCGCACTATATTGTGCGGCATTCAACCCCCCGTGGCTCTGACTCTGGCCCAGATGGGTGTGGTGCTACAGGAGGTTGCGGTGGCGCGGAATCTGGAACATGCCCTGGTACTGGCCGGCTCTTTCCAGGAGAGGGATAAAGGTGTATGAGGAAAGGATAACTGCCATAATTGAGGGTCCGGCGCAGGAGTTCGATATAGTGGTCCGCATTACTCGAGAGGAAGACATTGCCGTAGCACGGCAGATGGCCAAACAACTGGCCCAGGAGATCGGCTTTTCCCTGGCTGATGTTACCAGGATAGCCACTGCGGTTTCGGAGCTGGCCCGGAATATCTACCGGTACGCCAGGCAGGGCAGGATAATGATAAGAAAGCGGCTGGAGGACGGGGACAGTCCGGGCATTGAAGTAATTGCCGCCGACCGTGGCCCCGGTATTCCTGATATCGAGCTGGTCTTGACGCGGGGCTATACCACCTGGGAGCGCAGTCTCGGTATAGGCCTTTCGGGAGTAAAACGTCTGATGGATTCCTTTGCCATTCACTCCGAAGTGGGTAAGGGGACGGTGGTTATTACGGAGAAGAGGAGGCGTGCATTTTGACTTTCTTTAAACAGGCCACGGCGGCCGGTCACGGCTGGGAGGTCTGGTCGTGCTGGAGGCCGCGGACAGGCTATCCGGTGGGCGGAGACCTTTGTTGTGCATATAAAGGAAATGATAAACTTTTTATTTCGGTAGTGGATGTGCTGGGGCACGGTGAAGAAGCTCATCGCTGTGCGGAAGGGCTGCACAGAGTTCTGGAAGAACGGAAAGAAGACCTGCCGGGTGTGTACGGTGATATCGAAGGGGTTGCTGCCAGAATCCGGGGATGTACCCTCTTCCTCGGTACCCTGGACAATGCGACTCTAAGTTATATCCTGGTGGGGAACATAAGGGGCTGGGTGATTGGTGATCAAAGGTTGGAGTTTTTGCCGGGGCAGCCCGGGGTGGTGGGAGGGCGGAGGCTTGTGCCGCTTATCCGGAATGTAAGGATTGATGATTATGCTCTTTTAATAGTATGTTCTGATGGAATAAGGCGTAGCTTTGTGCCCGACCGGGGTGACGGGCATCTGTGGCAACAGGATGGTTTATACCTGGCGGTTACGATAATGGAGAAATATGGTGTTCCGGAAGACGATGCCAGCGTACTGGTGGGGAGGAGGTGCACCTGAGTTGGCTTCAGAGGCCTTTTATAATACTTATAAAAATTACCTTGAACGATATGTGTGTGAGGGCGGAACCGAAGGAGTGCTTGTGGAAGCCTATCAGGACCTGACACACAGCCTGGATGAGAAACATGTTCAGGCGGCAAACATTCTGGATATCCACACCAGGGCACTCCGGGAGGTAATGGGCATCCGCCGGGATAGCGATTCCGTCCAGTGGATATACATAGATCGCGCTACGGAATTCCTGGCTCAAATACTGGTGGTCATTGATAGTTTTCTTCTGGAGCTTAAAGACAGGATAGAACACGATCCGCTTACGGGACTGTATAACAGGCTCGCTTTATACCCGTTATTGAACCAGCTCCTTAAAGAAGCTCAGAGAAAGGAAAAGCCGCTGGTGGTTGCCATGCTGGATCTTGATGATTTTAAAGCGATAAATGACCGGTTCGGCCACCATGTGGGTGACCAGGTTTTATGTGCTGCGGCCGGCATCATAAAGAAGGCTTTGCGGGCTGCAGATAAGGTGGTCCGGTACGGTGGAGAGGAATTTATTATTATACTGCCGGATACCAGCCTGAATAGATCGCAGATTGCCCTGGAGCGTATAAGATCCCAGATAGCAGGGCAGAGGTTATTGCCAGAAATGGACGTGGTTGTCACGGCCAGTATTGGGGCTACGGAATACAGCGGCAGGGGAAATGCCAGTGTAAGCGACCTGATAGCTCAAGCTGACAGGGCCATGTATAAGGCAAAAAAGGAAGGGAAAAACATGGTGGCTTGTGTTGAATCTGAGTGTCCGGGAATACAGGAGGAGTGATCAGGAAAATTTAGCCCCGGTAAGAACTATTTTACAGAGTCCCGGGACTTTTTGAGTTTAAAGACAACTCGCCCCGGCTTCCCACATAATCTATATAAGCAGGAACATTCTTTGGTACCAGGAAACTGGAGGTTGATTTAACGTGACCGGAGAAGAGCTGCGCAGGCTTTCGGAAGCCGTGGAAAAGATCACCGCCAGGGCCCGGGAATTTGGTCTGGACTTTTATGATATGTATTTTGAAATCTGCCCGGCGGATATCATCTATACCTTTGGGGCCTACGGCATGCCCACCCGTTTCTCCCACTGGACCTTTGGCAAGGCCTATCATAAAATGAAGACCCAGTATGATTACAACCTCAGCCGCATCTACGAAATGGTGATAAACTCCAACCCCTGCTACGCCTTTCTCCTGGAAGGCAATTCCCTGGTCCAGAACAAGCTGGTTATCGCCCACGTGCTGGCCCACTGCGACTTTTTTAAAAACAACGTCTACTTCAAGCATACCAGCCGCAATATGGTGGAGTCCATGGCCAGTGCGGCCGAGAGATTCCGCGGTTACGAGCTTAAGTACGGCAAGGACAGGGTAGAAGCCTTTCTGGATGCGGTGATTTCCATCCAGGAACACGTAGACCCCTATCATTTCATAAAGGCCGGCCGGGAAAAGAAAAGGCAGGAAAAGGAAGAAGGGTCCTGTGCCTGCGGCCGGGGCAGGAAGTGCGGAAAACGACACCGGGAGGAAACCTCCTATGATGACCTGTGGGAGCTCGATGAGCCCAAATGCGCCGGACATTGTGAGAAACCCAGGAAGTTTCCCCCGGAGCCGGAAAAAGACCTGTTGCTGTTTATTATGGAACATGCCCGGGATCTGGACGACTGGCAGCGGGACATTATATCCGTAATCCGTCAGGAAATGCTTTATTTCTGGCCCCAGCTGGAAACAAAAATTATGAACGAAGGCTGGGCCACCTACTGGCACCTGCGCATTATGCGGGAAATAGATCTAACTGAGGCAGAAGCGGTAGAGTTTGCCAAAATGCATGCCGGGGTAATTCAACCTTCCCGGGTGAGCCTGAACCCCTATCACCTGGGGTTGAAAATTTTTGAAGACATTGAAAGGCGCTGGAACGAGCCCACTGAGGAAGAGAGGAAAAAATACAACCGCCCCGGCGGTGAGGGAAGACAGAAGATCTTCGAGGTGCGGGAACAGGAAAATGATATTTCCTTCCTGAGGAACTACCTGACCAGAGAACTGATTGAAGAAATGGACCTGTATCTCTATAAGAAGGTGGGCTACGATTGGAAGGTATCGGACAAAGACTGGGAAAAGGTCAAAGACGGCATCCTTTCCACCCTGACCAACGGCGGTTATCCCTATATCGTGGTGGAAGACGGGGATTTTAACAGGCGGGGCGATTTATACCTGAAACATTGTTACGAGGGCCTGGAGCTGGATGTGTTTTATCTGGAGAAGACTTTACCGTACGTATACCGCCTCTGGGGGCGGCCGGTGCACCTGGAGACGGTCATCGACAATAAAAAGGTGCTGTTCTCTTACAATGGGGAAAAGGTAAGTAAAAAGTTTATTTAGCACTTCCAGAAAAATATAGCGGGCGGCGGCCATTCCCGGCCGTATTTGGCGGGACGGCCTGCCGCCCTTTTGTTTGCTGGGCGGACCGAAGCGAGCCGCGGTGCACATCTTACGCGGAAGCCAGGGAATGAGCGGGACCCAGCACTCACTGGAATACTAGTTCTTCCCAAAACCTGATTTGTCAATTAAACCTGAAACACCGGGAGCAGAGTCATATTGTGGTGAGTGCTGGGCCGTTCCTTAAGCGGGTTGGCTGAACACTTACGTTTCGGGTTAGACGAAGTAATCGATCTTTGCTCCGGGAAACAGTTCCTCTGTTTTCGAAACGAGGGTTTCCTTTAAACGGTGCATTAACTGCGGGGCGTAGACATATTTCCCGTAACCAAACTGACCGAACTTGAACTTTCTGTTTTCTTCATTCATGGGTAAAACAGTATTGGGGAACAGCGTTTTTATTCTGTTTTTTGCCCGTACGGTAAACCGGTGGGTGATAAACTCGAAGGACAGGGCATCAGAGCCGGAAAAATTTGCCCGGATCAGTTCCAGCAGTTCTGTATACTCCGTTTCCCACCCGGGGTAGGCAAAGATGGGAGCAACGATGAACCCCGTGGGATAACCTGCTTCAAGTACCTTCCTGGCTGCCTTCAACCGCTGTTCTAACATTGGCGTCCCGTGTTCATAAGATTTGATGATCCTGGCAGTGTTTAAACTGAAACGAATGGTTGTATGTTTGTTGTGTTTTAAGATCAACAGTGAATCAATTTCGGTGAATTTGGTGGCAAAACGGAAGCGGCCATAATCCTGCACGGCAAAAAAGAGGATGGTTTTGGCCAGCGCCCCGGTGTATTTCTCTACCGGAACCGGATCGGAAGTGGCTGATCCCTCAAATATGGTTACCTCGGGCTGCCTTTTCACCATATAATCCCGGGCTTTTTCCAGGATCTCTTCAATGTTCACATAAGCCCTGATGTAGGGCTTATTGGGCAGGCTGCCGAGCAAATAACAGTACTCGCACTTTCCGGGGCAGGAAGTGGTCAATGGCAGCTGGTAGTGGGCCGACGGTTTGCAGGTTTGAAAGGTAAGAGTCCTCCTCACGCCAAATACCAGTGTTCTCTTAGCTTCTCTATAAGCTTCTTGCGGATTTTTTCCGGGAATGCCGGTTATCCTGTTGTGGGAACGGGTCACAATCACCTCAATGTCGGCCCGCTTAAATGATTCCCAGAGGGATTTACCTAAAGGATATTCCAGGGCGTCCTGTTCAAATATTACTCTATCAGGGTAAAAATCCATATCAAACCACCCCTGCCGGTACACATGTTTAACTTCTATTATAACCGTTTGGGCTTTCAAAAATTCCCAGGGCATACCACGTTGCTGTTTGCATGTCCGGCAGGGCTTGCCGGATAACTTCATAATTTATCAGTATTAAGGCCATCCTGGCTTAAAAGTGGGCCGGTAATAATATTTTTTGTCTGGGGGTGGCGGCGTTTGCGTCCCATCTGGAAAGGGGCGGTCAGTTTTGGCCTGGTTCATTCTTATGGCTTTCGATGTGCTTTACGCCGGTGGCCGCTCCCTTTTGAACGAACCTTTGCGCCGCCGCAAGGAACTCCTGGCGGAAATGATTAAGCCCGGTGACCAGGTGCTGGTGTCCGAATTTGTTTTGCATCAAGGCCGGGCCTTTACTGCCGCCTGCGTTGCCCGGGGTCTGGAAGGGGCCATGGCCAGGCACCTGGACAGCCCCTACCTCCCCGGCCGGCGTTCCCCTTACTGGCGCAAATTCCGCCACACCAGGGAGGCCGATCTGGTCATCTGCGGTTACCAGGTGGGGCGGGGCCGGCGGCGTCTCGGTGCCCTGCTATTGAGTGGCTACCGGGGCGAGGAGCTTGTTTACCAGGGCAAGGTAGGTACGGGGTTCAGCCGGGAAGAGGAGGAACACCTGCTGGAACTGTTTCCCCGCTTCGTTATACCCCGGCCCGTTCTGGTCCTGCCGCCGGTAGAGGCCCGGCGCACCATCGCGGTGGAACCTGTGCTGGTTTGCGCCGTGGAGTATCTCACCTTAACCGCCGGCGGCCTGCTGCGGCATTGCAGCTACCGCGGATTGCGCCCTGACAAATCACCCCGGGATTGCCATTATCTTTACGAATAGAAAATTTTTTTAAGCTGTCACCACTGCCGGGAGTGCTCCATAATATGGTACCAAAGACTGAAGGGAGGACTCCAAATGGGTTATGGTTTGGGCGGTGCTTATCCAGCAAACTTCTCTTTCATCTTGTTCCTGATCCTGATCTTACTATTTTTCGGAGATGGGTTTTTCTGCGGTAGCCCCCGGTAAGCCTGGTTGAGGAGCAATTTAAAAGTAAGGGGGGGTTTGATGGGCGGTTCCTATCCCCATGGCGGTTACTTTTCCTTCATCCTGTTCCTGATTTTGATCTTACTGTTCTTTGGGGATGGCTTCTTCTGCTGGCCCAATCCAAAGTAAAAACCGGCTGAGGGCTGCATCAAATGATGCAGCCTGATGTCTGTTTGGGGCATAAGGGGTCTCGATCACAGCGATGATTTCATCACCTTGAACCTGGACCCGGCCGGATTTAACATCTTTTCAGTATGGAAAAACAGGGAAAAGAAAAAGTTTTTTCCCTTTGGGGCAGGAGTTTTACCTTTCTTTCCCGAATGCCTTTTCAACCCGAGGTGAGCATGGTGGATGAGAAAGTCTACTGGATGGGCTGGCAATATCTCCTGCCCGGGAGTGCCAGGCGCATCTGGAATCTGGTAGAACGGTTTGGTTCCCCCCGGGCGGCCTGGATGGCTTCCGGGGAAGATCTGGTCGCCAGGGGCGGTTTTGAGCCCCGGGCGGCAGCATACCTGGTGCGCTGCCGCTCTGAACTGGATCTCCAGGCAGAGGTGGCCCGGTTACAGGAGCTGAACATAACCTATATTACCTCTGACGAAAAGGGTTACCCCCACCTGTTGCGGGTAATCTTTGATCCCCCGCCGGGCCTTTTTATCCGGGGCAGCCTGCCGCCGGCCGGTGAGCAGGCGGTAGCCGTGGTGGGTTCCCGGCGGCCCACCCCCTATGGGGTGACCGTGGCCGAGAAGTTGGCCGGGGAACTGGCCCGGGCAGGGGTGACTGTGGTCAGCGGCATGGCCCGGGGGATCGACAGCGCCGCCCACCGGGGGGCCCTGGAAGCCGGGGGACGGACGGTGGCCGTGCTGGGTTGCGGCGTTGATGTGGTTTACCCCCGGGAAAACAGGCGGCTGATGGAAGACATTATCGAAGCCGGGGCGGTGATCAGCGAGTTTCCCCCCGGTTCTCCCCCCGAAGCATGGCATTTTCCGGTACGCAACCGGATCATCAGCGGTTTGTGCCGGGCCACGGTGGTGGTGGAAGCGGCGGAAAGAAGCGGCGCCCTGATTACAGCCGACCTGGCCCTGGAGCAGGGACGGGATGTAATGGCCGTGCCCGGCCCCGTAACCAGCCCGCAAAGCCGCGGCCCCAATCAGTTAATCAAGCAGGGTGCCCGGCTGGTGGAAAGTGTGGAGGATATCCTGGAGGAACTGGGTATCACCCGTCTTTTTCCCGCAAAACACCTGCAGGCGCCGGTAATGCCCGGGCTTACCGCCGATGAAGAAGCGGTTTACCGGGTGCTGTCTGGCGACCCCGTGGCGGTGGATATAATTATTGAAAATACGGGGCTGGCCACGCAGCAGGTGTTGTCCGCCCTGATGTTTCTGGAAGTCAAGGGCCTGGCCAGGCAGTTTCCGGGCCGCCTCTATGCCCGGCGCGAAAAGCCCACCCGGTTCTAAAGTACCGGGGTCTTCATACATTTTTAAAAATGATTCGTGGGGTTAATATACTTATATAGCGGTTAAACCCGGAAAAGAAGGTGGCTGTCTTTGTCTAAAACGCTGGTAATTGTAGAATCCCCTGCCAAAGCCAAGAGCATCGGCAAATTATTGGGTAAAAAATATACCATCAAAGCCTCCATGGGGCACGTGCGGGATCTGCCCAAAAGCCAGTTCGGGGTTGACGTGGAGCACGGCTTTGCGCCCAAGTATATTACCATCAGGGGTAAGGGAGAAATCATCAAAGAGCTGAGGACAGCGGTAAAAAAGGCCGACCGGGTATTGCTGGCATCCGACCCTGACCGGGAAGGGGAGGCCATTGCCTGGCATCTGGCCAACGTGCTGGAAATTGACGAGAAAGCGCCCTGCCGTATTGAGTTCAATGAAATTACCAGGCAGGCCGTACAAAATGCCGTGAAAGCGCCCCGGCCCATCGATTACAACCGGGTGAATGCCCAGCAGGCCCGCCGCATTTTGGACCGGCTGGTGGGCTATAAACTGAGCCCCCTGTTGTGGCGGAAGGTAAAAAAGGGCCTTTCTGCGGGGCGGGTACAGTCGGTGGCGGTGCGGCTGATCTGCGACCGGGAAGAGGAAATTAACGCCTTTGTCCCCGAAGAATACTGGACCTTAACGGCCGTATTTACCCGCCGGGGAAAGGATCCTTTTGAAGCCAGACTGCACAAGATTGAGGACAAAAAAGCGGAAATAAGCAACCAGGCGCAGGTTGAGGAGATCTTGAAGGAGTTAAAAGGGGTCTCCTACCGCGTAATTAAAATTACCCGCAAGGAGAAAAACCGCCAGCCGGCTCCGCCCTTTACCACCAGCAGCCTGCAGCAGGAGGCCTACCGCAAGCTCAATTTCACCGCCCGCAAAACCATGATGGTGGCGCAGCAGCTGTACGAAGGGCTGGAACTGGGTAAGGAGGGACCCGTGGGGCTGGTCACCTATATTCGTACAGACTCCACCCGGGTGGCAGCTTCGGCCCAGATGGATGCCCGGGCCTACATAGAAGAGAAGTTCGGTCCCGAGTATGTACCCGAAAAGCCCCGGCAGGTGGTGGCCAAAGGGCGTACGCAGGACGCCCACGAAGCCATCCGCCCCACCGCCGTGAGCCGGGAACCCGAGGCCATCCGGCAGTACCTCACCCCCGATCAGTACAGGCTGTATAAATTAATCTGGTCGCGCTTTGTGGCCAGCCAGATGAGCCCGACCATTATCGATACCACCACCATCGATATTGCCGGCGGCCGCTATACTTTCCGGGCTACCGGTTCGGTGGTTAAATTCCCCGGGTTTACCCGTGTTTATGTGGAGTCCCGGGATGACGAAACAAAGGAAGAGGAAGGAGTTCTGCCCGCCCTTTCCGAAGGGGAGGCTCTGGAAGTGAAGTCCCTGACGCCCAAACAGCACTTTACCCAGCCGCCGCCCCGTTATACCGATGCCACCCTGGTGAAGGCTCTGGAGGAAAAGGGGATCGGGCGGCCCAGTACCTATGCCCCCATTCTGGAAACGATCATCAAGCGGGGCTATGTGGTACGGGAGAAAAAACACCTTGTCCCTACCGAACTGGGAATGGTAGTGGTAGATTTACTGAAAAAGCATTTTCCCGATATTATCGATGTGGAGTTTACCGCTCAAATGGAGGAAAGCCTGGACCGGATAGAGGAAGGGGAGATAGACTGGGTGCGGGTGGTGGAGGACTTTTACGGCCCCTTCCAGGAAACCCTGGCCCGGGCGGAAGAGGAGATTGGCCAGGTAACCGTGGCCGACGAAGTTTCCGGTGAAATCTGCGAGCAATGCGGCCGGAATATGGTGGTCAAAATGGGCCGTTACGGGAAATTTCTGGCCTGTCCCGGCTTCCCCGAATGCCGGAATACCCGGCCCCTGCTGGAGCCCACCGGGGTGCCCTGTCCCCATTGTGAGGGTGAACTGGTGGTCCGGCGCAGCAAAAAAGGCCGCAAGTTTTACGGCTGCAGCCGCTATCCCGATTGCGATTTTGTGGTGTGGGACGAACCATCCGGCGAAAAATGTCCCCGCTGCGGCAGCCTCCTGGTCATCAAAAGGGGACGGGACGAACGGGAAGAGCTGGAGTGCGTTAATGAGCAGTGCC